>WYBJ01000316.1 GCA_011525945.1 Burkholderiaceae bacterium | reverse complement strand
TACGCGAGCTCGATCTCAACCCGGTGATTGCGGCGGGATTGACGCTGTACGCGGTTGACTGGCTGCTGCTGCTGGACGCTCACCACCCGAGCACGTAGGCCGGCCGGCGCGGATCGGCCCCGCCGGGCAGTACGCCGCGCTTACGAAATGCGAGCTTGAGCGCCGCAAACAGCGTGATCGTGCCGTGCCGGATGTAGTCGTGCGTTCGTGTCCGAATATGTCCAATACCCAACGGCAGCCCCGGCTGGCTGCGCTCCAGCGCTTGGCATTGGGACTTTTCGTCGCAGCACAGCACCAGCGCTCGATCCGGCGGATTGAGATACAACCCGATCACGTCCCAGAATTTGGCCTCGAAGTGCTAGCGCCGATCACGCTGACGGCGGTGCGGCTTACGCGTTCGACGGCCGCCCGAGCAACGCTTCGATCGCGGCTCCAATCGCAAAGATGCGCCGATCGCTGCCGTTCAGCCCGCACACCATGAGACCGGTTGGCGCATGACCGGACTCGTGACACGGGATCGACAGCGCGCAGCCGTCGAGGAAGTTGATCAGGTTGGTGTTGCGCAGCACGCGCGCATTGCTGTGCCGGTAGGCGGTGTCGTCGTCGACCAAGGGTGCGAGCAGCGGAGCGACACAGGCTACGGTCGGCATGATGAATGCGTCATATGCCGACGTATCCCGGCTCACGCGCGCGATCCAGTCGCGGCGCCGATCAAGCGTCCAGAGATAATCCGCCGCCGTGGCCTTGGCGCCACCCAGGACGCGCAGCCGCACGCGCGGATCGTAGCGCTCACCGTCGCGGGCGAGCAGTTCGCGGTGCGCATAATAGGCTTCCATCGGCGACAGTCCGCCCGGTTTGTTGATCTCGTTCATTTCGCCGAAAGGTGCGAGCGCGATCTCGGTGAGTCTGGCGCCGGCCCGCGAGAGACGATCGAGAACGCGCGCAAAATCCCTGCTCACGTGTTCGTCGAGATCATCGAGCACCAGCGTTTTCGGCACGGCGAGGCGCAATCCGGCAAGCGCTGCCGGCTCGGGCGCAACGGGCGGCTCGCCCGCGAGCACGGCGTCGGTCAGCGCGCAGCATGCGACACTCGGACCCATCGGTCCGATCGAATCGAGCGACGCGGCGAGCGGAAACACCGCTTCGGTCGGGATACGGAACTTGCTCGGCTTGTATCCGACGATTCCGCACAGCGCCGCGGGAATACGGGTCGAGCCGCCCGTATCGGTGCCGAGTCCAATCACGGCCATGGCGTCGGTGACCGAGACCGCCGCGCCAGCGCTCGATCCGCCCGGAACGCGGCCCGCTGCGCGGTCGTAAGGATTGCGTGGCGTGTCGTAGTGCGGATTGATGCCGAGCCCCGAATATGCGAACTCGGTGAGATTCGTTCGACCCACGAGAACGGCACCAGCGGCGCGCAGGCGTGCGACAGCCGGGGCGTCGGCGGTTGCGGCAGGAGCGTTGCGCAACACGACCGAACCGGCCGAGGTGACTTCACCGGCCACATCGAACAGATCTTTGATCGAGATCGGCAGACCAGCGAGCGGTGAGGGGACGATACCCGCCTTACGTAGCGTATCGGCAGCCCGTGCCTGGGCTCGCACCTTGTCGGGGTCGAGCGCAATGAATACACGCTTGCCTTCGCCGTCGGGCCGGATCGCCGCGGCGAGCGCTGCTTCGATGATCGTCTCGCTCGTGGTGGTGCCGGCCGCGAGTGCATGTGCAAGTTCCAGTACCGTTTTCATGACGTTGCTCATCTCCTCGCTCAGCGCGAAATCGCGTGCGTGCCAGTCCCGGCAATGTCCCTCGGGTTACCCTTGTCTGCCGTCGTGCCCTCGGCGCATCGAACGCTGTAGAATTGCGGCTTATCGGGTCGACCCCAATCCGCTACAGGCGTGGCGGGCAAGTGCGGCGACCTGCCACGCAAACATAGCGCAATCGTGCAGGAGACACCACCGTGGGATTCGACGCGAACCGCCCCGACCTCTTGATCGGCGTAATCGGCGCAGGCGCCATGGGCCGAGGCATCGCGCAAGTCGCGGCGGCCGGCGGCATCCGGGTGAGACTCACCGATGCCAAGCCGGGCGCGGCGCAGGAGGCGCTGAAATTCATCGATGGCATGCTCAAGCGCGCGGCCGAGAAGGGTGGCATGACCACCGAGCAGGCAACCGCGGCCACCGCGCGCATTCAGATCGTCGACGGCCCCGCCGACCTCACGCCGTGTCAGGCCGTAATCGAGGCGATCGTCGAAAATCCCGATGTCAAGCAGAAACTCTTCGCCGAGTTGGAGGCAATCGTCGCCGACGATTGCATCATCGCCTCCAATACCTCATCGCTTTCGGTCACCCTGCTCGCGAACAAGCTCAAACACCCCGGTCGCTTCGCGGGTTTCCATTTCTTCAATCCTGTTCCGCTGATGCGTCTGGTGGAGGTAATCGACGGCGTGTTGACCGAGCCCTGGGTGGGCGACGCACTGATGGCATTGGGCAGACGCATGACACGCGAACCCGTGCGAGTGAAGGATGCGCCGGGATTTCTCGTCAACCAGGTCGGACGCGGCTACTCGCTGGAGGCCTCGCACCTGGTGTCCGAGGGCATCGCCAGTTTCGTCGAGGTCGACCGAGTGATGCGCGATGTCGGCGGTTTTCGCATGGGTCCGTTCGAGCTGATGGATCTCACCGCGCTCGATGTCACGCAACCGGCATCGGAGCTGTTGTACGCCCAGTTCTTCCACGAAGCGCGCTATCGGCCGTCGCTCGTGATGCGAAGCCGTCTCGACGCCGGCATTCTCGGGCGCAAGGTGAAACGCGGCTTCTACGACTATGCCAGCGGCCAACAGGCGGTTGCGCCGGAAGCGACGGCACCGAGCGCACGCCCGCAAAGCGTCTGGGTAAGCCAGGCCGAACCCGGCGGACATAGCGCGCTCACGCAGTTGCTCGACAAGCTTGGGGCGCCGGTGGAAGCGGGTGCGAAACCGAGCGCTAGGGCGCTTATCTTCGTTACGCCGCTGGGCGAAGATACCACCACCTGTGCACTCGAACAGGGACTCGACCCCAGGCGCACGGTGGCGGTCGATACGCTTTTCCCGATGGCAAAGCGGCGCACGATCATGACTTGCCCGATTACGGAACCCGCCTTCCGCGATGCCGCCCACGGCCTGCTTGCGTCGGACGGCGTTCCGGTGGTGGTGGCCAAGGACAGCCCCGGCTTCATCGCCCAGCGCATCATCGCCATGATCGTGAACATCGGCTGCTCAGTCGCGCAGAACCAGACCGCGACACCGGCCGATATCGACAAGGCGGTGACGCTCGGACTCAACTACCCGCACGGTCCGCTTGCGTTCGGCGATCGGCTCGGCCCGGAGCGCATCCTGAAGGTGCTCAACAACATGCAACGCGTCTATGGCGATCAGCGCTATCGCCCGACCTTGTGGCTTTCGCGCCGCGCGCGCCTCGGCGTATCGCTGCTTACCCTGGACAACTAGCACAAAGGAGAACGTCATGCTCGACGCCTATATCTACGACGGTACGCGCACCCCGATCGGCCGTTACGGCGGCAAGCTCGCACCGGTGCGTCCGGACGACATGCTGGGCAACGTGCTGCGCGCACTGGTCGACAAGAATCCTTTCAAGGCCGAGCACATCGAAGACATGGTGATTGGCTGCGCCAACCAAGGCGGCGAAGATAGCCGTTGCATCGCGCGCCACGCCGGACTGCTCGCAGGTCTGCCGATCGAGCTTGGTGGCTCGGTGGTGCAGCGCAATTGCGCCAGCGGGTTGAACGCCATCGTGAATGCGGCGCACGCGATCACGTCAGGGGAGGGCGATCTGTTCCTGGTTGGCGGTGTCGAGAGCATGAGCCGCGCACCGTTCGTCATGGGAAAGAGCGACTCGCCGTATTCGCGCGATATGCGCGTCTTCGATTCCACCATCGGCTCGCGCTTTCCGAATCCTCGCATCGTGAAGGAGTTCGGCGACGACACGATGCCACAGACCGCGGACAACCTTGCCAGGGATTTCGACATCTCGCGTGAAGCGGCCGATAAGTTTGCCTTTGCCTCGCAGCAGAAGTATGCCAACGCCAAGGGCGAGGGCTTCTTCGCCGGCGAGATCACGCCAGTGTCGCTCGACAAGGGCAGGAAGGCACCGCCCGAAGTCGTGGCCGAGGACGAGCACCCACGCCCACAGACCGACATGGCAGCACTCTCCAAGCTGCGTGTGCTGTTCGACGGTGGCGTTACCACTGCGGGCAACGCTTCCGGGGTGAACGACGGGGCTGCAGCGCTGTTTCTCGGTAACCTGGGTGCCGGTGAGCGTGCCGGCAAGAAGCCGATCGCACGAGTCCTCGCCACGGGTGCGGCAGGTGTGCCGCCGCGCATCATGGGCTTCGGCCCGGTACCCGCGTCGAAAAAGGCGCTGGCCCGCGCCGGGCTTGGCATCAAGGACATGGACGTGATCGAGATCAACGAGGCGTTTGCGGCCCAGGTGCTGGCGTGTCTGAAGGGTCTCGAGGTCGATCTGGACGACAGCCGCGTCAATCCGAACGGCGGTGCGATCGCGCTCGGTCATCCGCTTGGTTGCTCGGGTGCGCGCATCGCGCTCACCGCTGCTCGCCAATTGCAGCGCAGCGGCGGGCGCTATGCGCTGGTGTCGCTGTGCATTGGCGTCGGTCAAGGCATGGCGATCGTGCTCGAGCGGATCTGATCGACCGCTCGATTGCGCGCTCTAAGCTGGTAATGTCGGGCGAAGTGGACGCGAAGGCGCCGGCGCCGGTCGATGTGGCCGCGGTGACACTCACTGGCGGTCACTTCGACTGGCAGGATCCGCTGCTGCTCGATTCGCTACTCACCGAAGGCGAGCGCCTCATCCGCGACAGCGCACGCACCTTCGCGCAGGAGCGACTCATGCCTCGCATCCTGCAGTCGAACCGCAACGAGACGTTCGACATCACGGTGATGCGCGAGCTGGGCGACATGGGGTTCCTCGGCGCAACCCTCAAGGGCTACGGTTGCGCCGGGATCGGCTACGTGGCTTTCGGCCTCGTCGCGCGCGAGCTCGAACGAGTCGACACCAGCTTCCGTTCGGCATGCGCGGCGCAGTCTTCGCTTGCCATGACGCCGATTTATGCCTACGGCACCGAAGCACAGCGTGAGAAATATCTGCCAAAAATGGCCAGAGGCGAGCTGCTCGGCTGCTTCGGGTTGACCGAACCCGACCACGGTTCGGACCCCGGAGCCATGGCGAGCCGCGCGCGCAAGGTCGACAACGGCTGGCGGCTGAGTGGAACAAAGCTCTGGATCACGCATGCACCGATCGCCGACATCATGGTGGTGTGGGCGAAGGACGACTCCGGCACGGTGCGCGGTTTCATCCTCGAGCGCGGTATGAAAGGACTGCAAACGCGCAAGATCGAGGGCAAGTTCTCGGTGCGCGCCTCACCCACGGGAGAGATCGCGATGGACGACGTATTCGTCCCCGATGAGAACCTGCTGCCGGGCGCGCGTGGTCTCAAGGGTCCGTTCGGCTGCCTCAACAACGCCCGCTTCGCGATCTGCTGGGGCGCGATGGGTGCGGCAGAATTCTGCTGGCACGCGGCGCGCGACTATGTCTCCGAGCGCAAACAGTTCGGTCGCCCGCTTGCGGCCAATCAGCTCATCCAGAAGAAGCTCGCCGACATGCAGAGCGAGATCGGCATCGGACTGCTTGCCTGCCTGCACGTGAGTCGGCTGCGCGAGCAGGGGAGGGCGACCCCGGAGATGATGTCGCTGCTCAAGCGCAATTCGGCGGGCAAGGCGCTTGAAATCGCTCGGGCGGCACGCGACATGCACGGTGGTAACGGCATCTCGGACGAGTTCCACGTCATCCGCCATCTGCTCAATCTCGAAACCGTCAACACTCTGGAAGGAACGCACGACGTGCACGCACTGGTGCTCGGGCGAAGTCAGACCGGGATCTCGGCATTCGCCGGCTGAGCGCCCGGCGGTATCCGCCGCGGCGGCCCACGGTGTCGCTGCTTGGCACCAACGGCGCGTCGCGCGGCGGCCTCCAGGGACTGCGTGTGCGTCCGTCAACCGCCGCCGACCAGCCGCGTCACAGCACGCGTCTCGCCATAGGTCGGAAAAAATATCGTATGCGCGCCCGGGCCGCCGGCGACAGCGATCAGGATATTGTCGGGGGCATCGACCACGGGCAGGGGATCGGGCAGATCATCCCCATACTGCGGCGCACGCTTGTGGCGTACGCGCAGCATGACCTCGTCCGAGAACCGCGCGAGCGGCACACGCGCCCGCTGGTAAAGCGCAGCCTGGACATCACGCTTCGACATTCCCGCGCGCGCGAAAACGCCGGCGTGCGCCGGGCTGAGCACCACGAGCACTTCGCCACCGCCTTGTGCATTGTTCGAGCCCGGGTAGGCCATGGTCTCACCGATCATCTGCACCAGCCCTGCGGGCGAGGTACTGCCGAAGTCGTTCACGTTTACCGGAGGATCGGCGCCGATCACGGTCACGGCACTCTGCCCGGCGGGGAGGCCGCGTGCCACGTGCAGAGGCTCCCAAGGCATCTCAGCCTCGGCTTCGGCGAAGCAGGCGCTGAATTTGCCGCCGTGGCCGAAAGTCGCCATGTCGGTTTCACCGGGGAGCGCACCACCGATATGCATACAGGCGAGCCGCAGCGTGCGACCGATGGTCGCATTGGCGCGAAAGCCGGGGCCAAGACAGCCGCTGCCCGACTGCAGCCCGAGTCGCTGCGCGATCGGACCGTTCACGAGAATCAGCGGAGAAGCGAGCTCGGTGGTGGCTTGAATCGCGAGCAGATTGAACGCCGGATCGAGCACCGCTTCCAGCGCCGCGAGCACGACCGGAAAACACGCCGGCTCGCATCCGGCCGCGACCGCGCAGATCGCGGCATCCTCGGTGCGCAGCTCTTGCAGCAATGGCGCCATTTCGCCCAGCACCGCCGGTGCGGTTCGCCCCGCGGCGGCCAGCATACGCGCCACGGCCGCCTCCGACGGTGGCACCAGTGGCAGGCCGTCGGCGAGCATGCCCGTCATGAGGCGTTCGATGCGCGCCTCCGCAGACGCCGGCAGATCGCCGACCAGGCAAGCGAAGAGGCTCATTCGATCTTGCGCGTGACGGAGCGGTGGTTGTTGATGCCGGGGACGAAGAACGAATTGGGCCCCGCACCGCCGTGCACCATGATGAATATATCGTCGATATCTTCGACCACCGCCAGCGTGGCGTGCTCCATCGTGTTGCTGCCGTAGAGCAACTTCTTCCAATCACTCCACCGCTCGCGCGACTCCGGCGGAAACTGATGCACCGGGATGCGGTAAACCTCGTAGATGAAGCGCCGGATCAGTTTGCGGTCGAAACCGCCCTGCGCCACCTTGTTCGCATGCGCGGGGCCGAAGATCAACATGTGCTGCGTCGGCCCGAACACAGGCCGGTTGCCCGAGGTCGCCATCTGCGCACCGAAATTGGCGAGTACGCCTTGCGCGCTCAAGGCGCTGGTGTCGTCGACCATCTGCGGCGGCTCCACCGACATCACCGTCACCACGTTGTCGGTCGCCCGATAGCCCATTTCGACGTGGATCGGCGGCCACGGGCTTTGCTCCAGGTTTTCGGCGAGCGCGTCGGCGATCTTACCGAAATGCCCCTGACATGCGGCGCCGTGTACGCCCGGAAGGCTCATGCAGTTGTACATGATCAGGCGAACGGCGCGTGCGATTGTGGCGTTCGGGCGCCAGCCCTCGGCGCTGAGATCGCGTCCGTCGCTCATCCCGACCTCGCGTGCGATCGGGCCACCTACCACGACCAACGGAAAAAGCGTGTGCGCGGTCGTGACTACGTGATTGATCCGGTACTCCTCGGCCGCCATCGCCTGGACCACGGTGACGAGGACCGGCATGACGTTCGGACGGCAGCCTGCCATCACGGCGTTCGCAGCGATGCGCTCCACCGTGATATCTCCCATGAGCGGCATGAGCCGCGCGATCACCTCGCTCGCACTTCGCCCCGAGGCCGCAACGAACTGATCGACCAAGCCGGGTAGGGGCGGAATAACGGGAAGCCCGTCGGTGAGCCCTTGCTCGAGCAACACACGATTGGCATCAAGAAAGTCGCCATCGATTCGGAGCCGCGGCGTCCAATCGCTCGCGCTCGGCGTGGCATCGCCCCGCCCGTGGCCCTTGTCGGCCCACTCGGCGATAACGCGCTCGACAGACGCTGCTGCCATCTCGGCGAGCGCCTCGCCGCCTTGGTGGGCGAGCGTGTCGTCGAGCAGCAGCAACCTCGGTGCGGCCAGCTTGTACGCCTTGGCGTAGCTACGCGCCGCCTTCTCGAAGCCCTTGCCCACCACCGCGACCGTCGGAATCCCGCGCTTCTCCAGTTCTGCCGTGTCGTGGACACTCCACGACGTGCAGCCGCCTCAGACGCCGAATCCGGTGACGATTGCATCGCAACTCGATGCCAACGCCTCGATGATCTCGGGCTCGGCGCCGCGCGCCGAGAAGCCTTTGCGGCGCATGATGATCGGCGTGCGGTAGCGGCGCTCGAATGCCGCGCCCAGGTGCGTCAGAAAATCAACCGCGTGCGGCATCCCGTTGTCCAGGAGGCCGATGCGCAAGCCTTCGACCTGGGTGACGCGCCTCGCGCCCGCAGCGGCGCCGACGTCCGCGCTCGACACCCGCGCGATCGGATTGACGATTTCGAATCCTGTGCTCATGAATCCATCCCTCGAGGTCCGCGAGAGGATCAGTCTAAGAAAACACGGTTACGATGTCCAATTGCTGCGCGGCGTGCCCCACACGCCGCCCTGCGGTAGACTAGCTCGCTGAGGAGCTGTCCATGGCGCACATCAGCTACGTCGATCCGAGTGCCATTTCCGACCCGCAATGCCGCGAGTGGCTGCAGGAAGCTATTACGGCCGGTCGGCCGGGTCCCGAGAATCAAGCGATCCGGGCGCATCAGCCCGATGTCATGCGCTCTTTCACCGTCACCCGCAAGATGCTGTTCGACGATGGCGCGGGGGTACTCGAGCACGATCTGAAGGAGCTGACGCGCGCCTATGTCGCCTACACGGTCGAGTGCCGATACTGAAGTAATCAGGGCACCGCGCGGTCGGCGCGGGAGGCGGATAGTCGTATGAGCGAGCTGATGGCTTACGAGAAGTCAGCGCGCTTCACCCCGCGCGAAAAGCTCGCTCTGCGCTATGCGGATGCGATCATGTACGACCCGGCGCAGGCCGACGACAAGCTATGGTCGGCGCTGCATGCGGAATTCACCGAACCCGAACTGGTCGAGCTCGGGTACTGGATAGGCTTCACATTCGGTGGTCAGCGCTGGCTCAAGACGCTGGGGACCGTGCAGGGCGAGTTTGCCGCAGCCGTGGCCGCACGGCGCGCCGACGGCGACTCAGGCAACCCCTAGGGGCCTGTCGGACTTGATTTCACAACTGCGACGCCGGCGATTCTATGGCGGCCGTGCTACGGCGCCGGGATCGAGTACATGGCGGAAATCCGGCGCATCTGTCATTTGACATAATACACATTAGGCGACATGTTTTGCCAGCAGCGGAGGCCCCGCTGCTGGCAGCCGAAGCCTGTCATTGTTCGGCGCCCGACCGGATCAATGCGGCCACAACGTTTTTGCGGCCACCTTCGAGTGCCAGTCCCAGCGCCGTGGCTCCGGCGAGATTCCGCAAGTTCGGCGCAGCACCGCGCTCGAGCAGCAATAACACGGTATCGAGATTGCCTTCCTTGGCAGCCAGCATGAGCGCTGTCGTGCCGTTTTCGGATGAAGCATTCACGTTGGCGCCCTTCGCGATCAGTACGCGCGCGATTTCGTCGTGTCCTTTCACCGCCGCGAACATGAGCGCCGTCCACCCCGGCGCATTGACCTCGGCGCCGCTCGCGAGCAAGTATTCGACCAGCCCACGATGCCCGCGGATAGCTGCCGACATCAGGGCCGATTCCCCGTATTGATTGCGCGCATTCAGGTTCGCCTTGTGCGCTACCAGCGCCTTGGCGACGTCGAGCTGCCCGAGGCTCGATGCCGATATCAGGAGGGTGCTGCCGATTCGATCGGTCGAGTCGACATCGATTCCCTTGGCCAGCAGTTCGTTGACTACGGACACATCGCCGTTCTTCACGGCTGCAAGCATCGCTTCGTAGGAATCGGACGCGAGCGCGGTGCGCATCCCGATCGCTAGGCAGAGAAGCACAAGGAAACGTTTAAATTGCAACATGGTGGCGTCAGAATGCATGAAATAACCGGTTGAAATTTTCGGTCGTGGCGGCAGCGATCTGCGCCACTGGAAGTGAGCGCACTCGCGCGATAGCCTCGGCGACGTGGCGCACGAATGCCGGCTCGTTGGTCTTGCCCCGATGGGGTACCGGCGCCAGGTACGGGGAGTCCGTTTCGATCAGCATACGCTCGAGCGGAACGCGCCGTGCTACCTCGCGCAGCGTCTCGGCGTTGCGAAACGTCACGATTCCCGAAAACGAAATGTGGAAGTTCATCGCCATCGCCCGCTCGGCCACCGCCCAGGACTCGGTGAAACAATGCATCACGCCGCCTGCCTCACGAGCACCTTCCTCGTGCATGATGCGCAGCAGATCGTCTGCCGACTGGCGGCAGTGGATGATGAGCGGCTTGCGAATCTCGCGCGCAACGCGAATGTGACGCCGAAAGCGCTCGCGTTGCGCTTCGAGATCCCCGCTCGAGCGGTAGTAGTCGAGGCCCGTTTCACCGACCGCGATGACGCGCCCGTCGCTTGCCGCCGCGCGCAATTCCGACTCCGACGGCTCGTCTCCGCTGTGATCAGGATGCACCCCGGCGCTCGCAAAGATATTCGAATGCTCGTGTGCAAGTCGCAGGACGCGTGGAAAATCCTGCAGATTGACACTCACGCACACCGCGTGCGTAACGCCACTATCGGCCATGCGCTCGAGCACACCTGAAATGTCGCCGGCGAGATCCGGAAAATCGATGTGGCAGTGCGAGTCAACCAAACCCGCGTCGATATCCATGCTCATGCCGACGTCACATCTCGCGCGACAGCCCGCTGATACGCAATCAGCATGGCTTCGACCAACAACCGAGCGTTCAAGGGATGATTGATGTGCCGTTGCAAAGCGACCAGATCCCGGTGCAACCGAGTCGCCGCGATCGGATGCAGCGATTGGGCGATTCCGCCCGCAATCGATTCCAGGTCGCGATGATACCGGGTACGCCCGCAGAAGCGGAACTGTACGAGGTCGTAGGTCCAGGTCTGTAACCACGACAATACCTGGGCCGGTGCCAGGTCGCGGTACACGTCGGCGATGCGCACAGGATCGGCATCGGGCGCGCCGAGCGCGCGCAGAAACCCGCTCCGGCGCGTCCATGCGGGATCGGCGGCGATCGCGGCGGCGGCGAGCGGCGCGCCGCCCGCCAAGGCGAGCATCAGGTCGGGAGCTTCGCATTGCGTATTCGCTGCCAGCCAGCGCTGCGCGCAGAGCGGATCGGCAATGCGCACCGGCACGAACTGGCAGCGGCTGCGCACGGTGGGCAGCAGGAGCGCGGGCCGATGTGATACGAGCAGAAAGACCGTTCGCGGCGGTGGTTCCTCCAGGCTCTTCAGCAGCGCATTCGAGGCGGCAGCATTGAGCGCCTCGGCCGGATGGATCACGATCGCCTTGCCGGCATCGCGATGCGCCGTGATCTCCAGGAGGTCGCACGTTTCGCGGATCTGGTTGACGGTAATCACGCTCGAGCGTCTCGTCGCCGCGCTCGCCTTGGCTTCGGCGTCGTCACTCTCGATCAACGGCTCGATCAGCGCGAAATCAGGATGCGAACCGGCTGCGAGCCAGCGGCAGCTCTCGCACGATCCGCAGGCACGCCCGTCGGACCGCGGCGCATCGCACAAGTATGCCGCGGCCAGAGCCAATGCGAGATCGCGCTTGCCGCAGCCCCGCGCACCCGTCAGAAGCAGCGCATGCCCGCCGCGCGCGAGCGCAGCGCGGCTAAATTGCCAGGCGGCTTGCTGCCACTCATACACGGTGTTACTCATCGCAGCAGGTCGATCGCCTCGAGCTGCGCCTCGATCTGCGTCATCGACTGCGCCGCATCGATGATGCGAAATCGGCCCGGGTCGCGTGCCGCACGCAGGAGGTAGCACTCGCGCACACGCTCGAAGAACGCCTCCTGTTGCGCCTCGAAGCGATCCGGTATGCGTGCCGCCGCGCTGCGATGCCGGGCCAGAGCAACGGGCAGATCGAACAAAATCGTGCAATCGGGTTGCAGTTTCGCCTGAACCCAGATCTCCAACTGCGCAAGCCACCCGGTGTCGACCCCGCGCCCCGCGCCCTGGTACGCAAAGGTGGCGTCGGTGAAGCGATCGCAAACGACGCAAGCCCCGCGCTCCAGTGCCGGTACGACAACACGCACGAGATGCTCCTTGCGCGCAGCAAACACGAGCAGCGCTTCGGTCACAGGATCGATCTCGAAGCTAAGTATCAGTCGCCGCAACTCCTCACCCACAGCCGTCCCGCCCGGCTCCCGCGTCACCACCACGTCGGCCCCCTTGGCCCTCAGACGGCGCTCGATCCAGCCGATGAAGCTGCTTTTGCCGGCTCCGTCGATGCCCTCGACGGTGAGGAATAACCCGCTCATCGAGCAGATCCGGACTGGCGCTGGAACTTGTTCACGGCGCGGTTGTGCTCATCGAGCGACTCGGAGAAGTGGCTGCTGCCGTCACCGCGGGCGACAAAGTACAGCGCAGCCGAAGCTGCCGGCTTGACAGCCGCGACGAGCGAGGCGAGACCCGGTATTGCGATCGGCGTCGGCGGCAGACCCGCACGCACATACGTATTGTAAGGATTGTCGGCGGCCAGATGGTGCCGGCGCAGGTTGCCGTCGAAATCTTCGCCCAGACCGTAGATCACTGTCGGGTCGGCCTGCAGGCGCATACCCTTGCGCAAGCGATTGAGCAGCACCGCGGCCACGAGCGGTCGATCGGCTTCGCGCGCAGTCTCCTTCTCGACGATCGAGGCGACGATCAGCGCCTCGTAGGCATCGCGCAGCGGCAATCCCCTGTCGCGCTGCGCCCACTGCTGCGCGAGCATCGCTCGCATGCGCAGCGCCGCGCGCCGCAGTACCGAGTAATCGGCCGTTCCCTTGGGAAAATAGTAACTATCCGGATAGAACAACCCCTCCGGGCTCGGCCGCTCGATGCCGAGCCGCAGCAGCACCGCGTCGTCGGACAGCGTCGCCGTCAGGTGCTCGAGCGCCGGGTGCGAGTCGAGCGCGGCGCGCACCTGGCGAAATGTCCAACCCTCGACCAGCGCGATGCGCTCCAGGCGGACCGCGGCAGCGCCGGTGATTGCATTCAACAACTCGAGCGCCGACCAGCGCGCATCGAGCTGATAACTTCCCGCCTTCAAGTCGGCATCGCGCCCGGCGATCCGCCCCAGCAGTTCGAAGCGCCACGCATCGGGCAACACGCCAGCCTGGTGCAAGCGTCGCGCCACGGTGCGCAAGCTCGCGCCGTGCTCGATATCGAACTCACGCATCCCGCCCGGGAAATCGAGCGGGCGCCAGACGAACATGGCGAGCCACGCACACGCGAGGGCGATTGCGCAAGCGATGCCCGCTCCGAACCACGCCCATGTACGCGCGCACACCCTAGCCATCGTCCGCCTGCAGGGCGGCTTGCAGAATCGGCGTAAGCTCGTTCCGCCGCCAGGTGCGCGCCTCCAGCGCCCTCACCCACCATATGCCAATCACGCTATTGACGAGGTACACCTGGTCGGCCGCGAGCAGCCGCTCGGGCGTGATCGGGCCGATCTCGCAGCCGCGGCAAACGCGCTGCGCGAGCGCGATCAGCCGCTCGCGCTGCACGCCGGCCACGCCGCAGCGGTCGAGCGCCGGCGTCGCGAGCCGATCGCGCGCCAGTAGAAAGACGTTGCTCATCGTACCCTCGATCACCTGACCACGCCCATCGCGCAGGATGCCTTCGGCGATGGCGGGATCGGCCCACTCGCTGCGCGCAAGCACATTCTCCAATCGGTTCAAGTGCTTCACGCCAGCCAGCGCCGGTTGCTCGGCCAAGCGTATGTCGCACCAGCGCACGCGCACACCGTGCTCATCACAGCCGGCTGGCGGCAGCGGCAGCGGAAAGCTTGCGACCACCCGCGTTGGCTTGACACGCGCCGGCAGCGCGAAGCCGCGGCCGCCGCGCCCTCGCGTGACGATGATTTTCATGCTGCAATCGGGCTCGACACGCAGGATACGTTCGATATCGGCACCTAGCACCGACGCCGCGGGACACGCGATCGCGAGCCGCGCGCAATCGTGCTCGAGCTTGCGATAGTGTGCGGGCCACAGCCGCACCCGACCCGACTCGGCGCGCATGGTGCGAAACACGCCATCGCCATAAGCAAGCCCGCGATCGAGCGGGCTAAGGCCATCGGCAACGAGTCCGTCCACGAGGATCACGACGGCATGCGCAAGCGCGGAATCGTGAACGATCAGATCCGGCGAAAGACCAGCGTGCCGTTGGTGCCGCCGAATCCAAACGAGTTGGAGAGCGCGACGTCCACGCGCATGTCGCGAGCGGCGTTAGGGACATAGTCGAGGTCGCAGCGCGGGTCCGGATCGGTGAGATTGATCGTCGGCGGCACCACCTGGTTGCGGATCGCGAGCACGCTGAAGATGGCCTCGACGCCTCCAGCGGCGCCCAGCAAGTGCCCGGTCATGGATTTGGTCGAACTGATTGCCACTTTCTGCGCCGCAGGGCCGAAGCAGCGCTTGATTGCGACCGTCTCGGCGATGTCGCCCAATTCGGTAGACGTGCCATGCGCATTGATGTAATGCACCTGCTCCGCATTGAGCCCGGCATTGCGTAACGCATTGATCATGCAGCGCGCCGCGCCCTCCCCGTCCTCGCACGGCGCGGTCATGTGATGCGCATCCGCGCTCATGCCGTAACCTGCAAGCTCGCAGTAGACGTTGGCGCCGCGGCGCTTCGCATGCTCGTACTCCTCCAGCACGACCACACCCGCGCCCTCTCCGAGCACGAACCCGTCCCGGCCTCTGTCCCACGGGCGACTCGCACCCGCGGGGTCTTCATTGCGTGTGGAGAGTGCCCGTGCTGCGCTGAATCCGCCGATCCCCAGCGGTGATACGGTGGACTCCGCACCACCCGCAATCATGACATCCGCATCGCCGTACTCGATCAGCCGGCCTGCCTCGCCGATACTGTGCGCGGCGCTGGTACAAGCCGTCACCACGGCGAGATTCGGACCTTTCAGGCCGAACATGATCGACAGATTGCCCGAGACCATGTTGATGATGGTGCCGGGCACGAAGAACGGCGAGATACGGCGCGGCCCGCTCTTCACGTACTCGCGGTGGGTTTCCTCGATCATCGGCAATCCACCGATGCCCGAGCCGATGATGACGCCAATGCGCTCGGCGTTCGCGGCAGTCACCTCCAGCCCGCTGTCGCCGATCGCCTCGATCGAAGCGGCCAGTCCAAGATGGACGAAGCGGTCCATCCGGCGCGCCTCCTTGGCCGGCAGATACTTCGATACGTCGAACGCCTTTATCTCCCCGGCAATCTGCGAGGCCATTGCCGTCGCATCGAAGTGCGTGATCCGGGTGATCCCTGACTCGCCGCCGACGATCCTGGGCCATGTTTCTCCCAGCCCGATACCGACCGGCGTGACGACTCCCATGCCGGTTATGACAACTCTGCGGCGGGACACGACGGTCGCGATGGCGTGGCTGCTGCGCTGCGAGGGCTGCGGTTAGCTGCTTGCGTGCGACTTGATGTAGTCGACCGCCTGCTGAACCGTGGTGATCTTCTCCGCCTCCTCGTCGGGAATTTCCGTCTCGAATTCCTCCTCCAGAGCCATCACCAGTTCGACGGTGTCGAGCGAGTCGGCGCCGAGATCGTTGACGAACGACGATTCGTTCTTGACATCGGCCTCGTTCACGCCGAGCTGTTCGGCAACGATCTTCTTCACGCGTTGTTCGACATTCTCCATCGGCTTCCCCCTTTCATGAGATCTGCTGCAAAGCCTACCTGCAGACGCGGATCACGCCGCAGGCAGTCGACCAAATCGATCGATTCTATCAAATCCGTTCGTACCGCAGACACGTCGTATGCTCAATCCATCAGCATCCCGCCATTGACGTGCAGCGTGCATCCGGTGACATACGCAGCACCGGACGATACCAGGAATCCGACGCAGGCCGCGACCTCGGCCGCATCGCCGAAGCGCGCGAGCGGCACGTGAGCGAGGAGCTGCGCGCGCTGTTCGTCGGTCAATATGCGGGTCATATCGGTATCGATGAACCCAGGCGCGACGCAGTTCACCGTGATCGCGCGGCTGCCGACCTCGCGTGCCAGCGCCTTGGTGAAACCGATCAGACCCGCCTTGGCCGCACAATAGTTGCTCTGCCCCGCATTACCCATGACGCCGACCACCGATGCGATATTGACGATACGACCGCAGCGCGCCTTCATCATCGGACGAATCGCAAGCTTGCATAAGCGATAGGCGGCGGTCAGATCGGTATCGATCACCGTTTGCCATTCGTCTTCGCGCATGCGCAGTAGCAGATTGTCACGCGTAATCCCTGCGTTGTTGACCAGAACTGTAACCTCGCCAAACTGCGAGCAAACGTCGGCGAATACGCGTTCGACCTCCTCGGCGCGAGTTACGTCCATGGCGAAACCCGCGCCTCGCAGACCGGCCTGGGCGAGATAGTCGCCGATGGAAGCAGCCCCGGCCGCCGAGGTCGCAGTGCCGGCGACGATGGCACCAAGGCGCCCGAGCTCCAAAGCGATGGCGCGGCCGATGCCTCGGCTCGCACCCGTGATCAGCGCGACATGGCCATGCGGTATGGCGGATCGTTCAATCATGCGCCATCGTCTCGTGCGCCTGCGCGAGCGCGACTTCGTCGGTCAATGCGGCCGATTCCACCTGCGGCGCGATCCTACGCGTCAATCCCGCCAATACCCGGCCAGGTCCGCATTCGATGATGCAACGCACCGGTGTCGCCGCGATGCGACGTACACTCTCGACCCAGCGTACAGGTCGACAGGCCTGGCGAGCCAACGCGCTGCGGATCTCGGCAGGGGTAGCAACCTCGGCGGCATCGACATTGTTCACTACCGGCACGCTCGGGGCGCACAGGTCGATGTGCGCCAATGCCTGCGCAAGGCGCTCCGCCGCGGGAGCAAGCAGAGAGGAATGAAACGGCGCGCTCACCGGCAACATCAACGCACGCTTGGCGCCTTTGTTCTTGGCGATCGCCGCGGCGCGTTCGACCGCGGCCCGATGGCCTGCGATCACCACCTGCTGCGGTGCGTTGAAATTTACCGCCTCCACCACCTCGCCTTGCGTCGCCTCGGCGCACGCCGCTCCCACCAGATCGTCCGACAGACCAAGGATGGCGGCCATCGCACCCGTGCCGACCGGCACCGCCTCCTGCATCGCCAGCGCGCGCAGCCGTACCAGCGGCAGCGCAGAGCGAAATTGCAGTGCGCCCGACGCGACCCAGGCAGAATACTCCCCAAGGCTGTGCCCCGCGAGCACGCTCGGCTGGCGTCCGCCTGCGTGTGTCCATGCGCGATACACCGCCACGCCGGCGGTCAGCATCAACGGCTGGGTGTTGACGGTGAGATTCTGCTCTTGCTCCGGACCGTCCTGGGCGAGCCGCCACATGTCGTACCCGAGCACCTCGCTCGCCTCCTCGAAGGTCGCGCGCACGGCGGCATTGTCGGCAAAGCCGCTCATCATGCCCACCGACTGCGAACCTTGACCCGGAAATATCAATGCATATGCCATCATCGTGATCTCACACCCGGGCGAGCACCGCACCCCAGGTAAAACCGCCGCCCACCCCCTCCATCAGCACCAACTGTCCAGGCCGGATGCGCCCGTCGCGCACGGCCACGTCGTACGCCAGTGGTATGGAAGCAGCGGAGGTATTCGCATGCCGGTCGACGGTCACGACGATCTTCTGCATCGGTATCCCCAGGCGTCGCGCTGTGGCCTGAATGATCCGGATATTGGCCTGATGCGGAATGAGCCAGTCGAGCTGCGAGCGCTCGAAGCCGTGTGCGGCGAGCGTCTCGTCGACGACCTCTCCAAGAACCTTGACTGCGAACTTGAATACTGCATTGCCGTCCATCGTGAGGTAAGGCGAGCCGCACACTTCGCCACCGCGCACGCTGCCCGGCACGGCAAGTATGTCACGATAACGTCCGTCGGCGTGCAGGCGGCTGCCGAGGATTCCCGGCGCCTCACTGCGCGTGAGCACCATGGCGCCTGCACCATCGCCGAACAGCACGCAAGTCGACCGATCCTTCCAGTCGAGGATACGCGAGTAGATCTCGGCCCCCACGACCAAGGCATTGCGGAAGGCGCCAGTGCGCATCATCGCATCGGCCGTGGCCAGGGCGTACATGAACCCACTGCACACGGCCTGCACGTCGAATGCCGCGCCCGTCCCGGCGCCGAGCTTCGCTTGCAGTATGCAGGCCGTACTGGGAAAGATCACGTCGGGTGTCGTTGTGGCAACGATAATCAGATCGACTGCCGAGGACGGAATCCCGGCGGCCGCCAAAGCGCTGCGGCTCGCCTCCAACGCAAGGTCGCTCGTCAGTTCGCCGTCGGCTGCAATATGGCGCTGCTTGATCCCGGTGCGACTGAAGATCCACTCATCGGAAGTATCGACCGTACGGGCGAGCTCGTCGTTGCTGACGATCTTCGCCGGCAGGTAGCCGCCGCAGCCAACGATGCGTGAATAACTCAAACTCACGCTGCACCCCGTTCGGCCAAGGCGATGCGCTCGGCGATCTTGGCCATCAGGCCGTTGCGGACGGCATCCGAGGCGCGGTGGATCGCATGCTCGAAGGCGACCACATCGGCCGATCCATGGCTCTTGATGACAATCCCGCGCAGACCCAGCAGACTTGCTCCATTGTAGCGGCGATGATCCACGCGACGCTTGAACGCATTCAGGACCGGATGCGCAACCAGAGCGGCAAGCTTGCTGTACGGGCCGCGCGTGAACTCTTCGCGCAAAAAAACGCTCAGCATCTGGGCAAGCCCCTCGGAGGTCTTGAGCGCAACATTACCGACGAAACCGTCGCACACGACCACATCGGTCGTCCCCTTGTAGATGTCGTCGCCTTCGACATTGCCGTAGAAATTGAGCCCGCTCACGCGCAACAAATCCCCCGCCCGCTTCACCACGTCATTGCCCTTGATGTCTTCTTCGCCGATGTTGAGCAAACCGACGCTCGGACGCTCAGTGTGCTCCAACACGGACACCAAGGTTGCACCCATGATCCCGAACTGCAGTAGATCGTGCGGCGTGCAATCGACGTTCGCCCCCAGATCCAGGACCGTGACATGGCCTTTCATTGTCGGCAGAACGGTTGCGATCGGCGGGCGCTCGATTCCGGGCAGCATGCGCAGCACGAAGCGCGAGACAGCCATCAATGCGCCCGTATTGCCGGCGCTCACGCACGCCTGAGCTTCGCCGCTTTTCACCAGATTGACCGCGACGCGCATGGAAGAGTCGCGCTTCGAGCGCAACGCCGAGGCGATCGGCTCGTTCATCGCAATGATTTCCGATGCGTGATGGATGCGCAGCCGCGTGCTCGGCTGCGCCCCGCGAGCCCTCAGCTCCGCCTCGATTGCATCGCGCAATCCGACAAGTACAAGGTCGACATCGGAGCGCCCGCCGATGGCCGCCATGGCGGCCGGAACGGTGACGTGAGGACCGTGGTCCCCACCCATGCAATCGACTGCGACCGTGACGTCCATCGCGGCCCTGGTCGCGAAGCGCTCGCCCTAGTCCGACTTGGTCTTGATCACCTTCTTGCCGCGATAGTATCCGGTCGGACTCACATGATGACGCAAGTGTACTTCACCCGTGGTCGGCTCCACCGCCAGGCCTGGTAGCGGCAACGCATCGTGCGAACGATGCATGCCCCGCTTGGACGGCGACTTCTTGTTCTGTTGAACTGCCATGAACGACTCCTGATCTCATGAAATCGGCCTGCGCGGCAGGGCGCGCAAGAAAATTACCGCTGCTTCTGCTTCAGTGTCCGTAAAGCCGCAAAAGGAGATTCGATTCTCGCGTCGTCAGCAATCCGTGCCGCGATACAGGTCTGGGCGTGCATCGGCGCCAACGGCAACCCGAGCAATACCTCCTGCTCGATCAAGTCGGCGACGTTCGACACGTCCTCGGCTGCAATTGCCTCCGTGTCGGGCGCCTCTTCGGCCACATCCGGCAAACGCGCCACCTCGGCCACCAAGGCGAGCCGCGTCGTGCGGTCCAGTGCGTAGTCCATGCGTTCGAGACATCGCTGACACAGCAGCGGAATGGTCCCGCGCACGTTCACTTCGATAACCGGATCACCACTCCGATCGGTCAGCCCGCTCAGCACATAGTGCACGCGCCCGGTCGCCTCGACGACACTGTCGTGTAGCCTCGGCATCGCCGCTAAATCCAATTCGCCGACAAGGCGTTGTCCCTCGCGCGCGAACCTCAGGGCGTCGATCAGCGCCTGCTCCGCCATAGGCGGGCGATGATATTATCTTCGCGAATTCGTGTCAAAAATCATGACGTTTTCGAGTGAGAACGAACTCGTACTGGCATCCGGGTCGCGTTATCGCAAAGCCCTGCTGGAGCAGTTGCGGCTGCGCTTCAGCGTGTGCGCACCGGACATCGACGAGTCCCCGCTCGTGGATGAAGCCCCCGCTGCCATGGCGATGCGGCTCGCCTGCCAGAAAGCACGTGCGCTCGTACCGCGCTTTCCGCAAAGCCTCATTATCGGCTCCGACCAGGTCGCCAGCCTCGATGGGTGTTGCTCGTTCAGCAAGCCACTCGATCATGCGGGTGCGGTTGCACAGCTGCGGGCGATGAGCGGACGAACGGTCGTGTTTCACACCGCGGTGTGCGTGCACAATGCCGCCTGTGCGAGCGAACGAACCGCGCTGGTGCCCACCGAGGTCCGCTTCCGGGTTCTGGCCCCGGAAGTAATCGAGAAGTATCTCCAGGCGGATCAGCCTTATGACTGTGCCGGTAGCGCGCGTATCGAAGGGCTCGGCATCGCTCTGGTCAAGCGCGTGCGCAGTGATGATCCCTCTGCCCTGCTCGGCCTGCCGTTGATCGCGCTGGTCGAACTGCTGGCAGCCGAGGGCCTGCGCCCGCTCTGAATCCGGATATTTTCACCCCTTCGACCACGGTGTCGGCGACACTATATCTCGTGCCCAGCGTGCTCGGCGATGCGGCGCCGATCGAGACGCTGCCGAGCGCGACGCTCGCCGTCCTGCGGCGGCTCGATTACCTGGTGGTCGAAACGCCCAAGCAGGCACGGCGCTTCCTGAAGCTTGCTGGGATTATGCTGGCCGGCCGAAAGCTTCATATCGACGTACTGGACGAGCACACGCCCGAAAGCCGCCTGCCCGGCCTACTTGCGCCGGCGCTCGCCGGCAACGATATTGGCGTCGTGTCCGATTGCGGTTGCCCCGCCGTCGCCGACCCTGGGGCGAAACTGGTCCGCTTGGCGCATGCGAACGCGATTCGAGTGCTACCCCTGGTGGGGCCATCCTCGATTCTGCTCGCGTTGATGGCATCGGGACTGAACGGCCAACGGTTCCGCTTTCAGGGTTATCTGCCGGTGGAAGCCGCGCGACGCGAGCGCAGCCTGCGCGTCCTCGAGCACGCTGCCCGCGAGCGCCAGGAGACGCAGATCATGATCGAGGCGCCGTACCGGAACAACAGACTGTTGCAGGCGCTGCTTAGCGTGTGCGCACCCGAAACGCTGCTCTGCCTCGCAAGCGATTTAACCTTGCCCACGCAATCGGTCGTCACGCGCACCATCGAGCGCTGGCGCGCCGATCACCCCGACATCAATCGGCGTCCGACCGTTTTCTTGCTGGGTTCCCCGGCACGTATGCACGGCGGCAACTCCGTCGCATCAATCGGCAATCGAGCGAGACAGCGAGAATAACCCCCGGCGCACCGATGATCGTCGCCGCGCCTTCAGTGCAGCATCACGCGGCCCGATGTCGTCATGCCGGCTCGCACCAGCGCTTGCGCCATGGCGGCGCCGAAGCGCTTGGCAACGCGCTCCGCGATGTTCTCGCGCGGGGTGAAATCGACCAGATCTTCAGCCTTGATAACCTCGCGCGCGACGTACTGGACGCTGCCGAGCGCATCGGCAAGGCCCATATTGATGCTTTCCTGACCGGTCCACATGAGGCCACTGAAGGTGTCCGGGGTCTCCTTCAATCGATTCCCGCGACCCTCGCGCACCACCTTGATGAACTGTTGGTGAATGGCATTGAGCATCTTCTGCGCGTGCTCTTTCTGCGCCGGTTGTAGCGGCGAGAACGGGTCTAGAAAGCCTTTGTTTTCCCCAGCGGTCAACAAGCGTCGCTCGATGCCGAGCTTGTCCAGCACAGTTGCAAAGCCGAAGCCGTCCATCAGTACGCCGATCGAGCCCACAATGCTCGATTCGTTGACGAAAATCTTATCACTTGCCGCCGCAACGTAATAGCCACCCGACGCGCAGATATCCTCCACCACTGCGTAGAGCGGCGTGTTGGGATACTTCTCGCGCAGCCGGCGGATCTCGTCGTTGATCTGTGCGGCCTGCACCGGACTTCCGCCCGGGCTGTTGATGCGCAACACCACGCCCTGAGTCGCCTTGTCCTTGAAGGCTTCCTGCAATCCCGCCGTGATGTTCTCCGCCGCCCCCGGGTGGTCGGACGCAATCAGGCCGTTGATCTCGACCACCGCTGTGTGGCGAGCGGGCGACACGCCGTCGCGCTTGCCGAGCCAACCGAGTGCGACGAACAGCAGTGCGAACAGGTAAATGAAGCCAAGCAGTTTGAAGAATATGCCCCAGCGGCGCGAACGCTGCTGCTCGCGCAATGACGCGAGCGCGACTTTCTCCAGGGCGGCACGCTCCCAGTGAGGCTCTCCGGCGACCGGTGGCGGCGAATCGTGTGGCATAGGTCGAACAGGCGGGGCCTTCGAGAAAGAGTCGCAGTATACCGCGTAACGCCTTGCAGCTTGCGGCCGTTGCCGGTGCTCGCGCCGCGCCACGGCACGCCGGCCCGCGCACTGCACGACGCGCTCATCCGGCGCAGCCTCAGGGCCGTTCCAATCGATTGAGGAAGGTGCTCAGCTCGGGCGGGAGCGGCGAGCGCAAAGCGAGCGGTTCGCCGGTTGCGGGATGGGCCAGCTCGATCCGGGTCGCGTGCAGAAACATGCGCTTCAGACCTTCGCGCGCGATCGCCTTGTTGGCCGCGAAATCACCGTACTTGTCGTCGCCCGCGATGGGGTGGCCGATGTGCGCGGCGTGCACGCGAATCTGATGGGTACGTCCCGTGACCAGCTCCGCGTGCAGCAAGCTGTAACCGCCAATGTGACGCCCGAACGTGAACACGGTGCGTGCGGCGAGTCCCCGACTGCCCGCCTTGACGCGCCGGTCGCCGCCCGGCAACAGGTACTTCTCCAGCGCAACGTCGACTTCGAGCACGGAGTGCATGAATAAGCCCTGGACCAGAAGCGTGTAGAGCTTGCGCACCGCGCCCGCGCGCATGGCGGCATGCAGCGCCACCAAGGCGGTGCGCTTCTTGGCGAGCAGTAGGATGCCGGAGGTGTCGCGGTCGAGCCGGTGCACCAGTTCCAGAAACTTGAGGCGCGGCCGCGCCAGGCGCATCTCCTCGATGACGCCGCGCGAAATGCCGCTGCCGCCATGCACCGCAACCCCGGCCGGTTTGTCGATGGCGAGCAGGTAGTCGTCTTCGTGGACGATAACCGCCTGAAACCGGGCCGAGGGCGCGCGAGCTGTATCCGGTGGCGCTCGTGGCACAACCCGTACGGGTGGAATACGGATGCGGTCACCCGCTTGCAGGCGATATGTCGGCTCTACCCGGGCGCTATTGACCCGAACCTGGCCGGTTCGGACGAGCTGGTAGACATGCTGGCGCGGGACGCCTCTTAGCACCCGCAGCAGCATATTGTCCACACGCTGCCCCGCAACGGTCTCGTCGGCTTCTACCCAGGTTGCTGAATCTTTGCTCAAACGCTTCATTTATGCCTATACTAGCGCCGCCTCACCCGGCGCCGATCGCGCCAGGCGGACGAGCAAGTCAGAGCGGTAGGCCACGACGGGGCATTCGGCTGTAACGCTCTTCCGGCGACAGCGATGTGACGCGCAAGAAGATGAGAATGGGCGCCACGTCCGCTTGACCGCGGTTCGGCCGCATGTTTCACACCGGGTTACATCCGCTCACCCCGAAGCAGCGGCACACACACTTTGAACGCGCCAGATACGCCCCCCGATCTTGCCACCTATGCGGGCAGGATTCCAACGGCAGACCGATCCAGTCCAATCTCCATGCGAGATCCCAACGCCTGAATTCACTTTCAAGTCGCTGATCGACGGATAGCTGCCGCTGGCGTTTCGGCAACAGCACTTCGGTCTTGCCTCCCGGGCTCGGCGCGGGAGCGGGTAGTACGATGAAACGAATGTTGTTCAACGCGACCCAGCAGGAGGAGCTGCGCGTCGCTATCGTCGATGGTCAGAAGCTGATCGACCTAGACATCGAGTCCTCCGCCAAAGAGCAGCGCAAGGGCAATATTTACAAAGGCGTCATCACGCGCATCGAGCCCAGCCTCGAGGCCGCGTTCATCGATTACGGCGCGGAACGGCACGGCTTCTTGCCGTTCAAGGAAGTCGCTCGCAGCTATTTCAACGGTGACGGCGACGGCGCTCGTAATCGCATCCAGGACGCACTTCGAGAGGGCCAGGAACTGGTCGTTCAGGTCGACAAGGACGAGCGGGGCAGCAAGGGCGCCGCGCTAACGACCTACATCAGCCTGGCGGGCCGCTACCTGGTGCTCATGCCCAACAACCCGCGCGGTGGCGGCGTCTCGCGCCGCATCGAAGGCGACGAGCGCACGGAGTTGCGCGAGGCGCTCGATAAACTCGAGGTTCCGATCGGGATGAGCATCATCGCGCGCACGGCGGCGATCGGTCGTACTACCGATGAGCTGAGCTGGGATCTGAGCTACCTGCTCAAGCTCTGGCACGCAATCGAGGAAGCCGCCGCTGCGCGCTACGGCGACGAACCGGATGCGCCTGCAGCCGAGTCGCAGTCATCCCAGGGACGTGAGCGCAAACGTCAAAATCCCGCGCCCTATCTCATCTTCCTCGAAAGCAGCCTGGTCATCCGCGCGATCCGCGACTACTTCAATCAGGAGATTGGTGAGATCCTGATCGATACCGAGGAGATTTTTGACCAGGCACGTGCGTTCATGTCCGCGGTCATGCCGGGCAACATCAACCGCGTCAAATTCTATCGCGACGACATCCCGCTATTCTCGCGCTTCCAGATCGAGCACCAGATCGAATCGGCCTACTCGCGCCAGGTCGCGCTACCCTCGGGTGGGGCGATCGTGCTCGACCATACGGAAGCGTTGGTGGCGGTCGATGTGAATTCGGCCCGAGCAACCCGGGGTTCCGACATCGAGCAGACGGCTTTCAACACCAATGCCGAAGCCGCCGAAGAGATCGCGCGTCAGTTGCGCCTGCGCGACCTGGGTGGCCTGATCGTGATCGACTTTATCGACATGGAAAGCAGTCGAAACCAGCGCGAGGTCGAGAACCGCTTGCGCGATGCACTGCACTACGATCGCGCGCGCGTGCAAATGGGCAAGATATCGCGCTTCGGCCTCATGGAACTGTCGCGCCAGCGGTTGCGCCCGTCGCTGGGCGAAACGGCCCACCAGCCATGTCCGCGTTGCCATGGCACGGGCCATATCCGGTCGATCGAATCAACCGCGCTCCATGTGCTTCGCATCATTCAGGAGGAGGCGATGAAGGAGAACACGGCGGCCGTGCATGCGCAGGTGCCGGTTGACGTCGCCACATTTCTGCTGAACGAGAAGCGCAACGATATCCATCTCGTCGAAGCACGGCTCAAAGTCGGCATCCTGCTGATTCCCAACACCCACCTCGAGACGCCCAACTACACCGTCGCGCGCGTGCGACACGACGAAGCGAACGAGATGGGCGAAGTGCCGCTATCCTACAAGATGGTTGAGGTGCCGGAAGAGCAAGACGTGCTGCGCATCCCCGGACAGGAGGCGCGGCCGCCACGTCCTCAGGCTGCCGTACAAGGCATCACGCCCGAGCGGCAGGCTCCGCTGCCGGCACCGGAGCCCCAAGCGGCACCGTTGTTGTCCGCACCGACGCCCGGGGAGGATCATCCGTCGATCATCCGCAAGATCTTCGGCTGGTTCAAGCGCACGGACGATACGGAAGCACCCACACCTGCAACATCGGCGAGCGTAGCGCAAATGCCGGCGCATCCCGTGCAGGTCGTACCTGCAAGCGAGCCAGCGGCGCGGCCGGCACACGGCGATCGACCGGCACACGGCGACCGACCGGAACGCCACCGCCGCAGTGAACGCGGTGATCGCAACGGGCGCCACGACAGGCCGGAGCGTAACCGCAGCGAGCAGGCGCGCGACCAACGACCGCGGCGTGGCGAAAATCGTCGCGGCCCAGACGACCGTCGCCCGCGTCGCGAGCGCGACGAGACGCCAAACCGACCGTCGCAACGCGACTCCGCCGCCGCGCAAGCGCAGATTGCAGCTGTCGTCGAAGACGCGGCTGAAGGACGAGCGCAAGAGCGAACGTCCGAAAGCAGTACGCGCAGCCGCCGCCGCCGCGGGCGTCGTGATCGCCAGGAGCCTCCCGTGGAGCAGCGCCCCGGTCCGGCGCGAAGTGAGACGAGCGTATCGAGCGAACCGGAATCCGCGGCCACGGAGGTCATTGAACGAACTGTCGGATCGGAAGCGTCGCTCAGTGCGGCGCCGCTGCAGGCAGTCCCCGCCCCCGCAGAGTCTGCGCTCGAACCCGCCGACAGTACCCGCGAAACGCTTGTAGCCTCAGAATCATTTCAGCCGAAGCCACCCGCGGTAGCACATCCGGATGCACCCATCGCCGCCGCCTCGGCCGACCCTCTTGCGCAAGCGGCTCAGCCCGTGGCACGAGCACCAGCCGAAACAGGGCCGCAACCCGCCCTCGAACCCACGGTCAATCTGATCGAACGAGCGGGCGCCGCGCGCACCGGAGCAAGCCTCGCGGCGACTGCACACGCCGCCGGCGGCGAAACGAGTATCCCGCGCCGCTTCGAGCTTCCGCCCGACATGGTGATGATCGAGACCTCGCCCGGCGCTCGACGTGCGGCCGAGCAGCCGGTCGAATCCACGGACGAGCCCGTTCAACAGCGTCGGCTGAGGCGGCCGCCGTTAGCCGCACCCGACGACGAACCGCTGGTTCAGATCGAGACACGTAAGTAGCCGTTATCAAGGTTCGCAGGCCCGCGCGGGCCTGCTGTCGCGGCCTGCGTGTCCGCATCGCCGTGCGCCACGCACGCGCGCCAATCGCTATACTATGCCGTCAATCCGCAATCTTGGAGGAGCCCATGAGTTCGCTTGCGCCTTTGCCGTCTGCGGCCTCATCCGGAAGATTGCCTGCGCCCGAGTTGGAGAATTTCGTACCGCGTGCGACCGGTGGTATCGCGCAGTTCCCCGTCTACTACATGCGCGGTGGCACTTCCACGGGGATCGTGCTGTGGCACCAGCACATTCCCGAGGAGCTGTCGCTGAAGGAAGAGTTAATTCGCGCCATCATGGGCGTTCCGGCGTGCGGCGAGACGCGTGGAAACAAGCAGACTACGGGGCTTGGGCGTGGCGCACCTACCAGCAACAAGGTGTTTATCGTCTCGCGTTCGTCTACGAACGATGCCGATATCACCAGTACGCTGGCGCAGCTTGCCGCCGACAAGGCGGCGATCGATTGGAGCGTAAACTGCGGCAACATGTCAGCGGCACTGCCGATGTACGCGCTCGAAACGGGGCTCATCAAGGCTACAGCCGGGCGCACGACGGTGCGCATCTTCAATACCAACACCGGTGTCACCACCGATGCCACGGTGCGCACGCCGGACGCGAGCTCGTTCATCCCGCCCGATACCGAGATCCCCGGGGTCATGGGCAAGTTCCCGGGGGTCGAGCTGACTTTGCGCCACCCCGTGGGCGCCAAGACCGGGAAATTGCTGCCAACCTGCCATCCCAGTGATCCGATTTGCGGGATCGACGTATCATGCGTTGACGTCGCCGTCCCGATGGTGATTCTGCGGGCCACCGACGTTGGCAAGACAGGCTCGGAATCGCCCGATGAGCTCTCGCGCGATGGCAAGCTGAAGGAGCGGTTGCGCGAAATCTGGGTGGCTGCCGGCCTCAAGATGGGTTTGCGCCGGCGCGGCGGCGCGTTAATGACCGCCGCCGATCTGAGTCACAGCGAGACTGTCCCGAAGGTATGCCTGGTCTCACCCGGTGAAGGTGACGTGCACATCAATGCGCGCTACTTCACGCCGCAGTCGCCACACAGTTCGCTGGCGGTAACCGGGGGCTGCTGCCTGGCGGTGGCTTGCCTGCTGCCAGGCACCGTCGCCAATACCCTGGCGCACGGCCTGCCGGCGATAAGTGAGATGGACGGCATCTGCACTGTCGCCATGCGCAACCCCGCCGGCGTGCTGCGCGCGCGTATCGGCGCCACGGTCGGAACAAACGGATTGCGCGTAACATCGGTCGCCTACGAGCGTAGCGCGCAGCTTCTGCTGTACGGCCACTTCCCCGTCTACGGCGCTTCGCCCGCGTTGCGCGAGTTTGCCGCACGCTGGTAGCCGCTCAATCCCCCGGCGCGCGCGGTCCTGCGGGCAGTACCGCATCCGTTGTCGCGAGATGGCGACTGCGGACGTGATCGAGCAGGGATTCGCACGCATCCTCGATCATGTCGAGCGCCAACTCGAACGCCTTGGCGTTGCCGTAGTAGGGATCGGGAATGTCGAGCGCATCGTGCCGGCGCGCAAATTCCATCAAGAGCCGCAACCGCTCGGCCTTGTCTTCGGGGCAGCGGCTACGCAAGGCCGCCAGGTTTTGCCGATCCATGGCCAGCACTAGGTCAAAGCGTGCGAAATCCTCGTCGACAATACCGCGCCCGCGCATGCGTGACATATCGTAGCCTCGCCGCTGCGCCGCCGCGCGCGCCCGACCATCAGCCGAGGCACCCGCATTGAAACCGTGTGTGCCCGCAGATGCGCACGCGACCCGGTCCGAAAGGCCTGCGCCGCGCAGCTGCTGTCTGAATACGGCCTCGGCCGTCGGTGAGCGGCAGATGTTGCCCAGGCAGACGAACAACACGCGGTAATCGATGCGATCGCCTCGCCCGGCGCCGCCAAAAGGCCACAGGTTGCGCAGCAGCTCCGGGATCAAGGCGCGTCTTCGGTGAACAGCCGCCGCTTGAGCTGAACGAGACGATTGCGCAGCTCGGCGGCGCGCTCGAACTCCAACCGGCGTGCAGCCTCCAGCATGTCCTTCTCCACCCGTTTCACCTCCCGGGTGAGCTCCTTTTCGCTCATCGCCTCGTAGACCTTGCGCGCCTGGGCGGCTCTTTGCTGCTGATGCGATTCACCGGCATCGTACACGCCTTCGATGATGTCCTTGACGCGCTTACTGACTCCGCGCGGCACGATACCGTGTGTGGCATTGTAAGCCTGCTGCTTGGCGCGTCGACGCTCGGTCTCGTCGATCGCTTGGCGCATCGAGTCGGTGACGACATCGGCATACATGATGGTGGTGCCATTGATGTGCCGTGCCGCCCGCCCGATCGTCTGGATGAGCGAGCGCGTTGAGCGCAGAAACCCTTCCTTGTCTGCATCCAGTATGGCGACCAGCGACACTTCAGGAATATCCAGGCCTTCGCGCAGCAGATTGATCCCGACCAGCACGTCGAATTCGCCCAGGCGCAGGTCTCGAATGATCTCCACCCGCTCTACCGTATCGATATCCGAGTGCAGGTAGCGCACCCGCACGTTGTGATCGGCAAGGTACTCAGTGAGATCTTCAGCCATGCGTTTGGTAAGCGTGGTCACCAGAACCCGCTCGTCGTGCTCGACTCGTACTCTGATCTCGGACATGAGGTCATCCACCTGCGTGGCTGCCGGGCGCACCTCGATCACGGGATCTACCAGCCCGGTGGGTCGCACAACCTGCTCGACCACACGGGACTGCTTGCGCCGTTCGTATTCACCCGGCGTGGCCGAAACGAAGATTGTGCGCAGCATCTTGCCTTCGAACTCGTCGAAGCGCAGCGGCCGGTTGTCGAGCGCGCTCGGCAGCCGAAAGCCGTACTCGACCAAGGTCTCCTTGCGTGCGCGGTCTCCGCGATACATGCCGCCGAGTTGCGGGACGGTCACGTGGCTCTCGTCGATGATCATGAGTGCGCCCGTCGGAAGGTAATCGATCAGCGTCGGCGGAGGCTCGCCCTCCTTGCGTCCGCTCAGAGGGCGCGAGTAGTTCTCGATCCCTTTGCAAAAGCCCATCTCGTTCAGCATCTCGAGATCGAAGCGGGTGCGCTGCTCGATGCGCTGGGCTTCCAGCAGCCGGCCCTCGCGCTGGAAGAACTCCAGTCGCTCGGCGAGCTCGAGCTTGATGGCCTCGATCGCGCGCAGGGTCGTGGCGCGCGGCGTCACATAGTGGCTCGACGGGTACACGGTGTAGCGTCCGACACGGTGCAGAATCTGCCCGGTGAGCGGATCGAACAGCGTCAGCATCTCCACTTCGTCATCGAACAGGCAGATCCGCAACGCCTGCTCCGCGCTCTCGGCGGGGTACACGTCGATCACGTCACCGCGCACGCGGAACGTCCCGCGGCGGAAGTCGGCTTCATTGCGCTGATACTGCATTTCGGTCAGGCGCTTGAGAATATCGCGCTGGCCGATGCGCTCGCGCTCGCGCACGTGCAGGATCATGCCGTGGTAGTCGACCGGGTCGCCGATACCGTAGATGGCCGAGACCGTCGCGACGATGATCGCGTCCGGACGCTCAAGCAGCGACTTGGTGGCCGAGAGCCGCATCTGCTCGATGTGTTCGTTGATGCTCGAGTCTTTCTCGATATACAGGTCGCGCGCAGGCACATAGGCTTCCGGCTGGTAGTAGTCGTAGTACGAGACGAAGTACTCGATCGCGTTTTCCGGGAAGAACTCGCGCATCTCGGAATAGAGTTGCGCGGCGAGCGTCTTGTTGGGCGCCATGACGAGTGCCGGGCAGCCGAGTCGGCCGATCACGTTCGCCATGGTGTAGGTCTTGCCCGAGCCGGTCACGCCGAGCAGCGTCTGGAATGCGAGCCCGGCGTTGACGCCGTCGACCAGCCGCTCGATCGCCTCGGGCTGGTCACCGGCGGGTTCGAACGCCTGGTGCAAGCGGTAGGGGCTACCGGGAAAGGTGCGTATCGGAAGCCCAGCGGCAGGCGCCGCCTGCGGCTCGGGCAGTAGCTCGGAAACCTTCAATCGCAACCTCGCAGTATCGTGACGCCATTGTCTCATAGCGATGGGCGCGATCCGCGCTGCCCGCCGCATCGCGCGATACGCCATTTCCAGCGTGCGGCACCGCAGGTAGAATCCGAGCTTCGCTTAGCAGCCCTGCCTCACTCGTTCAAGGCGTCCCGCATGACTTCATATTCCTTGGCGTCAATCGAAATGGCGCCGCGAGACCCGATCCTGGGGCTCACCGAAGCCTTCAATGCCGATCCCAACCCGGCCAAGGTCAATCTCGGTCAGGGCGTCTACGTCGACGACACGGGCAAGGTGCCCGTGCTCGAATGCGTACGACGCGCCGAGCTTGCGCTTGCCGAGCGTGCCCGGCCGCGTAGTTATCTCCCGATCGACGGGCTTGCAGCCTACGATCGCCTTGCGCAGGAGATGCTGCTGGGCGCCGACCATGTCGCGCTCCGCGACAGGCGTGTGGTCACCGTACAGAGCTTGGGCGGAACCGGTGCGCTCAAAATCGGCGCGGACTTCCTGCGCCGCGCCGAACCGCAAGCGCAGGTCTGGATCAGCGACCCAAGCTGGGAGAATCACCGCGCACTGTTCGAATATGCCGGCTTCACGGTCAATACCTACCCGTATTACGATCCGACCTCGCATGGCTGCCGCTTCGATGACATGCTGGCCGCGCTGGCGCAGTTGCCGGCAGGTTCGATCGTCGTCCTGCACGCCTGCTGCCACAATCCGACCGGCGTCGACCTCACTCCAGCGCAGTGGCAGCGTGTGCTGGAAGTGGTGCAGCACCGAGCCCTCGTGCCCTTCCTCGATATCGCGTATCAGGGTTTCGGCGATGGTCTGGAACAGGATGCATACGCGGTTCGCCTGTTTGCCGCTGCGCTGCCGGCGGTTTTCGCGGCCGGATCGTACTCCAAGTCGCTATCGCTTTACGGCGAACGGGTTGGCGCGCTCAGTGTCGTCACCGGAGCCGCAGACGAGGCGGCGCGCGTGCTCAGCCAGTTGAAGCGCATCATTCGCACCAACTACTCCAACCCGCCAACGCACGGTGGCGAAATCGCCGCATTGGTACTGTCGGATCCTGAGCTGCGGCTGCTCTGGGAGCAGGAACTCGGCGGCATGCGCGAGCGGATCAAGCTGATGCGCCGACTGCTGGTGGAAAAAATTCGCGAGCAGCGCGCCGATTTCGACTTCAGCTACGTACTCGATCAGCGCGGCATGTTCTCCTACTCCGGGCTCAGCAAGGAGCAGGTGCACGCGCTGCGCGAGAAACATGCGATCTACGCGGTCGATAGCGGGCGCGTCTGCGTCGCATCGCTCAGCACGGTGAACGTCGACTACGTCGCGCGCTCGATCGCGCAGGTGCTCGTCACTACGCGCTGAGCAACTCGCCCTCCAGCGTCTCGGCGCCGCGCAGACCCGCGCGGCGCAGGCAGCGATCGATCCATTGGGCGGTCAGCTTCTCCTGCACCGAGTTCTGTCCCAGCCGCTCGCGAAGTGCCTCGAAGTCGACGTGATCGAGGGGCTGATCCTGGTCGAGGCAGGTGAACACGTAACGGATCTGGCCGCTCGCCGGATCGCGCTGCGGCTGAATGCACTGCCCGCAGATCTCCTTCATCATGCATTGCATGGGCGAGTTGATTGAACCGATACCGAGATGGCCGGGCTTGAGGTAGGGCGCGAGCACGCCGTGCCGCGCGCGCGCAATTGCCGCCATCATGCGATCCGAACCGATCGCGATGACACGGTCGACCTCCGAGAGCGCCACCGCCTGTGGACCGAGCTCGCCGCGCGCGTAAGCATGCATCGCCTCAACGAGGTTGCCGACGAAAGTTGCGTCCTGGCTGCGCCCAGGCTCGAAGGCCGGAGCCTCGTCGCAGCACCATACGATCGCGTCCGCAGCGGCTTCGATCTCCGCCACCTTGTAGCGATCAATCGGCCGCCGATAGCCCGCGAAGTACAGCACGCGACTGCCCGCGGCTCGCAGCGCCCGGCCAATCGAGAACAGCACCGCATTGCCCAGACCGCCTCCCGCGAGCAGCACCGTTTCGCCGCCAGGCGTCGGCGTCGGCGATCCGGTAGGTCCCATCAGCACCACGGGTTCGCCGGGTTGGAGCAGAGCGCAAAGATCGGAGGACCCCCCCATCTCCAGCACGATGGTCGAAACCAATCCTCTCGCTGCATCCGCCCAGGCGCCGGTGAGCGCGAGCCCCTCCATGGCGAGGCGCGTACCTTCGACCTCCGCCGCCCGTACCTCGAAGTTCTGCAGACGGTAGAATTGGCCCGGTTTGAACGCGCGCGCCGCCGCCGGAGCGTGTACGATGACCTCAACGATATCGGGCGTGAGCCGCACCACTTCTTTCACCCGCGCACGCAGATCGCGTGCGAGCACGGCGAGAAAAGCGCCATCGTCCTTACCTGAAGCCGCGGCTCGACCGAGCATCGTGCGGCTGACCACGGGGTAACCCTGGCGGGCGCTCGCCATCGCCTTCACGACGTTGCCGAAATACGACGGGTGCATGTCACCGAAGAAGCTCATGCAGCGGCCGTCGTCCTGGCGATTCATGAGCACATGTACCTGGCGCGGCTTGGCTGCATTGTGCTCGGGACTCACCGGCATGCCGCCGGCATCGTAGGCCTGGAAGTAGCGGCCGTCGAGTTTGAAGCGCGCGCCGTCCTCGCGCGCGAGAACGGTGTTGGGCTGCGTCCCGGCTGCAACCAGAACCGCGCGTGCCGGCAAGGCGGTCTCGCCTGTCTTCTGCCAGCGCCCGTCATCAGATCGCGTTTGCACCGCCATGCGCACGGCACTGGCGTGCCCGTGACTGTCCACCTCGATCTCCAGCGGAGTCAAGCCCGCGGCGAAGCGCACCCCCTCTTGCAAAGCCTTCTCCACTTCTTCGTGATTCAAGGTGTACGAAGGGCTGTCGATCAGCCGGCGGCGATACGCGATCGTTGCGCCACCCCAGGATTGCAGCAACTCCACGATACGTGCCGGCCGGCCCTGCGTCCGTGCAGATTCGCGCTCCGCGCGAATCGCGCGCGCATGCGCGAGGAACTCGTCCGCGATCATGCGCTCTTGCTCGTTCCACGCCGCGCGCACCTTCGCTTCGCCGCATTCTGCCGCCAGTGTCTCGAAGCGCTCGAGAAATTTCTCCACCTGCACCGGGTAGTAGGCCAATGCCTCGGTGGCGGTGTCGATAGCCGTCAAGCCACCACCGATCACTACGACCGGCAGGCGCAGTTGCATACTTGCGATCGACGAGCGCTTCGCCGCACCCGTGAGCTGCAATGCCATCAGAAAATCCGAGGCGGTGCGTACTCCGCGCGCCATGCCGTTGGGCAAGTCGAGCAGCGTCGGTTTACCCGCGCCCGCACATAGGGCGATATGGTCGAAGCCGAGTTCGAACGCGCCTTCGGCGCTCAGCGTTCCGCCGAAACGTACGCCGCCGTGCATGCCGAACAGCGCCCGGCGTTCCAGCAGCAGGCGCACGATCTTGAGGAAGTTCTTGTCCCAGCGTACGGTGATGCCGTATTCGGCCACGCCGCCGAACCCCGCCATGACGCGCTCGTCCAGCTCCTCGTACAACTCCTGCACATCCCGGATGGGCCGAAATGATACGTGCGCACCATCCAGACCCACCCCGGAGATCTCCGGCGGCAGCGGCTCGATTTTGAGGCCGTCGATGCCCACCACCGTGTGTCCCTCATTGAGCAGATAGTGGGCGAGCGTAAAGCCCGCCGGCCCCATGCCGACAAGTAATGCGCGCCGTCCCGTGGGCGCTTTGGCGTAGGGGTTGCGCAGATTGAGCGGATTCCAGCGTGTGAGCAAGCCGTAGATCTCGAATCCCCACGGCAACTGCAATACGTCCTTCAACGTGCGCGTCTCGGCTTGCGGAATATCGACCGGTTCCTGCTTCTGGTAGATACACGCCTTCATGCAGTCGTTGCAGATGCGATGGCCAGTTGCCGCAACCATGGGATTGTCGACCACGATCATCGCCAGCGCCGCAAGCGGCCGGCCGTCTACCTTGAGCTTGTGGAATTCCGAGATCCGCTCTTCCAGCGGGCAGCCCGTCAGTGACACGCCGAACACCGACTTGCGAAACGCGCCCGGGGCGCCGTCGGCAGTCGGCTTTTCGCGCAGTCCTTGCGAGCACGAGTCCTTACCCTGCTCGTGGCACCAGATGCAGTAGTTGGCCTGATCGAGCGCACCGGTGAGGTCCGTGCCGCGGTCGGTGAGCTGAAAGCCTTCTCGACGACGGATGTGATCGAGGTGATAGGTAGTGTATCCCGCGCGGTCGTTTTCGATCGCGGCCACCAGACGGTGGGGATCGAGTTTGCGCGGCACTTTGAACAACACGCCGGCCTGATGACGATGCCGCCCCGCTTCGGTATGGATGGCCCAGCCGGCGTACTTGAGCGCGAGGTCGAGATCCTCGCTATGCGCGTCGGGTGCACTCTGCCAAGCGCTCACATGACGGGCGAAAGCGAGCTCCTCGAACGCCTCGCCGAAACGTGCGGCAAGCTCACGCTCTGCCGCGGGTGCGTCGAAGTCAACGACCTCCTGGGGTTTCACCCGGGTTGCCGCGCGCCGCTGTACGAACTGCCGCTTGCACGTGTACAGGCAAGCGAGCCGCGCGTGCGCCTCCCTCGCCGCCACGAGCTCGGCCTCGATGCCAAACAACCTGGCCAGAAAGCTTTCCACGCACGGCCCCAGTTCGATCAGAAGCTCCGCCTCTTGCTTGCGCGTGAGAAGCGCCGGCTCGGCACGAGCCGATTGCAGGCGAGATGCGAGCGGCGGGGCTTGCTCGGACAGATAATCGAGGAACTTCCGATCGAGTCGCGCCAGCCCGTCCGGCGCGTAGAGATCCTCGAAAGCGAGGTCGAAGGCAAGTGATAGCATATCCGCCGGGTGTGTGAAGTGAAGGTACCTTTTGACTATACCAGCAAGGCTCGAACGCACGAAACCCATACTCACGACCGCCCTACTGCCAGCGTACCCGTGTCACGGTTGGCACACGTGCAGTCCGCGGGTATCGTCCGGCTACGATCCAACGAACGATCGGGCAAAACGATGTTTACCACCCAGAAGATCGTGTGGGCGATCCTTATGATCGGCTTGGCCGGAGTGCTGTACCTGGCATTCCGCGCTTATCTCGCGCCGGCTCTGCTACTGGATTTCGCCAACGCCATGCGATGCTGACGCTGTTGCCCGCACGGGCGGGTCAGATCACGCGGTTGATTGCAGCCCACCCGGTGCGGCACGTTCGGCGGCGTTCACGGTGTTTTCGATCAGCATCGCCACAGTCATCGGTCCGACACCACCCGGTACCGGGGTAAGATGACTTGCCGTGTGCGCAGCCGCAGCGTCGACGTCGCCGACAAGCTTTCCGCTCGTCAGGCGATTCACCCCGACGTCCACCACAACGGCACCGACTTTCACCATGTCGGCTCGCACCAGACCCGCACGACCCGCAGCCACGACCAGCACGTCCGCGCTACGCGTGAAGACGCCGAGGTCGGGCGTCTTCGAATTGCACACACTGACTGTGGCGTCGCGCCGGATCAGGAGCAGTGCCATGGGTTTGCCGACGATCTCGCTGCGACCCACCACCACGGCGTGCTTGCCGCTCACATCGATCCGGTAAGCATCGAGCAGGCGCAGCACGCCGGCTGGCGTACATGGCTGCAGCAGTGCATTACCCTGCACCAACTGGCCGAGGTTGCAGGCATGTAGGCCATCCACATCCTTCGTTGGCGCGATGCGGGCCGCGACTGCGTGCGGGTCCACCGCGCGCGGCAGCGGCAGCTGGACCAGAACGCCGTGCACTAGCGGGTCAGCATTGAGCCGGTCGAGGCGGGCGAGGATCTCGGCTTGGGACGTCGATGCGGGCAGGACTAGCTCATCTCCCATGACGCCCGTCTGCTCGCAGGCTCGGATCTTGGCGCGGATGTAGCTTCTTGACGCGGGATCGTCTCCGATCCGCATCACGGTCAGCTTCGGCGCGATTCCTCGTGCCCGGAGCGTGCGCACGCGGGGCAAAAGGTCGGTCAGCACACTTTGCGCGAGCTGCTTGCCGTCGAGAATGATGGCGGCCACGTCGATCCCGATTAGGACTCAGCGGGAAGCGCGCGCGCCATCACCATCGGCACGCTCCAGCACCTGGAAGAAGATTTCGTCGGAACGGATCATGCCGAGCTCGTTGCGCGCTCGCTCCTCGATCGCACCAAGCCCTTCTTTCAGATCGCGGACCTCGGCATCGAGCGCGGCATTGCGAGCACTGAGCTGGTCATTGCTGCGTCGCTGCTCGGTAATCTTGCGATCGATTTCCCACACGCGCAGCCAGCTACCCTTGCCGAGCCAGAGGCCATACTGGAGGCTCGCGACGAGCGCAATCAGCCCCAGCGCGAGCAGTCGTGCGGCCATGTGTGCGGTTCAATCCCAGTCGAGCTGATAGAACGCTCGGCGCCCGGCGTAGTTCGCCGCATCCCCGAGATCTTCCTCGATGCGCAGCAGCTGGTTGTACTTGGCGAGCCGATCCGAGCGTGACAACGAACCCGTCTTGATCTGCAACACGTTTGTGCCCACCGCGATATCGGCGATGGTCGTATCCTCGGTCTCGCCGGAGCGATGCGACACCACCGCGGTGTAGCCGGCGGTCTTCGCCATCTCGATCGCCTCCAACGTCTCGGTCAGCGTCCCGATCTGGTTGATCTTGATCAGCACCGAATTCGCGATCCCACGCCGTATGCCTTCGCGAATGATGCGGGTATTGGTACAGAATACGTCGTCGCCCACGAGTTGCACCTGGCCATCGAGGCGCTCGGTCAGCAACTTCCAGCCATCCCAATCGCCCTCGGCCATGCCGTCTTCGATACTGACGATCGGATAGCGCTCGACCAGACCGGCCAGATAGTCCACGAACTGCTGAGCCGTAAGGTTCCTGCCCTCGGACGCCAGGCGATAGGCGCCGTTGTCGAAAAATTCCGAAGCCGCGCAGTCGAGCGCGATCGAAACGTCCCTTCCAGGCGTGTACCCCGACGCTTCGATCGCCTCCATGACGAGCTTGAGCCCCGCCTCATTGCTGTCGAGATTGGGTGCAAAACCGCCTTCGTCGCCGACGGTCGTCGGCATGCCGCGGCCATGGATCACCCGCTTGAGCGTATGAAAGATCTCGGCACCGCAGCGGATCGCTTCGTGCAGGCTTTGTGCGCCAAGCGGGACCAGCATGAACTCCTGCAGGTCGAGGTTGTTGTTGGCGTGCGCGCCCCCGTTGATGACGTTCATCATCGGCACCGGCAATGTCATGAGGCCCGCACCGCCGATGTAGCGGTACAGCGGCAGACCCGACTCCTCCGCAGCAGCCTTTGCGACCGCCAGAGAAACCGACAGGATCGCATTCGCTCCCAGCCGCGACTTGTTGTCGCTGTCGTCCAACCCGATCAATGTGCGATCGATGAAGCTCTGCTCAGCCGCGTCCAGGCCCATGATAGCTTCGCTGATCTCGGTATTGACGTGCTCCACGGCACGCAGCACGCCCTTGCCGCCAAAACGGCTGCTGTCGCCATCACGCAACTCGATCGCCTCACGCTCTCCGGTCGAGGCACCCGAAGGCACGGCCGCGCGACCCATCACGCCCGATTCGAGCAGCACATCGGCTTCGACCGTGGGCAGTCCGCGCGAATCCAGAATCTCGCGCGCCACAACATCAACGATTGCGCTCATCAAGCTTTCCTTGTCGAGTACCAGCGTTACAAACCCGCGCGCCGCAAGCTTCTCGGCTACGTTCGAGCCAACTCCTGCTCCGCGAAGCCCTGCCTCTTGACCAGATCGTCCACCAGCTTCAGAACCTTCAGCAGCGGCTCCATGAGATCCAGCGGCCAGGCATTGGGACCGTCGGACAGCGCACGCGCAGGATCGGGATGGGTTTCCATGAAAACACCCGCCACCCCTGCCGCTACCGCAGCCCGCGCGAGCACCGGCACGAACTCGCGCTGGCCGCCGCTGGCGCTACCCCGCCCGCCCGGCAACTGCACCGAATGGGTAGCATCGAACACCACCGGGCACCCGGTTTCGCGCATGATCGCGAGCGAGCGCATATCGGACACGAGATTGTTGTAACCAAACGAATACCCGCGCTCGCACACCAGGATGTTGTCCGCACCGCTTGCCTGCTTGGCCTTCAGAACGACGTTACGCATCTCGCTCGGCGCCAGAAACTGACCCTTCTTGATATTGACCGGCTTGCCGGCACCCGCCACCGCACGTACAAAATCGGTCTGGCGGCAAAGGAAGGCTGGCGTTTGCAGGACGTCCACGACGGCCGCGACGGGCGCAGCCTGCTCGGCTTCGTGCACATCGGTCAGCACCGCAAGACCGAGCTCGCGGCGCACTTCTGCCAGGATCACGAGCCCCTCGTCCATACCCAGCCCTCGGAACGATTCGCCCGAGCTGCGGTTGGCCTTGTCGAACGAAGCCTTGAATATGAGCGGAACGCCGACGCGACGCGCGCTGTCGCGCAAGCGCTCGGCGGTGCGCAGCACCAGGTCGCGCGACTCGATCACGCACGGTCCGGCAATGACCACGAGCGGGCGTTCGAGTCCGACTTCGATATCGCCGATCTTCATCGTGCGCGAACCGTCCTTGCGTACATCAGACCACGGGGTGTAGCTGGCGCGACAGATCGGGCGCCGGTGCACTGTCATGCTCGTTGGCGCGGCGCATGGCGGCGACGATGAAAGCATTGAATAGCCTGTGCCCGTGCCTGGGCGTGGAGGTGAACTCGGGATGGAACTGGCAGGCAACGAACCACGGATGGCCTGGCAACTCGATCATTTCGGCCAGGTCGTCTTTCACCGACACGGCCGAAAAGCGCAATCCGTGCTCTTCGAGCACTCTGCGATAGCGGTTATTGACCTCATAGCGATGGCGATGGCGCTCGGCGATCGTTTCTTTGCCATAGATCGCACGCACGACGCTGCCTTCCGCGAGCGTGCACTCCTGGCCGCCTAATCGCATCGTGCCGCCAAGATCGGATTCGGTGTTTCGCTGTTCCGTCTGACCATCGCGGGTGTGCCATTCGGTGATGAGCGCGATCACGGGGTGCGGCGTCTGCGGATCGAACTCCGTGCTGTGCGCGCCGGCCAGGCCCACGACGTCGCGCGCGAACTCGATGATCGCAAGTTGCATCCCGAGGCAGATGCCAAGGTAGGGTATGGCGTGCTCACGCGCATAGCGGATGGCAGCGATCTTGCCTTCGACGCCGCGTTTGCCGAACCCGCCCGGAACCAGCACCGCGTGCATGTGCTCGAGGCATGCGGTGCCGTCGCGCTCGATGCTTTCCGAATCGATATAGTGAATCACCGGCCTCGCGCCGGTATGGATACCGGCGTGCACGATCGCTTCCGAAAGCGATTTGTAGGATTCGGTGAGATCAACGTACTTGCCGACCAGCGCGATGTCGACCTGCGCCTTGGGGTGTTCGAGTCGGTAGACCAGGCGCTCCCATACGCTCAGATCGGCCGCCGCCGGGCTCAAATCCAGCCGTTGACAGACGATGTCGTCGAGTCGCTGCGCATGCAGCATGGACGGAATCTTGTAGATCGAATCGACGTCGACCGCGGAAATCACCGCCTGCACGTTCACATTGGTGAAAAGGGCGATCTTGCGCCGCTCTTCGGGCGGCAACGGCCGATCCGCGCGGCACAGCAGAACGTCGGGCTGAATACCGATGCCGCGCAGCTCCTTCACCGAGTGCTGCGTAGGCTTTGTCTTCATTTCGCCCGCCGAACCGATGTAAGGCACCAGCGTGAGATGCACGTAGCAGACGTGGTGGGGCGGCAGCTCGATGCTCATCTGCCGGATCGCCTCCAGGAACGGCAGCGACTCGATGTCACCCACGGTGCCGCCGATCTCCACGATCGCCACCTCCGCATCCTCGGCGCCCAGTCGGATGAAGTGCTTGATCTCGTCTGTGATGTGTGGAATCACCTGCACAGTCCCGCCAAGGTACTCGCCGCGGCGTTCCTTGCGTATCACGCTGTCGTAGATCTGGCCGGTGGTGAAGTTGTTGCGCTTGCGCATGCGCCGGTCGACGAAGCGTTCGTAGTGACCAAGATCGAGGTCGGTCTCGGCGCCGTCCTCAGTGACGAATACCTCGCCGTGCTGGAACGGGCTCATGGTGCCCGGGTCGACGTTGATGTAGGGGTCGAGCTTGAGGAGGGTGACGCGGATGCCGCGCGACTCGAGAATCGCACCGAGCGAAGCGGCGGCGATGCCTTTGCCCAGGGAAGACACTACGCCGCCTGTGACAAAAACGTATCGCGTCATCGATCGTATCCGGTTGCCGGATGATAGCTCAATTGCCTCGACCCAACAACGCGCCGGCGAGGCGGCCGTACGCTTGCCGCGAAAGATGCCATCAAGCGGCGGTCTTACCGGCGAGGTAGAGCCACGTTTCAATCACGGAATCGGGGTTGAGCGACAGGCTCTCAATGCCCTGGTCGACCAGCCAGCGTGCGAGATCGGGGTGATCCGATGGCCCCTGGCCGCATATCCCGACGTACTTGTTGGCGCGCCGGCACGCGGCGATCGCCAGGCGCAGCATCTCCTTCACGGCCGGATCGCGTTCGTCGAACTCGCCCGCGACGATACCCGAGTCGCGATCGAGTCCGAGCGTAAGCTGGGTCATGTCGTTCGAGCCGATCGAGAAGCCGTCGAAGTACTCGAGGAAGCGATCGGCCAGCACCGCGTTGGACGGAATCTCGCACATCATGATGAGGCGCAGTCCGTTGCGCCCGCGCTCCAGACCGTGCTCGGCAAGCAGAGCGACCACCCGGCGAGCTTCTTCCACGGTCCTCACGAACGGCACCATGATCTCGACATTGGTAAGACCCATCTCGTCGCGCACCTTCGCGAGCGCGCGGCATTCGAGCTCGAAGCAGGCGCGAAACGACTCCGACAGATAGCGCGATGCGCCCCGAAATCCGAGCATGGGATTTTCCTCGTTCGGCTCGTAGCGCGAGCCTCCCACGAGGCTGGAATACTCGTTGGATTTGAAATCGGATAGCCGCACGATCACCGGCTTGGGAAAGAATGCCGCGCCCAGCGTTGCGATGCCTTCGGTGAGCTTTTCGACGTAAAACGTGACCGGGTCGGAATAGCCCGCAATCTGGATCTCCACAGCGTCCTTCAGGTCTGCGGACAGGTTCGGATAGTCCAGAATCGCCTTTGGATGCAGACCGATCATCCGCGCGATGATGAATTCGAGCCGAGCAAGTCCCACGCCCGCATTTGGCAGGCGCTGGAACTCGAACGCCAGTTCGGGATTGCCGACATTCATCGCGATCTTGACCGGCGCCTCAGGCATCCGGTTGAGCGCAAGATCGATCTCCTCGACCTCCAGAATGCCCTCGTACACGTTGCCCGTATCGCCCTCGGCGCACGATACGGTAACCGCATCGCCCTCTTCCAGGCAGCGCGTCGCCTCACCCGTGCCCACCACGGCCGGTATCCCGAGCTCGCGCGCGATGATAGCGGCATGGCAGGTGCGCCCTCCACGGTTCGTTACGATCGCGGCCGCCCGTTTCATCACGGGCTCCCAATCCGGGTCGGTCATATCGGTGACGAGAATATCGCCTTCGCGCACGCGCTCCATCTCCTCCGTGCCGCGTATGAGACGCACCGTTCCGGCGCCGACTTTCTGCCCGATCGCGCGCCCGCTGATGAGCACCCGTGAGCGCGACTTCAGGCGGAAGCGCTTGAGCATATCGACCGACGCCTGCGTCTTCACCGTCTCCGGGCGCGCCTGCAGGATGTAGATCTCACCATCGATGCCGTCCTTGGCCCACTCGATATCCATGGGCCTGCCGTAATGCGCCTCGATCGTCATCGCGAGCCGCCCGAGTTGCTCGACCTCCCCATCGGTGATGCAAAACCGCCTGCGTTCGGCATGGGGTACGGGTTCGGTGGTTATCGACTTGCCCGGCTCGTGGCTCGCCGAGTAGATCATGCGTACGCTCTTGCCGCCGAGCGAGCGGCGCAGGATCGCCGGACGCTTCTCCGCCAGGCCTCGCTTGTAGACGTAGAACTCATCGGGGTTGACCGCCCCCTGCACCACCGCCTCGCCAAGGCCGTAGGAGGCGGTCACGAATACGACCTGGTCGAAGCCCGACTCGGTATCGAGACTGAACATGACGCCGCTGGCGGCGATGTCGCTTCGCACCATGCGCTGCACGCCGACGGATAGCGCGATCTCGGCGTGGCTGAAGCCCTGATGGACACGGTACGAAATGGCGCGGTCGTTGTAGAGCGAAGCGAACACGCGCTTGACCGCGGTGAGCAGCGCGTCGATGCCGTGCACGTTGAGGAAGGTCTCCTGCTGCCCGGCGAAGCTCGCATCGGGAAGGTCCTCTGCCGTGGCCGACGAGCGCACTGCGACCGTGAAATCATCGCCGTCGTTGCTCTGCATCTGGGCATACGCCTCGCGGATGGCTTGTTCCAAGGTCGCTTGCAACGGCTGCGCTTCGATCCAGCCGCGAATGGCGGCACCGCAGCGTGCCAGCGCGTTGACGTTCGCGACGTCGAGATTCGCCAGCGCCTCGCCGATGCGCCGGTCGAGCCCATCTGCGGCGAGAAAGTCGCGAAAGGCCTTGGCGCTGGTGGCGAAGCCGCCGGGCACACGGATGCCCAAGGGGGATAGCTCGCCGATCAATTCACCGAGGGACGCGTTCTTCCCTCCGACGCGACCGATATCGGCCATGCGCAGATCCTGCAGCCAGACGAGATAATCGTGAGACATGGCGCGACGCGGTTGTAAGCAGTTGGGAAAGCCGATATTTTACCCGTTCGACCTGCGGAGGCGAAAACTTATGCAAACGAGCGAGCGCGCGCACCGAAGAACCGCGTACTTCGTCTCCGACCGCACCGGCATCACCTGCGAAATGCTCGGGCACAGCCTGCTCACCCAGTTCGAGGGCGTGCGCTTTGCCGAAATCACCAAGCCCTTCATCGATTCGATCGACAAGGCCAAGGCGCTCGTGCATGAGATCAATCAGGCGGCCGAGCAGGACGGTGCGCGCGCACTCGTTTTCTGCACGCTGGTGAACGCGGAGATCGAAGAGGCGCTGATCGGCGCCAACGCACTCGTGATCGACTGCTTTCAGTTCTTCATCGCGATCCTCGAGCAGGAACTCGGACTGGGATCGGCGCGCGTGGTCGGCCGCTCGCACAGCGCCGACAATCTGGGTGACTATCACCACCGTATCGAGGCGGTGAATTTCGCCCTGAGCCACGACGATGGCATTTCCACCCGCGATCTGGACGAGGCGGATATCGTCCTGGTCGGCGTGTCGCGATCCGGCAAGACCCCGACTTGCCTCTACATGGCGTTGCAGTACGGTATCCGCACCGCCAACTATCCGCTGGTTGCCGAGGATTTCCAGCGCAATGCCCTACCGCCGCAACTGCACAACCTGCGACGCAAGCTTTACGGACTCACCATCCAGCCGGAACGGCTGCAAGTGGTGCGCAACGAGCGCCGCCCCGGGAGTCGCTATTCGACGCTCGCCAATTGTCAATTCGAAGTGCGTGCGGCCGAAGCCTTGATGCGCCAGGAAGGCGTGCCCTACATCGACACCACCCGCAAGTCGATCGAGGAAATCGCCGCCACAATCCTGCACGACACACGGCTCGTCCGGCACGTGTACTGAGCCGCGTGCTGTGGCGCGCGAATCCGCAACGGCTCGGCGCAGGCTCGCCCGATCTGCGCGTTTGACGTGACCCCGATCCTGACCATGTCCGCCTCTATCCCAATCGGACCGAGGCGTATAGTAGCGAGAACAAGCGCTGGCATCATAACCCGGGTTCAAGGCTGAGGCGCGGATGAGCTGCCGCGCAGCGGCGATGTCATGGCGATCTGTCGCGCTCGCTCGAACAGGATGATGGCCGCCGCCGCACCGACGTTCAACGATTCGACGCCGCGCGCAAGCGGAATCGAGGTTACAGCGTGCGCGACCTTTGCCAACGGCTCGCTCAACCCTGCGCCTTCGCTGCCGAAGACCAGTGCGATCGATCCGAGTAGTGACAACTCATGCGGGGCCGCTCCGCCTTGGCCCGCCGCCGCAATCACCCGGCCCTCGAAGTTACGCGCGACCCGCTCCAGATCGCATCGAACATGAATGGCGAGCGCGAAGTGCGCGCCCATGGCTGCGCGCAGCGTTCGCGGCGCCCAGGCGTCTGCGCACTGTGCCGATAGCAGGACGGCATCCGCGCCGGCTGCCGCAGCCGAGCGAATGATCGTGCCTACGTTGCCGGGATCCTGGATCGCGTCGAGCATGACGAGCAACGATCCTCGTGGCCTTGCGGGCGGATCTCGCGGGATATCGATGACGGCGAGGATGCCGGTCGGCGCACGCACCGGCGCAAGCTGCGCGAACAATAGGTCGGAAAAACGAGCGCAGGGCACACCGGGCGCGCGCTCGAGTATCTGGCGGACTTCAATGTCGCCGCACATACTTTCACTCACCGCGATGAACGCCGGACGCGCACGCTCAAGATAGGCCGCCACGAGATGCGCGCCATCGAGCAGCGTACGCCCGCTGCGCCGGCGCTGCGCCGCGGACGTGGCCAAGGCGCGCACGGTTCGAAAGTGCGCATTGCTGCGCGAGCCGATATGCGGCAGATCGGACATTACACGGGCGCCGCGAGGACGAGGCCGCTCACCCGAGTCAGCCGAGGAGCCCTCCCCCGACGCCCACCGCCAGCGTGATCAACCCCAGGACCAGGTTGGTGGCGACAAATTGCCGGATACGATTGAGCGCACCGCCGGCCATCGGCCAGTTCTGCGCTTCGACCTCGCGCTTGAGCGTGCGAAAGGGTGCGAAATAGACGTAGGCGAAGATCACGCTCATGACGGTAGCTATGGCCGCCATCGCCAGTACGTAAATCGGCACTGCGTGCGAGCCGTAAGCAGAAGACAGCATGTGCACTCCCGTGATATAGAGCACCGCGATCGACACCCAGACCCAATTGAAGAACCGCGCCAGCGTCTCGCGCCACAGCGCCAGACGCTGTGGCGGCTGCAGCGCCTGCGCCGCGGCCGGGCGTAATGCCACGTACGCGAAGAACATGCCGCCGATCCAGACGACCGCGCCGAGCAAATGGAGCAGAAGGGCAAAGCGCATCGTTGGCGCCTCCGAACGCACAATGTAGACGAATCGCCGCGCGGCCGGCGCCTGGCGCCGATTCGTCTCGCGGTCGATCCCAGCACGCGATGTCCTTCGTGCGGGAAGCAAAAAAAGTCTACCCCTCGCCGAACAGGTTCACATCGCCCCCATTTCAGAAAAGCGAGTATAAGACCTCGCGCACCGGCGCGAAGCTTTGCCGATGATGCGGGCACGCGCCGTACCGACGCAGCGCAGCCAGATGCCCCGGTGTCGAGTAACCCTTGTGGCGCGCGAACCCGTATTGGGGATAGACGCTGTCGAGCTCGACCATGTAGCGATCTCGAGAGGTCTTGGCGAGAATCGAGGCAGCCGAGATTTCCTTAACCGTGGCGTCGCCGCGCACGACAGGGCGCACAGGACAGTCGAGCGCCGGACAGTGCAAGCCGTCCACCAGAACTTGCGTCGGCGTGCATGCCAGCCGCTGTACCGCCCGGCGCATCGCGAGCAAGGTCGCCTGCAAGACATTCATGCGGTCAATCTCTTCCACCGAGGCACTCGCCACCGCCCAAGCGACCGCGCGTCGCTCGATACACGCCCGCACCGATTCGCGCGCTTCTGCCGTAAGGAGCTTCGAGTCGGCCAGATCGCGTATTCGCACACAGTGGCCGAGGACAACGGCAGCGGCATACACGGGCCCAGCCAGCGGTCCACGGCCCGCTTCGTCGACACCGCAGACGATCGCAGCTACTGCGCTCATGTACGGCGCGCAAGGAGCGGCATGATGGCGCGCGCAGCCGTATTCGCCGCGCCTTGACGCAAGCCCGTGCGCAGTGCTGCAAAGCGCGCCTCCACGCGCCGTTGTATCAGCGGATCGGCGATCAGATTGAGCAATGCCTGGGCGAGGTTCTCGGGCGTCGCATCGTCCTGCAACAGTTCCGGGACAATGAACTCGCCGGCCAGGACATTGGGCAGCCCGATATAGGGCAGGCGCCGCTGCGGCCACATAATGCGGTACGTGAGCGCGGGCACACGATATGTGATCACCATGGGGCAGCCCAGCAGCGCCGCCTCGAGCGTCGCGGTTCCCGACGCCACTAGACCGACGCTGGCTGCGGTCAAAGCCTCGTGCGAATGGCCGAACAGGAGCTGCACTTCGAGGCCTGGCGCGCCGTCGATCGCAAGCGCCGACTCGAACAGCACCCGTGTCGTCCGGTTCACCAGCGGCACGAGAAACAGCACATCGGGACGGCGTGCCGCGATCAGACTTGCGGTTCGCACGAATAGACGCGCGTGCTCTCGCAACTCGGATTCGCGCGACCCCGGCAACAATGTCACGATCGTGGCCTCGCTCGGCAGGCGCAGCTGCTCGCGCGCCGCCAGTCGGTCGGGCTGAGCGGGGAGCAGATCGGCCAGCGGATGCCCCACATACGTGACGGGCACGCCGGCCCGTCGGTACAGCGGCGCCTCGAACGGAAACAGCGCGAGCATGTGTGTCACGGCCTTGCGGATCTTCTTCATGCGCTGCGCTCGCCATGCCCAGATCGACGGACTGACGTAGTGCACCGTCGGAATGCCGCTGCGACGCAAGTCAGCTTCCAGCGAAAAATTGAAATCCGGAGCATCCACACCGATAAACAGATCCGGCCGCTCGCGCAGCCAGTGCGCGCGCAGCGCCCGGCGGATGCCGACGATCTCGACGAAGTGCCGCAGCACCTCCACGTAACCGCGCACAGCGAGCTTCTCCACTGGGTAGAGGCATTCAACGCCTGCAGCCTGCATGCGCGGCCCCGCCACGCCGGAGAAACGGATACCGGGATCGAGCGCGCGCATCGCGTTCACGAGCGAGGCGGCGAGCAGGTCGCCGGAAGCCTCGCCGGCGACAATGGCAACGGTCGCTGCGCGCGCCACTGACGTCATGTCAGCGCACGATCCCCCGGTTCGATACCGACAAGAAATCGAGCCACAGCCGCAGCTCCGGCAGCGCCTCGACCTGCCCGGCGAGCGCGCGTCTAGCCTCGTCCAGCGTCAGCCCGGATTTGTATAGTGTGCGGTAGGCCCGTCGCAGGCCATCGATCGCGGCCGCGGAGAAGCCGCGCCGGCGCAGGCCCTCGCTATTGATACCATGGGCGGCTGCTGGATTGCCGGCTGCCGTGACGTAAGGTGGCACGTCGTGCACGATCACACTGCTCAGACCCGTGATTGCGTGCGCCCCGACGCGACAGAACTGATGCACGGTGGTGAAGCCGCCGAGGATGGCATGATCCCCAATGTGGACATGCCCGGCGAGTTGCGCGTTGTTGGCGAAGATGGTGGCGTTGCCGACCTGGCAATCGTGTGCAAGATGGACGTACGCCATGATCCAGTTGTCGTTGCCGAGCCGGGTGACACCTGCATCCTGCACCGTGCCGCGGTTGAGGGTGGCGAACTCGCGAATGGTGTTGCGATCGCCGATCTCGAGCGCCGTAGGCTCACCGCCATACTTCTTGTCTTGCGGCGCTTCGCCGAGCGATACGAAGTGATAGACGCGATTGTCGCGGCCGATGCGGGTGTGGCCGGTCAGCACGCAATGGTGGCCGATACGGGTGCCGGCGCCGACCTCGACGTGCTCATCGACGATGCTGAATGCGCCAATCGACACACCTTCACCTAGCCGCGCCCCCGGGTGGACAAGGGCACTGGGGTGAATGCCATCTTTCGCCACGCGCCTGCGCCTCGTCCCGTGGACGCTCAGAGGTTGCGCAGCGTGCAAAGCAACTCGGCTTCGGCCGCCAGGTTGGCGTCGACCCGTGCCTCGGCCTTGAACTTCCACAGCCCGCCGCGAGCTTCACGCGCACGCGTGATGCTGACGTGCAGCATGAGTTGATCGCCCGGGATGACCGGACGCTTGAAGCGCGCGTTGTCGATACCGACAAAGTAATAGATCGACTTGTCGTCCGGCAGGTGATTGTTGCTGCGAAAGGTGAGTACTGCGGCCGCCTGCGCCATAGCCTCGATCACGAGCACTCCGGGCATCACCGGGTGGTAGGGGAAGTGGCCGACGAAGAACGGCTCGTTGATCGTCACGTTCTTCAGCGCAACGATGGTCTTGTCTGGCTCGAGCCGGACCACCCGGTCGATCAGAAGGAACGGGTAACGATGCGGCAGATACTTCAGGATCTCATTGATGTCCATCATCGTCTCGCTCTTCTTGTACGTGCTGTGCGCTTTCGCGCGAGCGTTCTCGTCTAGGACGCTTTCTGTCCGCGACACCCGGATCGCCGAGGCGACGCAACGCAGCCGCGATTCGCAACCAAGTACGATGCTCGCTCCACGGAAATATTCCGGTATAACGGCCCGGAACTTCGATGGAGCGTCCGACCATGGTCGAGGGCGAGATCTGCACCCCGTCGGCCAAGTGCAGATGGCCAGAGATATCCGCGCTGCCTCCGATTACACAGTTGGCGCCGATGCGGGCGCTTCCGGCTATGCCAGCGCAAGCGGCAACGCTGGTGTTATCGCCGATGCGCACGTTATGCGCGATCTGGATCAGGTTATCGAGCTTGACTCCGTTGCCCAATATCGTGTCACCCATGGCACCCCGATCGATCGTGGTATTGGCGCCCACTTCGACATCATCGCCCAGAACGACTCGGCCAAGATGCGGCATTTTCACCCAGCGGCCTCGATCCAGCACACCGCCGAAGCCGTCCGAACCAATTACGCAGCCGGCGTTGAGTACAGCCCGCTTGCCGACGATGCAGTGTGGATAAACGATTACGTTGGCATGGAGTGCGGAATCCTCGCCAATCTCGGCATGATGGCCGATTCGGCAGCCCGAGCCGATGCGAGCCCGGCTGTCGATACGCGCGCCCTGCTCCACGCTTGCGAACGCCCCCACTTCGGCGCTGGTTGCCACGCTAGCTTGAGGATGCACCCAGGCCATCGGGTGCACGCCGGCAGCGACTTCCGGCTCGGGGTGGAACAGCGCCATCAGGCGAACGAAATACAGCAGCGGATTGGGCGTACAGATGCAGTTCAGCCCGGGCCGCGCGTTCGAAGGATGCAGCACGACGGCGCCGGCATGTGTCGCATCGAGATCCCTCCGGTACGCCTCGGCCGCAAAATACGAGATGTCCTCGGGACCGGCTGATTCCAGCGGCGCCACCTGCGTAATTCGCAAGTTCGCATCGCCCTCCAGCTCGCCGCCGAGCAGATCAACCAGTTCACCCAGCACGAACGAGCGGGCGGCTGGACGCATCGACGCGCTCCGGACACCGGTCCTGACGGGGGCCTACTTGAGCTCGCCGAGGGCCTTCAGAACTTTGTCGGTGATGTCGATGCGCGGACTGCGGTAAACCGCCTCCTGCAGGATCAGATCGAACTTTTCCGCCTCTGCGATCTGCTGGATCACCTTGTTGGCGCGCTGGAACAGATCGGCCAGCTTCTCATTTCGGCGCGTGTTCAGATCCTCTCGGTATTCGCGTTGTGCACGCTGGAACTCACGGTTGTTTCGCACGAGTTCCTGCTCGCGCCGGGTGCGCTCGCTTTCGCTCATGGTCATGGCGTCTTTCTCCAAGGCTGCCTGAGCGTCCTTGAGCTGGCGCTCCATCTTCTGGAGCTCCTGGATGCGCGGCGCGAATTCCCGTTCCAGCTCCTTGCTCGCGCGGATTGCCGGCGCCGATTCGCGGTTGATGCGTTCGGCATCGAGGAAACCGATCTTGAGCTCCGCTGCCGATGCCGCGAGCGGCAGGCCGAGCAGAGCCAGCAGGAACATCAGACGAGCGGCGTTCAAGGTCTATCTCCTCGGACGAGCGGCAGCATGGTCAGAATGAGGCGCCGAAGGTGAATTGGAAACGTTGTATCTTGTCCCCCGACTTGTCGTTCAAGGGCTGTGCGACACTGATCTTCAGCGGCCCCAGTGGCGACACCCAGAGGACAGCCACTCCCACCGAGCCGCGAAACTCTTCGGTCGAAAATTTGTCTGCGATCATGCCGGCATCGGTAAACGCGCTCAACCGTACAGAGCGGTCATTCTCGAGGCCGGGGAACGGAAACATCAGCTCGGCGTTGAGAACGGTACGCTTACTGCCTCCGATCGGATCACCGTTCGAATCCTTGGGTCCCAGGCTGTTCGCCTCGTAGCCGCGCACGGAACTCACGCCGCCCGCGAAAAAGTTCTTGAAAAAGGGCAGCGGCCGCCTGTCGATGCCGTCCCCGACGCCGATCTCGCCGTTCAACATCAGAGTATAGTACCGCGTCAGCGGCCAATACCATTGGTGCTGATAGGACGCCTTGTAGTAGCGCAGACTGCCCCCCGGCAGGCCGGACTCCAGCGACAGCCTTTGCATGCGACCCTTGGTCGGATAGATGAGGCTATCGCGATTGTCGCGCGACCAGCCGATCGTACCGAGCAGGGTGGAATTGGTCTCGCCGTAAATATCGACGAAGTCGATGAAACGCTGAGGGCTGTCGCTGAATACGTTCAGTTCGGTGCGCTCGACACCGATCCCATAGTTGATCGTATCCACATCGGTGATGGGTACGCCGAAGCGCAACTGTGCGCCGAGTGTCGAGGTGCGCCAGCGCCCCGAGTTGATCTTGGTGGGATCGATATCGCGCTTGTAGATATCAAAACCACGACTCACGCCGTCGACCGTGAAATAGGGCTCGGTGACCGACAAGGAGTAGATCGTGTTGACCTTGCTGGTGTTGATCTGCAGACCCAGGTGATTGCCCGAGCCGAACACGTTGGTCTGGGTGACTCCGCCCGACAAGACCAGACCTTCGTTGCTGGAAAAACCCGCCCCGACCAGGAGATTTCCGGTCGGTTTCTCGTTGATCGTGACATTGACGTCGATCTGGTCGGTCGTTCCCGCGACGCTCGGAGTTTCGACCGCGACGTCATTGAAGTAACCCAGCCGATCGAGACGACTGCGGGATTCCGCAACCTTCTCCGCCGAATACCAGGCGCCTTCGAGCTGGCGCATCTCGCGGCGAATCACTTCATCGCGGGTTTTCGTGTTGCCCATGATGTTGATGCGTCTGACGTAGACGCGTCTTCCCGGGTCGACGTAGAAAGTGAACGCGACCTGACGCTTGGCCCGGTCCACTTCGGGTGCGGCGTTGACATTTGCAAACGCGTAGCCTTCATTGCCGAGTCGGTCCGAAATCGCCTTGGACGACGCGGTCAGCTCCTCGCGCGAGAAAATGTCGCCCGGCTTGATCGTGATCAGTTTGCGCAACTCCGCCTCGGGAAGCAGCAATTCTCCGGCTAGGCGCACGTCCGAGACGGTGAATTTTTCGCCCTCGGTGATGCCGATCGTGATGTAGACGTCCTTCTTGTCGGGCGTAATGGATACCTGGGTCGAGTCGATGTTGAAATCAAGAAAGCCACGGTTCAGGTAGAACGAGCGCAGCGCCTCGAGATCGGCCTGCAACTTCTGGCGCGAATACTGATCGTGCTTCGAGAACCAAGTCATGAGCCCCGGGGTGCGCAACACGAACTGGCTCAGGAGCTCCTTTTCCGAGAATGCCTTCGCCCCGATAATGCTGATCTGACGGATCTTGGCGACATCGCCCTCGTCGACCGCGAAGTTGATCGCGACGCGATTGCGCTCCAGCGGCGTGACCGTCGTCGTAACGGTGGCGGCGTACTTGCCGCGGCTCACGTACTGGCGCTTGAGTTCCTGCTCGGCCCGCTCCAGCAGCGAGCGGTCGAAGATCCGACCTTCGGTGAGCCCCACCTGTTTGAGCCCTGTCTTGAGCTGGTCGGGCTCGAATTCGCGCACCCCGGTAAAGTCCACTTGCGCGATACTTGGCCGTTCCTGCACCGTGACGATCAGGACCCCATTGTCCACCTCGAGCACCACGTCCCGGAAAAACCCGGTGGCATAAAGTGCGCGGATGGCGGCGGCGGCCTTTTCCTCGGTGAGTGTCTCACCCACCTTGATCGGCAAGTAGCTGAATACCGTTCCGGCTTCGGTTCTCTGAATGCCTTCGACGCGGATGTCTTTCACGACGAAGGGCTCCAACGCATGCACCAGGCTGGAGCCCATCAGCAGCGCACCAAGCAACAGCAAACGCAAAAATCGCATTCTGGTTCAGTTGCTGATGAGCCGGTTCACGTCGTTGAAGAGGGCAAGAAGCATCAAGCTGAAGAGCACTGCCATGCCGACATGCTGACCGATCTGCATGGCACGCTCGGAGACCGGCCTGCCCTTTAGAATTTCGATCGTATAATACATCAAATGTCCGCCATCCAATAACGGCACAGGCAGCAGATTGAGCACGCCCAGGCTGATGCTGATCAATGCAACGAAGCTCAGGTAGGCGATCCAACCAACCTGTGCGGATTGACCGGCGTAATCGGCGATCGTCAGCGGACCCGACAGATTCTTCAAAGAGATGTGTCCCGTTACCATCTTGCCAAGCATGCGCAGGCTGAATAGCGACGTCTCCCACGTCTTGCTGATCGCACGCACGAGGCTCTCGCCCACCCCGTAACGGACCTCAGTGAGCGCGGCGCGCATCGATTGCGGATCCACTTTCGGCGCTGCGCCCATACGGCCAATCGTGCGGCCGCCTTCGTCCACCGCTTCGGTGGTGACCTTCACCTGCAAGCGCGTACCGCCGCGTTCCACGTCGAGCACGAGGGTGGCGCTGGGGCGATCGCGCACCGCGGCGACCACACTTTGCCAGCGGTTCACCGCGACGCCGTCGATCGCGAGCACGCGGTCTCCCTCGCGCAGCCCCGCCTTGTACGCAGGCGCACCCTCGACCACCTTGCCCAGCACCGGCGCAAGAGGCGGGTTAAATCGGAGCAGACCGGCAGCACGCAGAAAATCACTGTCGAGATCCTCGCTGCTGAGACTCGACAAGTCGAGCGTGTGCACTTCGATGTAGCCCTTGTGGTCCCTCGTTTCGACTTTCACCGTCGCCTGATTCACCGCGTGGCGCAGCAATTCCCAGCGCGCATCCTGCCAAGTGGCAACCGGCTCGCCCCCGACCTTGAGCAGCGTGTCGCCCTCGTGGAAGCCCGCCGCGTGCGCCGCAGTCCCGGGCGGAGGTTCGTCCAGGATCGGGCGTAGCCCCGGCATGCCCGACATGTACAGCAGCCAATAGATCGCGATCGCGAGCAGGAAGTTGGCGATAGGTCCGGCGGCGACGATGGCGAAACGCCGGTAAACCGATTGGCGATTGAACGCGCGCGGCAGATCCTCCGAGGCAACTTGCCCTTCGCGCTCATCCGCCATCTTGACATAGCCTCCGAACGGAAACGCAGCGATCACCCATTGCGTCCGGTCGATGCCGTAAGTGCGGCTGACCAGGGGGCGCCCGAAACCGATGGAGAATCGCAGCACCTTGACGTTCAGAGCGCGCGCGACCAGATAATGGCCCAACTCGTGAAAGAGGATGAGCGAACCGAGCGCAATGACGAACGCAACCAGTGTTGTGAGCAGCGTCATGATCCTAGGCGGAGGAGGATGAATAGGCGGGTAGCCCTACCGATCGCGTGACTGCCTGCACGGACCAGCGCTGCGCATGCTCGCGCGCCAGGCTGTCAGCGGCGAGGACCGTCTCCAGGCTCGTCACGTCGCTCGACGCGACCCGACCGAGCACATCCTCGGTAAGACGAGCGATGCTCGGAAAGCGAATTTCGCCAGAAAGGAAACGCTCGACGGCGACCTCGTTGGCCGCGTTCAGCACTGCTGGTGCAGTACCGCCTTCACGCAGCGCCGCGTACGCCAGCCGCAAGCAAGGGAAACGCTCCGGATCGGGGGCGTGAAAATCCAGACGTCCTACCCGGGTAAGGTCGACCGCCTCGACGCCGGCATCGATGCGCTCGGGATGAGCAAGCGCGTAGGCAATCGGGGTGCACATGTCGGGCTGACCGAGCTGTGCAATGGTCGAACCATCCCGATACTCGACCATGGAGTGCACGATACTCTGCGGATGCACAACCACGCCGATCCGCGCTTCCTTCGCCCCGAACAGCCAGTGCGCTTCGATCACCTCCAGGCCCTTGTTCATCATGGTCGCGGAGTCGACCGAGATCTTTCGCCCCATGACCCAGTTCGGGTGCGCGCACGCTTGCTCCGCCGTCACCGCCTCGAGCGCCTCGGTCGGCAGCAAGCGGAAGGGACCGCCGGATGCGGTCAGCACGATGCGACGCACACCAACCGCATCGAGGTCGCCCGCGAAATCACGCGGTAACGCCTGGTGAATGGCATTGTGCTCGCTGTCGAGCGGCAGCAGCGTGGCGCCGTGCTGACGAACGGCGGCCATGAAAATCTCGCCTGCTACTACCAGCGCCTCCTTGTTGGCGAGCAATACGCGCTTGCCTGCCCGCACTGCGGCCAGCCCCGATTGCAATCCGGCGGCGCCGACGATACCGGCAATGACCACATCGACCTCGGGTAAGGTCGCCACCTGACGCAGGCCGTCCTGACCACACAGCACGGTGCACTCGCAGCCGGCATCGCGCAACCGCCGGCGCGCACGCTCGGCTTCCGTCGGATCGGACAGCACGGCGTAGGAGGGCGCATACTGCAAGCATTGCTGCACGAGCGTATCGGTGCGCGTGTGCGCGCTCAACGCGGCTACGCGATAGCGCTGAGGATGCCGGGATATGACCGCCAGCGCGTGGGTACCGATACTGCCGGTCGACCCGAGTAGAGTAATTGCCTGCATGATGCGCTTCCGCTCAGTTCGAAGCGATGACCGAGCCGAGCGCCGCAAGCGGCAACGCCGCCACCAGGCCGTCGATTCGATCCAGCACCCCGCCGTGGCCGGGGAGCATCCTGCCGCTGTCTTTGACGCCTGCTCGCCGCTTGACCCAGGATTCGAACAAATCGCCCTCTATACTCAGTGCCAGCATCCCCGCTACCAGGATGAGGTCGGCCGCACGATGCCCGGCAAGAAATGCGGGCGCCCATAGCCACCACAACAATCCATAATACACGCCGACTGCGGCAATCGCGCCAAACACACCCTCCCACGTCTTGCCTGGACTGATGCTGGGCGCGAGCTTGCGACGGCCGAAACTTCGTCCTACGAAGTAGGCCGCGGTGTCGGTTGTCCACACCACGCCCAGCAGTGCAAGCAGCCGCCCTGCCGCTTCCTGCAGCAGGTACAGCGAATACCAGGCGGACACAAGCACGATCGCCCCCGCCAGCGCAAGTGCCAGCGAGTTGGCCGGGATTGTACGTCGCAGCCAAAGGGGAGCCACGACGAGCCAGAACGCAATCGCGGCCCAGAGCACCAGCGCGCCGCCGGCCGCTCGCAGCCATGCCACTGCCACGCAGGCACTTGCAACTAGCAAGGTGAACGCGACCAGAGCACGCGGCGCGAGCGCGGTCAATGCGCCCCACTCGATGCACGCGAGCACAACCACAAACAGCATGGTTGCACCCCAAAGCGGGCGCGGCAACCAGAACAGTGCGACGAGAAAGAGAGGAAGGATGATCGCTACGGTGATTATGCGGCGAACGAGCACGGAGGACGGTACGACGTTCATCCTTTGCCCGCTAGCCGAGGCAGCCGGGGCGCCACCTCGTCAATCAACTGCTCGCTGGTGCGGCCGAAACGCCGCTCACGCTGGCGGTATGACTGAATCGCGCGCTCCAACGCCGCCGCATCGAAATCCGGCCACAGCGTGTCGGTGAAATAGAGCTCCGTATACGCAAGTTGCCAGAGCAGAAAATTGCTGATGCGCTGCTCCCCGCCGGTGCGAATGAACAGATCCGGTTCCGGTGCATAGTTCATGGCCAGGTGTGCACCTAGATCATGCTCGCTGAATCCGCGAGCAAGCTCAGGACGAGTTGCCAGCATTCGCTCGACCGCCTGCATCAAATCCCAGCGACCTCCGTAGTTGGCGGCTACGGTCAGAGTGAGGCGAGTGTTGGCCGCAGTCAGCGCCTCGGCTTCGCGGATCAGCGCCTGAATACGGGGTTCAAATCGGCTCAGTTCGCCGATCACGCGGAAGCGGATGCCATTCTCATGCAACTTCGCCACTTCCTGCTCGAGCGCGGTCACGAACAGGTCCATGAGGAACGAAACCTCCTCGGCGGGTCGGCGCCAGTTCTCGCTGGAGAAGGCGAACACCGTCAGGAACTCAACTCCGCGTTCGGCGCAGCCACGCACCGTAGAGCGCACTGCGTCCGCGCCCTTGCGATGCCCCGCTACCCGGGGTAAGTGTCGATTGCGTGCCCAGCGCCCGTTGCCGTCCATGATGATGGCGATATGCCGAGGCACTGGGCCAACCTCGGGTATCGAAAGCGTCGTGCTCTTGAACAAAACGAACGGCCCTCCCTGGGAGTCGCCTAGACGGCAAGCAAATCCGCTTCTTTCTGCTGCAGGATTTTGTCGATCTCCGCAACGAAGCGGTCGGTCAGCCTTTGCACGTCGTCCTGCGCCTTGCGCTCCTGATCCTCCGGAACTTCCTTCTTCTTGAGCATGTCCTTCAGATGCGTATTTGCGTCGCGTCGAATATTGCGCACGGCCACCCTGGCATTCTCCGCTTCGTGCCGCACGACCTTGATCAGATCACGCCGCCGCTCCTCGGTCAGGGGGGGCATGGGAACGCGCACCCGCTCGCCGTCGGAAGCCGGATTGAGCCCCAGATCGGAGTCTCGTATCGCCCGCTCCACCGCCGGCAACAACTTCTTCTCCCACGGCGTAACTGCCAGCGTGCGCGCATCAAGCAGACTCACACTTCCGATCTGCGGTATCGGCGTCGGGGTACCGTAGTAATCGACTACGATGTGATCGAGCAGCCCCGTATGAGCGCGACCCGTGCGTACTTTGCCGAGGTCGGCCTTCAGCGCATCGATGCTCCTGTGCATTCTCTGCTCTGCGGACTTGCGCACGTCAGCGACGTTCATCACGCACCTCCGAATTCCAAGTGACCAGGGTTCCCTCATCTTCGCCGGTGATCACGCGGCGCAATGCGCCCGCCTTGAAAATGCTGAACACGTTGATCGGCAGCTTCTGATCCCGGCACAACGTGAGCGCTGTAGCATCCATGACGCGCAGGTCGCGCTGGATTGCCTCATCGAAGGTGAGCCGCTTGTAGCGCATCGCCTCCGGATGCGTTTTCGGATCGTCGGTATACACGCCGTCCACCTTGGTGGCCTTGAGCACGATGTCGACGTTCATCTCCATGCCGCGCAATGCCGCCGCGGTGTCGGTTGTGAAGAACGGATTGCCGGTGCCGGCGGCGAAGATCACGACTTTGCCCTCTTCGAGGTAGCGCATCGCCTTGCCGCGGATGTAAGGCTCGACCACCTGCTCGATGTTCAGCGCCGACTGCACACGGCTTACGAGACCCACGCGGTGCATCGCATCCTGTAGCGCCAGTGCGTTCATCACCGTGGCCAGCATGCCCATGTAATCAGCCGTTGCCCGGTCCATTCCCGCGGCACCCGGCGCGACACCGCGAAATATGTTGCCGCCGCCGATCACGACTGCCGTTTCCACGCCGAGGCGGACGACCCCTGCGATCTCATCCACGACGCGCTCGATTACGCCGCGGTTGATGCCATAAGAGTCACCACCCATGAGGGCTTCGCCCGAGAGCTTCACCAGAACGCGACGAAACGCCGCCGGTCGCCCCGCCGGAGCTGCCGGCGCATCGGCACCGCGTGCCTGCACGAGCGAGATATCTGAGTTCACGCGTGGCCCGCTGCAGCCATGACCTCCGCGACGAAATCCGACTTCTTCTTCTCGATGCCCTCGCCGAGGACGAACATGTAAAACGCGTGCACTGTCGCCCCTTTGTTCTTCAGCAGCCTCTCTATCGTCTGCTTGTCATCCTTCACAAACGGCTGGCCCAGCAAGGTCACCTCCGCAAGGTACTTGCTTACCGCACCGTCGACGATCTTGTCGAGCAGATTCTCCGGGCGACCCGATTCGATCGCGCGTGCGCGCGCAATCGTCCGCTCGCGCTCGAGCAACTCCGCGGGTACGTCCTCGCGCGTGCGCGCAACGGGCCTGGACGCGGCAATATGCATGGCCAGGTCCTTGCCCAGGACATCGTCGCCGCCGCTGTAGTCGACCAGCACGCCGATACGCGTGCCGTGCAGGTACGATGCGAGCCTGCCTTGCGCCTTCACGGCAACAAGGCGGCGCACATTCATATTCTCGCCCAGCTTTGAGACGAGCGCCCGGCGTGCGGCTTCCACCGTCTCGCCGCCTGGTAACGGCTGCTGGCTGAGCTTCTCGGTGTCGGCGATGCCCTGCTCGGCCGCGGCCTGCGCCACCACGCGGGCAAATTGCATGAATGCAGCGTCCTTGGCGACGAAATCCGTCTCGCAGTTGACCTCCGCCAGGGCGCCCTCGCGCCCGCTGGCGCTCACGTGCGCCGCGATAGCGCCCTCAGCGGCAACGCGTCCGGCCACCTTGGAGGCTTTCGCGCCGCTCCTGATGCGCAGGATCTCTTCGGCCTTCTTGAAATCCCCGCCTGCCTCGGTCAGCGCCTTCTTACACTCCATCATGCCGAGGCCGGTCGCCTCGCGCAGTTCCTTCACCATCGATGCGCTGATCTCTGCCATGTCCACTCCGATTCGCATGAAACTCGCGCCGACCGCTGTGGCCGACCGCGTGTCCTATTGAACGATCGGCAAGCACCCGAAAGGTCGCCTGCCGCTCTGCGCGCGCCTGTGCGCCGGGTCGATTGCGCCGGTACGACGCGGGCTATCAAGCATTTGCCGAAGGCCGATTAACGATCCTCACCCGCTTCTTCCTCGGCCTCGACTTCAACGAATTCGTCCCCGACCGGCTCGCGGCTTACCATGCTGCGACCCTCGATAACCGCGTCCGCCACCCCACGGGCATACAGTCGAATCGCGCGGCTCGAGTCGTCGTTGCCTGGAATGACGTACTGGACACGGTCAGGCGTATGGTTGGTGTCGACCACGGCAATGACCGGTATACTCAGCTTGGCGGCTTCCTGAATGGCGATCTTGTGATAGCCCACGTCGATCACGAACATCGCATCGGGCAGTGACGACATGTCCTTGATCCCGCCGAGGCTTCGTTCGAGCTTCGCCATGTCACGCTGGAACTGCAGACCTTCTTTTTTCGACAACTTGTCGGTCGACTTGTCCTCGACCATCGCCTCCATATCCTTGAGGCGCTTGATCGACTGGCGCACGGTCTTGTAGTTCGTGAGCATGCCGCCTAGCCAGCGGTGATCGACATAGGGCGCGGCGCAGCGAATCGCCTCCTCGCGCATAGTGTCGCGCGCCTGCCGCTTCGTGCCGACGAACAAGACGGTGCCGCGACGGGCCGACAACTGACGCACATAGGTCAGGGCCTCGTTGTACATCACCAAGGTTTTTTCCAGATTGACGATATGGATCTTGTTGCGGCTGCCAAAGATGAACGGCGCCATCTTCGGGTTCCAGAACCGCGTCTGATGGCCGAAGTGCACACCGGCCTCGAGCATTTCACGCATCGTGACGGACATTCGTTGCTCCAAATCAGGGTTGGCAGTCACCCCCGGCACAAGAACCCGCACGCGGGCACCCCAATGCGGCCGGAAGTCCGATTTCCGCCCGCATGCGACATAAGTGCAGAGGCGGACGAATTAACCTGGCAGTATAGCAGCTTGCGCTCAGTGTGCCATTGCCCGGAACAGGAAAACACGCGCTTGCGGGCCCGACGTCGATGTCCGCCGGCATTGCACCATTCGCGGCGCTTGGTCTATAGTTTTTTGTTTCCCAACACCCATCATGGCCGTAAGTATCAAAAGCCCCGCCGAGATCGAGAAGATGCGCCTCGCCGGTCGACTCACTGCCGAGGTTCTCGACTACATCGGGCCGTATATCCGGCCAGGTATCACGACCAACGAAATCGATCGGCTCTGCCACGAGTATATGACCGAGACTCAGCGCACGATCCCGGCCCCCCTCAACTACGCCCCCCCCGGTTACAAACCGTTTCCGAAATCGGTCTGCACTTCGGTCAATCACGTCGTCTGCCATGGCGTGCCGGGCGATAGGAAGCTCAGGACTGGCGACGTGATCAATGTCGACGTAACCGTCATCGCCGATGACTATCACGGTGATTCGAGTCGCATGTACTACGTCGGCGAACCGCCCATTCAGGCGCGCCGGCTATGCGAGGTCACGTACGAATGCATGTGGCTTGGCATCCGCGCGGTACGGCCCGGCGGCACCCTCGGCGACATCGGGCATGCCATCCAGACCCATGCCGAGCACGCGGGGTTTTCGGTCGTGCGCGAATTCTGTGGCCACGGCATTGGCCGGCGCTTTCATGAAGAGCCTCAGATCCTGCACTATGGTCGGCCGCATAGTGGAATGCGACTCGAGCCCGGCATGATCTTCACCATCGAACCGATGATCAACGCCGGCCGACCGGACGTGCGCCAGCTCGCCGACGGATGGACCGTGGTTACGAAGGATCACAGCCTGTCGGCGCAGTGGGAGCATACGGTACTGGTCACCGCGGCGGGATACGAGGTGCTGACGGTATCGGCGGGAACTCCGCCTGCGCCCGATTCCACGACAGCGAGTGAACGATGACCGAAACGCCGGCGCTCGACGATGACGTCGTCGCTACCGGCGCCGAGGGCGAGGTCGGGCTGCTGCGGCGCAGACTCAAGCAAGGCAGAGAACAATTGCGTGCGGCGTATAGCCGCCGCGCCGCGCCTCGGCCCATGCTCATCGCGCACCGCCGTCTGGTCGACCGCGTCCTGATACAGGCATGGCGGGGGCTGTCACACCCCGCAGGCAGCGCTCTGGTCGCCGTCGGTGGTTTTGGTCGCGGGACGCTGTTCCCATGCTCGGACATCGACCTGCTGATCCTGGTCGATTCCGACCAATCATCGGCGCACGATCCGCGCATCGGACGCCTGATCGGCACGCTCTGGGACATCGGACTCGAAGTCGGCCACAGCGTACGTACACCGCAGCAATGCGTCGAACTGTCGGCGCAGGACATCACCGTGCAGACCAGCCTGCTTGAGGCACGCTGGCTTTGCGGCGACCGGCAACTTTTTCGTCGCTTCGGGCTCGAGTTCCAGGCCGCACTCGACCCGCAGATGTTCTGCAAAGCGAAGCAGCTCGAGCAACGCCAGCGGCACGAACGTTTTGTCGACACCAATCTCGAGCCGAATCTGAAGGAGTTTCCCGGCGGCCTGCGCGATCTGCATCACCTCCTATGGATCGCGCGCGCAGCCAAGCTCGGCAACTCCTGGCGAGCGTTGATTGCAAGCGGCCTGGTAATTTCGGCCGAGGCTCGTCAACTGGAACACCTCGAGCGCTGCTTGAGCGACATCCGCATCCGTCTGCACTACCTGGCGGGTCGGCGCGAGGACAGGTTGCTGTTCGACTACCAGACCCAGCTCGCGCGCGAGCTGGGTCTGGAAGACCGCACGGTCCGGCGTGCAAGCGAGCAGCTCATGCAAACGATCTACCGCACCGCCAACGCCGTGCGTCAGCTCAACACCATCGTGCATCAGAACGTGGCTGCACGCATCTTCCCGCAGCGCACCGAAGCACCACGGGTGCTGAACGAGCGCTTCCGCGTGCGCAACGAGCTGCTGGAGTCGGCGACCGAGGAGTTGTTCGAGCGCGAACCGACAGCGATTCTCGAATGCTTCGCGCTATTGCAGGAGCATCACGAGCTTAAAGGAATGCGGGCAAGTACGCTGCGCGCACTGTGGCGGGCTCGCCGTCGCATCGACGCGGCGTTTCGCAGCAATGCGCTCAATCGCGCCCGCTTCATGGCCATCCTGCGTAATCCCCGGCTCATCCGTGAGCTTCGGCGGATGAACGAGTACGGTATTCTCGGCCGCTACATTCCGGCATTCGGCCGCGTCGTCGGTCAGATGCAACATGACCTCTATCACGTCTACACGGTCGACGAGCACATTTTCAAGGTCGTGCGCAATCTGAGGCGCTTCACGGTGCCCGAGCTCGCGCACGAGTACCCGCTTTGCAGCCGTCTCATCAGCGATCTCGAACGCCCCGAGGTGCTGTACCTCGCAGGCCTATTCCACGATATTGCCAAAGGTCGCGGTGGCGATCATTCGGTACTCGGAGAAGCCGACGCCCGGCGCTTTTGCCGTGCCCACGGCCTTTGCGCCGAAGATATCGAACTGGTCGCCTGGCTGGTGCGTCATCACCTGCGCATGTCGGCAACGGCCCAGAAGCAGGACATCGACGATCCCGCGACGGTGCGCGCATTCGCCTGTCTGGTCGGTGACGACCGGCATCTCGTATCGCTCTACCTGCTCACCGTGGCCGACATCCGCGGCACCAGCCCCAAGGTCTGGAACGGCTGGAAAGCCAAGTTGCTGGAGGACTTGTTCTGGGCCACGCGGCGGGTGCTGGCGGGTGAGCACGTGTCGCGACAATCGAGCGTGGAAATGCGCCAAGCCGAGGCTTTGTCGCGCCTGCGGCTGGATACGATTCCCGACGACGCACATGAAAAACTCTGGGCGCAGCTCGACACGTCGTACTTCCTGCGTCACGAAGCGCAGGAAATCGCCTGGCACACGCGTTTGCTCAACTACCGCGTGGAGAGCGCCGTCCCGATCGTCAAGGCACGCCTGGCGCCGAACGGCGAAGGCCTGCAGGTGCTGATTTACACACCCGACCAGGAGGAGCTGTTCGCGCGTATCTGCCACTTCTTCAGCCGCGCGGGCTTCAGCATCGCCGAGGCGAAGATCCACACGACGCGCCACGGCTACGCGCTGGACAGCTTCATCATCCTCGATCCGAACGAGCGCGACGCAACGAGCTACCGCGACGTGATGAGCTACGTCGAGCACGAGCTGGCACAACGCCTGGAACAGCGCGCGCCGCTGGACCCGCCCGCGAGCGGCCGGTTAAGCCGTCGGGTGCGCCACTTTCCGATCAGCCCGGAAATCGAACTGCAACCCGACGAGCGCGGAACCTACACGGTGTTGAGCGTGATTTCAAGCGACCGGCCCGGGCTGCTCTATCGCATCGCACTGGTGCTGGTGCGCTACGATCTCAACCTGCATTCGGCCAAGATCAATACCCTGGGCGAGCGCGTGGAGGACACGTTCCTCATTACCGGCGCGGCGCTCAAGGATGCACGTACCAGCGTGCGTCTGGAAAGCGAGCTGCTGCAAGCGCTGCAGATCGAGTAGCGGCAAGGCACATAACGCCAGGTGCGTCACTCCTCGATTGGCGCTTCGCCCGGGAACAACACTTCGGTGAAGCCGAAGTTACGCAAATCCGGCATGCGCATCGGATAGAGGATGCCATCGAGGTGGTCGCATTCGTGCTGCACCACGCGCGCATGGAACCGTGTGACGTCGCGCTCGATCGGGCTGCCGTACTGATCCGAGCCCCTGTAAGAGACGCGCCGGTAGCGCGGCACCAGCCCGCGCATGCCGGGAACGCTCAAGCACCCCTCCCAGCCTTCTTCCATGTCCTCGCCCAGGGGCCGTAGCTCGGGATTAATGAGTACCGTGTACGGCACCTCCTCGGCATCGGGGTAGCGCGGATTTCGCTTCACGCCGAAGATGACAACCCGCAGCAGCACTCCGATCTGCGGGGCCGCCAACCCGGCACCGTTCAGCGCTTCCATCGTATCGAGCATGTCGGTGAGAAGCGCATCGAGCTCGGCCGTGCCGAACCGGGTGACCTCGCGCGATCGCTCCAGTAGGAGCGGGTCGCCCATCCTAAGTACGGCTCTGATTGCCACCGTGCACCTCGACACGCAGCACAACCCTCGCCACGCGCGCCATCGCACCCTCGAGCACTGTGTCGATATCGGCGGGCGTGATTTCGCAGCGCCCCGGGGCGCGACCAGCCGCCCAGTTCGCCACCACCGCCAGTGTCGCGTACGACAGCGCCGCTTCGCGTGCAAGCGCCGCTTCCGGCATGCCCGTCATGCCAACCATGTCGGCTCCATCGCGCTCCAGGCGATCAATTTCGGCCGCAGTTTCGAGTCGCGGACCCTGCATGGCGGCATAGACGCCGCCGTCGATGATCGATTCTGCGGCATCGCGCCCGGCCCGCAGCAGTGCTGCGCGCAGCCAGCCCGTGTACGGTTCGGTGAAATCGATGTGCCTGACTTCGCCCGCGCGGCCGTCGAAGAACGTGGCTTGCCGATCGTAGGTGTAATCGATGATCTGAGACGGAACGGCGATCGTACCCGGGGCCAGATCGCGGCGTATGCCGCCGACCGCCGCGATGGCGACGATTGCACCCACCCCAACGTGCGCCAGTGCCCAGATGTTGGCACGATAGTTGATCGCGTGCGGTGGAATCGTGTGGCCATCACCGTGACGCGCAAGAAAGACGACGTCGCGGCCTTGCAGCCGTCCGAACGTGAGCGCCGCGGACGGCTCGCCGAACGGCGTGCGGATCGCCTGCAGGCGCTCGCCCTCCAGCGCCGCCAACCTCCCCGCTCCACTGCCACCGATTATCCCCAGCATGGGCGGCGATTATAGCGGAGCATCCCGTGACCTCACCCGCGCATCGTACGGGCTCGCCCAACGAAGTCGCACCAGCAGGCGCCGGAACCGATCGGACGCAACGCTATCGGGGGCGAGCACGACTTGATGCGGCAGGCGGCGATCCGGCGATTGCAGGTGCAGCACGACAAGCCAGCACGTCGCATAGGTTGAGCCTTGCACCTGGCACACGATCTGGCTGCCATCAAGGCGCGTAATCGAGCATTCGCACTCGCCCCGAAAGTCGAGCTCGACGACCGCTGCGGGATCAATCAACAGCGCGTGGCGTCTGAGTGTGCGCCAGAGGCTTGCGGCGAGCGCTGCACTCGCCAGTGCGCACAGCAATCCTCCCGGCACAGCGAAAATGTCTGCGCCAGCTGCGGCCGTATGCGCCAGCATAAGCGCACACCCGAGCGCGCGCGATGCGTGCAACTCCAGACGCAAAGATGGGATCTCGCGCGCCCCGCGCAGCATCACGACTCGCGTCCCGCTTCGTTCAGAGTGCGCCGCAGCGGCGAGAGCAGATACTCAAGCAAGGTGCGCGTGCCAAGGTGAATCTCGGCGGCGAGCTGCATGCCCGAGACCAGTCGCTGCGGTTCAAGGCCGACCCGCGCCGACGCTGCATCGATACTGACCAGGGCACGGTAGTAAAGCGCCGTGGCGCCCGGGTTCGCGGCGTCCGGGCGCTCCGTCGCGTCCGCACTCACGTGGCGCACGATGCCCTCGAGCATACCGTAACGCTGATAAGGGAAGGCGGCGAGCTTCAGTCGTACCGACGCCCCAGGCGCCACCTGCCCGGCGTCAAGGTTAGTCACCCACACTTCGGCCTCCAGCGGCTCGCCGCGCGGCACGATAGTGGCAAGGATGGTCGCAGGCGCCACTACCGTACCCGTGCTATGGGTCGCGAGATCCTTGACCACACCGGCGGTCGGGGCGCGCAGTTCGAGCCGGTCGCTGCGATGCGTCTGCTTTGCCATATCCTGCAGCAACCGCTCGAGCTGCGCCTGTGCCTCAAGACGCTCGTTGCTCAGCTCGCGGCGGTGATTGGAGGCGAGCTGCGCTATGCGTCGCTCCGAAAGCGCAATGGCGGCACGGGAGCTCATGACAGCAGCGCGTTGGGCCTGCAAGTCCTGCTCGTTCTCGATTCGGCTGCGGCGTCGCTCCAATGCGAGCAGCTTGCCGGCGAAACCCTCGCGCGCGAGCTTCTCCCATGCTTTTTCCTGCTCGACGTAAATCGGAGCGGTGCGCTTGAGTTTGGCTTCGATCTCCTGCGCCGTACGCAGATCCTCGTGCGCCTTCGCCAGAACGGAGCGCTCGGCGGCGAGCGAATCCTCGAACGCTCGGCGCCGGGCGTTGAATTGAGCCTGAACCTGAACGTAGAGATCGTCTCGATCATCGGCCATGCGATCGAACGCGCCCCCGGCGGCTTCTGCATCGATCCGCCGGATCTGCAGACGGCGTAACGCGATCTCGGTCTCCAGGATGCGAGCATCGGCCTCGGACAACTCGGTGTCCATCCGGAACAGCACCTGTCCTTCGACCACAGCCTCACCTTCCCGCACCAGGATCTCGCGCACCACACCCGCGTCGGAGGGCTGCACGATGCGCAGCAGCGATTGCGGTACGAGCTTGCCGGGTGCAACCGCGACGACATCGATCTCGCCGTAGACAACGGCGGCGGCAGCGGCCGTAAGAATGGCGGCGATTAGGTACAGCGTGACTCGTGGCAGCGGCGATGGCGGCCGCGCCAGCGCGATAAGGTAGTCGGGTGTGAATGCCTCGTAATCGTAACCCGCCCCCCGCGCGCGCGAACGCGGGGCGGTCGGCTCGCGCTCGATTCCCGGGTTAGACACGAGCGTGCTGGCCGACAGGCAACTGCACCACCCGGTCGCACCGCAAGGCATGCGGGCACTCGTGCGCGATGAACAAAATCGACACCGCACCGCGCAGGCCGTTGATGGTCTCGATGAGCATTGCGGCGAGATCGGCATCGAGGCTCGATGCAGCTTCGTCGAAGATCAGGATGCGTGGGCGTTTGAGCAACGCCCGGGCGATCGCCAGGCGTTGTTTCTGCCCGCCGGAGAGCCCCGTTCCCGCCTCGCCGAGCACGCTCAGATATCCTTGTGGCATAGCCTCGATCATCGCATGAATCTGCGCCGCCTCGCACGCCGCCACCGCATCACCAAACGAGGCGCCCGGATTGGCATCGAGCAGATTCTGCAATACCGTGCCTGAAAACAACCGGCTCTCCTGTGGCACCATGCCGAAGTAGCCGCGCAACTCATTCACCGCCATGTGTGTGATGTCGACGCCGTCGATGGCGATGTATCCCTCCGTGGGCAGGTAGAAACCCTGCAACAGCCGCGCGAGCGTGCTCTTGCCCGTACCCGAGGCGCCGACCAATGCGACGCACTGTCCGGGATCGATGACACACGACAGATCGCGTATGAGCCACGGCCGGCCGCCGTAGCGAAAACCGAGCTCGTGCAGCTCGAGCCGGCCGGAGCCATTGGCTGCACGCGCCGGCGCCGCCGCGACCGGCTCGGCCGGCACGTCCATGATGTCGCCGAGCCGCCGCACGCACACGTGCACTTGCTGGAATTCCTGCCACAGCGACACCACGCGCAGCATCGGACCGGTCAGCCGGCCGGCAAACATCTGCATTGCAACCAGGCCGCCGATGGTCAGGTCCGTGCCCGCAATCACCAGCCACGCCCCGACGCACAGGATCGCAGCCGACAACAGTTGTTCCAGCGCATGGGCGAGCGTCTGCACCGTGTTGCCAAGCTGACGCGCAGCCAGTCCGGCGGCGAGGTAGTCGGCGAACAGGCGCCCGAAGCGCCGCTCCAGACGACCCTCGAGCTGCAGCGACTTGACCGTTTCGATGCCGGCCAGGTATTCGGTGATGAACGCCTGATGCCGCGCGCCCTTGAGAAACTGGCGATCGATGCGGCGGCGCAAAACGGGTGTCACCCCAAGGCTCAACGCAAGCAGCAGTGCCAGGACTCCGAGTGCGATCGCGGTCAGCGTCGGACTGTAGTAGTACATGATCGCGGCAAATACGAACATGAACGGCAGGTCGATCACAAGGGTGAGCGCCGCGCCGGCCAGGAACTCACGTATTGTCTCCACGCCGTGCAGGCGCGCGACCAGCACGCCAGTGCTGCGATGCTCGAAGTAGCGCGCGGGCAATCGCAACAGATGCGAAAACACCTGCGCGCCCAGGACCGAGTCGATGCGCGTCCCCGTGTACAGGACGAGATGCTGACGAATCCAGGAAAGCGCAGCCGAGAACGCCGTCGCGACTGCCAGTGCCACGACGATAACCAGCAGCGTATTCAGCGTGTGATGCGTGATGACCTTGTCGATGACGACCTGCGTGAGCAGCGGCACGAGCAAGGCGATCAACTGGATGAATAGCGCGGCGAGCAGCGCATCGCGCCACACGCCCGGATAGCGCAGCAATTCGCGTGCGAACCAATGCAGTCCGAATGGCCGAGGTGGCGTCTCCATGTCAAACGCCACTTGCGCATGCGGGGCGCCGGTTTCGGTCCTGAGCGCATACCCGGTATAAACCGCACTGAAGCCCTGCAGCGTCAGATTGACCGGCTCCGAGTCGCATTCTCGCACCACGACGTTGTCGTTCTCGACGCGTTCCACGCGCATCAGGCGCAGCAGCTCGGCATCTGGTCCGGCGACGGTAACTGCCGGTGTCGGCACGTCGGAGCGCCGCCATGGAGCACGCACGAGTGCGAAGCAGGCGGACTCGTGCGTGCTCATCTCGCCCACGCTTACCTTATCGAGCTCCGCCCGAGCGCCGATCGCACGCGCCGCGGTCTGGATCGCGGCAATGTCGTAGGGTGGCGGAAAGCGCTGCAACAGCAGCGCGCGGGAAAACGGCACACGCAATTCCCTGCTGATCGTCTCCAGCGACCAGAAGAAAGACTCGGGCGCGATGGCCAGATTCGACGATGGCGTCATCTTCGTGCGCAGCCGTTGGATGGTCCGGTACTCCCCAAACCGGGCGATATGGCTCTAGCATATCCGCTCGTTCGCCGGCAGAACAGTGTCCCGCCATCGGACCGATGGGCTAGCGCTTGCGGCGTATAATCGGCGACATGTGCAGCGCAACAGCGACACCCTCTGATCCGACACACGCGTCGCAGGCGATCGAATCGGACTGGTCCCGGTTCCTGGTGTCTCAGCCCTCGGCCGCGACCTCGTGTCCCGGAGCAACCGCATCCGAGCTTGAATTCATACGCGACGGTTGCCTCGTATGTGACCTTACGGCGGACCGCGGCGTGATCGAAGTGACCGGCCCCGACGCCGAAATCTTCCTGCACGGCCAGCTGAGCAGTGACGTACGCGCTCTCGGCAGCGATCGCGCACAGCTATCGACTTTCAGCAGTCCCAAGGGCCGCGTGCTGGCCACATTGCTGTTGTGGCGCACGCCGGAGGGATTCGTGCTGCAGCTGCCCGCGTCGGCACACGCGAGCATCGCCAAGCGACTGGCGGTGTTCGTGCTGCGCTCGAAAGTGCGTTGCACGGTGAGCGAACGCTTCATCTGCATCGGCGTAACGGGCGCGGGCGCGGCCGAGACCTTGCAGGCCGCGGGAATCGCCTTGCCGGATTCCGATTTCGGTGTTGCTCGTGCCGCGGCGAATGTTCCGCACGCCCCCGACGCGACGTTGCGGTTGCCGGGGGCGCGTTTTCAATTGCTGTTTACTGCGGCCGATCACGCCGTTTCGTGCTGGCAGCGCCTGTGCACGGCCGGCGCCAAGGCCGGCAACGGCGCGGCATGGCGATGGGCTTCGATTCGCAGCGGCATCGCCGAGATCGTGGAGCAGACTCGGGACCAGTTCGTACCGCAGATGCTGAACTACGATCTCCTTGGCGGCGTCAGCTTCACCAAGGGCTGCTATCCCGGGCAGGAGATCGTCGCGCGTACGCAGTACCGTGGCGAAATCAAGCGACGCACACTCTTGCTGCATGGACAAACGCAGGAGATGCCCGCAGCGGCACAGTCGATCTTTGCGACGCGCTCGCCCGATCAGCCGATCGGCACCGTGCTCGCCGCAGCCACGACCCCGGGTGGCGGTTTCGACGTTCTGGCCTGTATTCACCTCGATCTGGCCGAGCAAGCCGAACTGCGGCTCGGCGAGATCGACGGTCCTAGCCTGCAGCGCCTGGATCTGCCCTATGTGCTTCCGGGTGCACACTGAGCCATGTGCTTGATCCTTTTTTCGCTTCACCACCATCGCGGGTTTCCGCTCATCATCGCCGCCAATCGCGACGAACGTTATGAGCGCCGCAGCGCGGCACTGGGCTTCTGGCCCGACGCACCGCAGGTGGCCGGTGGACGCGATCTGGAAGCCGGCGGCACATGGCTTGGCATCACGAGGGAAGGTCGATGGGCTGCATTGACGAACTACCGTCAACCGGGCAGTTATCGCACCGACGCGCGTTCGCGCGGCCGACTGGTGTCCGACTACCTCGTGGGTGCGATGACACCGGAGCAGTATCTGGCCAGCATCGAACCGGGGGCGCACGACTACAACGGCTTCAACCTGTTGGTGGGAGATCTCGACGCGGTCCATTACCTGTCGAATCGTGACGGCGGCGCGCGCGCCATCGATCCTGGTGTGCATGGAGTGTCGAACCACCTGCTCAATACGCCGTGGCCGAAGGTTTCGCTCGGACGGAAGTACCTGGAGCGCCTGCCGACCAATTCGCCGGGTTCGATCATCGCGTCGCTCCTCGAGCGGTTACGCGATGCGACACGACCTGCGGATGCCGAGTTGCCCGACGCCGATATCGGGCCCGACCGCAACCGCGCGCTGTCGCCGCCGTTCATCGCAGCCGATCACTATGGGACGCGCGCCTCTACCGTGATCGTCGTGACTGAGCAAGGCGAAGTGTCAATTCAAGAGCGCCGCTTCGGTCCCTTCGCTAAGCCACTCGGAGAGGGCACGCTCCATTTCGAGCTCGCGCGCGGCCACCTGCCCGCATCCTCCGAACTGCAGCATCCGCCCTGAGCCGAACGCACTCGCAGATCCGCGCTCGCAAGTCATCGGCCCGCGACCACAAAGACTTTCGCGGGCGCGGCCCGGCCCGCGTCAGTTCGCCGGCATGCGCATTTCAACGTGCGCAATTCCAGCTTCCATGAACTGCGGGCCGATCGCCTCGAATCCGGCCCTGCGATAGAAATCGACCACGTACGATTGCGCGTGCAGCGCGATGAGCCGATCGCCGCGTTCACGCGCCATCGCGATCAATTGTGCGAGCAGCGCGCTGCCCACTCCGGTACGCCGCCACGATCGGACGACCGCCATGCGGCCGATGCGGCCGTCGCCAAGGAGTCGCCCCGTACCGATTGCTTCACCGGTGGCGGATTCGGCCACGACGTGGCGGCAGGTCGGATCAAGGCAGTCCCACTCCAGCGCCTCAGGCACGCCCTGTTCGCTCACGAACACATCGAGTCTTATGGCGCGCAGCCGGGCGCCCTCCTGCTCCCAGGACGCTTCTCGGACTGTATAGCGTGGCGCGATCTGCACGGTCGCCGATTATAATGAGCCGCAGTCTCCGCAAGAGGCCGACCTGCAACGAGGCTCGATTTTGTGCGAGCCGGACGCTGCATGTTTCGTGAGGCGAGAATCGAGCCCCGCCTCTCCTGTTTGCGGGGCAAACCCCGAAATCAGGACACGCCCGTCGTATGAAATCGCTCTGGTCGGACAGCGAGGCAGCTGGCTACCGTACCCCGCTCGGTTTGCGCGTCTACAGCTCGCGTTTGCTCGGCCGCAACAAGAACCTCGTACTGCATGGCGGCGGCAACACCTCGGTCAAGCTCACGCAGCGTAATGTGATGGGCGAGGACGAGGAGATACTGTTTGTCAAAGGCAGCGGCTGGGACCTCGAGACGATCGATGAGCCCGGCTTCGTGCCGGTACGGCTCGCGCCGCTCGTTCGGCTATCCACGCTGGCGCGGCTGTCGGATTCCGACATGATGAACGCGCTCAACACCGAGCGCCGGCGCGCCGCGGCGCCGTCGCCGTCGGTGGAAGCGATCCTGCACGCTATTCTGCCGTTTCGCTACGTCGATCACACGCACGCGAATGCGGTGCTTTCCATCACCAACACAGCAGACGGTCTCGAGCGCGCAAACGATGTCTTCGGCGACGACACGGTGATCGTACCCTATGTCATGCCCGGCTTCGACCTCGCCCGCCTGTGCGCGCGCGAGTTCCCGCGCCGGCGCGAGGCGCACACGATCGGCATGATCCTCATGAACCATGGCGTATTCTCGTTCGCCGACTCGGCGCGCGAGTCGTACGAGCGGATGATCGCGCTGGTGGATCGGGCGGAACGATACCTGAAGCGCTGCAAGGCATGGTCGCTGCCGAGCGAGCGCAGCAAACCGTCCCGGGCGCGGCTGCGTGAGGCCATCGCCCGACTGAGGCGCGACGTCTGCGCGCACGCCGGGCAGCCGCACGTCCTTCGTACTAGCCAGGCGCCGCAGGCGCTGGCGTTCTGTCGCCGCCCGGATGTGGCGCAGCTTGCCGGGCAGGGCCCGGCCACGCCCGATCACAGCATCCGGACCAAGCGCGTGCCGCTGATCGGGCGCGACGTCGCCGCTTACGCCAAAGCGTACCGCCGCTACTTCGAAAGCCACGAACGCAAGGCTGCCGAGTCGAAAACGATGCTCGATCCCGCGCCACGCATCGTGCTCGACCCCGAGCTCGGTTTGTGCGCCGCCGGTCGCAGCGGAAAGGACGCCGCCATCGCGCTCGATATCTACGAGCAGACGATCGAGGTGATCCTGCGCGCGACGGCGTTGCATGGCTACCGCGCGCTGCCCGCGCGCGCGGTGTTCGAGGTCGAGTACTGGGATCTTGAGCAGGCGAAGCTCAAACTCGCGGGCAAGCCGCCAGAACTCGGTGGCGAAGTCGCGCTGGTGACCGGCGGCGCGTCCGGCATCGGGCGCGCATGCGTCGACGCGCTCCTTGCCCGCGGCGCTGCGGTCGTGGCACTCGACCGCAACGAGGCGATCCGCACACTGCACGATGGTCCGGATTACCTCGGGCTCGTCTGCGATGTGACCGATCCCGAGGCGTTGGATGCTGCGCTCGAGGCGGGCGTGCGCGGCTTCGGCGGTATCGACATCGTGCTGCTCAATGCGGGCGTCTTTCCGCCCGGTGCGCCGGTGGCCGATGCGTCGGCGCAGGCGTGGCGCGAAACCATGGCGGTCAACGTGGAAGCAAACGTGGCGCTGCTGCGCGCCTGTCATCCGCTGCTCAAGCTCGCAATGCGCGGCGGTCGGGTGGTCGCGATCGGGTCGAAGAACGTCGCCGCACCGGGTATCGGTGCGGCCGCCTACTCGGCGTCGAAGGCCGCGCTGACCCAGCTTGCTCGCGTGTGCGCACTGGAGTGGGGGCGCGACGGAATCCGCGTCAACACCATTCATCCCGACGCGGTATTCGATACGGGCTTGTGGAGCGACGAGGTGCTCGCGGCTCGCGCCCGTCACTACGGGCTCACGGTCGAGCAGTACAAGACGCGCAATGTGCTGCGTACCGAGATCAAGAGTCGCGACGTGGCCGAACTGGTATGCGCGCTGTGCAGCAACGCCTTCGCTCGCACGACCGGCGCCCAAGTGCCGATCGACGGCGGCAACGAGCGCGTGATCTGATATGGCCGCCGCTGCGGAGACGTTGCGCTGGGTCGAGGAGCGCCTGGAGTTGATCGACCAGCGGCTGTTGCCGCGGCGGATCGAGTACCGCGCATGTCGCGATGCGAACGATGTCGCCGATGCGATTCGATCGCTGGTGGTGCGCGGCGCACCCGCGATCGGCTGCGCCGCCGCCTACGGCATCGCGCTGGGCGCGCTGCACGCCCTGGCCATGCAACAACCACTCGTACATGCCTTGCCTGGCGCATTCGAGGCGCTGGCCGCGAGCCGTCCGACCGCGGTAAATCTGTTCTGGGCACTCGGCCGCATGCGCCACTGCTGGGAAACGTATGCCACCGGACCGGACGCGTCGGTGGCGG
>WYBJ01000040.1 GCA_011525945.1 Burkholderiaceae bacterium | reverse complement strand
GCGCCGTGCACAATATTATCGGCAGCGGCGCCAACGATCCGGAGAAATCCAACCCCGATGCCAGCCGCGAGACGCTCGACCATTCGCTCTCGTACACCGTAGCGGTGGCGCTGGAGGACGGTTCGTTTCATCACGAACGAAGCTACGCGCACAGCCGTGCCCACCGCCCCGGCACCATTGCGTTGTGGCGAAAGGTTCACTCGGTCGTCGACCCCGTCTGGGAGGCACAGCACCGGCAGGCGAGACCCGAGCGGCCTGCCTTGGGCGGGCAGCTTGAATTGCACCTGGACGATGGCCGGGTGATCGCCGGCGAGAAGCCCATCGCCGACGCGCAAATCGGCGGTGCCCGCACTATGGACAGGACGGGATACGAGGCAAAATTCCGTGCACTAGCCGGTCCCGTCATGGACGCCGGAGCGCTGGAAGCCTTCCTCGCTTTGGCCTACCAGCTTTCCGGCGCATCGTCCGAGGCGCTGCGCCGGTTGAATCCATCTTGCACGCTACCGCCCGACCGACCCGCCGGCAAGGGCATCTACGATCACGACATCACCGCCAGTAGCGCAGGCGTTTCGGCCGGCGGTGACGAATAGTGCATGCGCGTAGGCGTCCAACCGCAGTCGACCCGCGTGTTTGCGCAAGCAGCGCTCCCGCCAGCCAACGCCTAGCCGCGCTCATCCCACGCCCGCGGCTGCACCTGATCGGCTTCCGCGGCGTGCTCGCCCCGCATGCGAAGCTGCGTGCTGCCCTCGTGCCCGATGTCGTGCAGCCGGCGAGCGAACCCGCGCACGAGCACACGCATGGCCAAGCGCCGACGATGAGCTGGGCGCGGTTGCTCAAGCGCGCGTTCGATATCGATATCGAGCGTTGTGCCTACGGTGGCAAGCTCAAGATCATCGCCGCGATCGAAGACACGGTCGTGATCGTGAGGATCCTCACGCACCTTGGCCTGCCTGCCCGTGTGCCGCCGCGCCCCTGGCGCGGGAGCCTCCGCTCGTGTCAGCAGCCAAATCCGAAAGCGCAACGACGGTTCTGCGGCCGGACCGGCGGGCTCGCCCGGCTCGTGGATGCGCCGCGCGCTCACCCTGCATGAAAGCGATGCGGCTCGGGACGATATCGGGGGCAAGAAGTCCTCGAGCGTCGCCGCGCGCAGTTCATCGCCGAAGGTTTCACGCCGGAGCGCATTCGCATCCGCGAGTCCGCCGACATATACTGCCGGGATCAGTCCGACGAGCTGACGATGCCGGCGTCGGAAGGCCCGCGCGATGAGCGCAGCGTCACGGTGTTAGAGGAGTCGTTCGCGTGCGAGTACGAGCGCGCGGAAGACTACGACTCGATCTGCGTCGTGCCGCCGGGTGCGCGGGCGCGCTTAGACGATCATGGCAGTGTCGTGATCGACGTCTGAACGAGCTCAGGAAGGATCGAAACAACGTTCGGAGGAGACATCATGTCCTTTTGTCTGCGCACGTTAGGTTGTGCGGTCGCCGCCCTCGCCATGACCGCAGCCGCGGCCTTCGCTCAGTTGTATCCCGGCAAACCAATCCGCATGATCGTACCGTTTCCGCCCGGCACGGCGACCGACGTGGTAGCGCGCATCGTCGCGCAGCAGTTGTCGCAGCGCCTCGGCCAGAACATCGTTGTGGATAATCGTCCAGGCGCCGACGGCGCGATCGGCGCGGGCGAGACGGTGCGTGCGACAGCGGACGGTTACACGTTGCTGTTCGGCACCAACAGTCCGCTCGCGGCCGTGCCGGCGATGCGCAAGAAGCCGCCGTATCACCCGCTTGATGACCTTACGCCCATCGGTCGGGTGGGACAGTACACGCACTACGTCGTGGCCCATCCGAGCGTGCCGGCGAAGTCGCTCGGCGAGTTCATCGAGTATGCGCGTGCCAATCCAGGGAAGCTCACCTACGCGACTGGCAATACCTTCAGCATCCTCACGGTCGCGCAGCTGCAGAAAGTCGCCGGGATCAAGCTGCTGCAGGTTCCGTACAAGGGCGATCCGGCCGCGATCATCGATGTCGCCGCGGGGCGCGTGCAGTTCATGTTCGTCACACGGGGTCAGGGCGCTGCGTTCGTGCACGATCGCAGGGTGCGCGCGCTCGCGGTCACGGGCAGCAAGCGCTTCGATACCGACCCCGATCTTCCGACGGTCGCCGAGTCCGGCCTCAAGGTTCCGGTCCTCGGCTGGGCCGCGCTTGTCGGCCCGGCAAAGCTGCCGACTGCGGTGGTGCAACGGCTCAATCACGACCTCAATGCGGTATTGCTGCAGCCGAAGGTGATCGAAGAGGTTTCACGCCAAGGGTTCGAGCCCGGCAGCTCGACACCGGCCGAACTCACCACGATGCTGCTCCAGCAACTGGAGTTTTGGAGCAAGATGGCGCGGGAACTCAACCTGCAGAGCTTCTGAGTCCTTGAACCCGGTGGCGAACGCCGGGAAGGACAACGCAAGCAGCGGGTGTAGCGTGCATGTCGTGCCGTGCCGTCTTGGGAAACTGCCGATGGTGCAATAGGTGCCCGAGGCCGCGTCCTGCGGAGAGCCCGAAAAGCCGTTTGTCCACCTCTTTCAGGATTCTTAACAAGCGAGAAATGGAACCAAACAGTCGTGATCGACAACCGTCCAGGTGCGAGCATGATGATCGCTTCGGAAATCATCGCAAGACCGGCGCCCGACGGCTACACGATCATCATGGCGTCGGTCAACCGCACGATCGATCCTGGCGCCTCGGCGGGCGGCCAGGGATTGGGCGGGGCGCCGTCTTGCCTGCTGCAACGCGGTCTCCGGCTGCCGGTGGCGGCGCGCCGACCGGCAGATGCGCAATCCGGGCTGGCGACCCAGCGCGCGGTGACGGCCGCCCGGGTCCTACTTTGCTTCCTTCAGGATGCCGGCCTTCTGCATGATGGCGCGCACGGCGACTCGGCGCTGGTCGAACAACTCGATCACCTTCTTCGGCGGCAGGTATTCCCAGCGCGTGTTGCGTTCGTTGGCGAATTTGATGTAGGCGGGATCCTTCGCTGCTTTTTCGATCGCGGGTACCAGCACCGCAACGACCTCGGCGGGCAGTCCGGGCGGACCCATGACGAAGTTCGTCGACTCCCATACCACGTTATAGCCCAGCTCCTTCAACGTCGGGATCTTGTCGTAGGGTGCGGGAGCGCGCGCTTCGCCGAGCGTCGCCAGAAACTTGACCTGCCCGGCTTCGACCATGGACTTGGCCGAGCCCAGCGCTGCGACGCCGAGTTCCGCATGACCGCCGGCTACCTGCGCGACCGTCAGAGCGCCGGCGCCTGGCTGTGGAATCGTGTTTACCTTGATTCCCGTGGCGTTGATGAAGGCCATCGCACCGATCCACCAGGCCTGCCCCACGCCGGCGGTCGCCATGTTGATCTTTCCAGGATTGGATTTGGCGTACTGGATTGCCTCCTGGATCGTGTCGAGCTTGAGACTGGTCTTGGCGGTCGCGATGACGATCGGAAAATAGGTGGCGTATGCACCCAGGATCGTGAAGTCGCGGTAATCGAGCGGCATCACGCCTTGCAGCTTGTTGGTGATGATCGTCACCGAGCCCCAGCCGATCGTGTATCCGTCCGCCTTGGCTCGGTGCAGCTCGCGATAGCCGATCGAGCTGCCACCACCGGGCTTGTTGACGACGCTGATCGGCTGACCGATCTGCGCGGATACGTGCTCGTATATCGGACGCACGAGGACGTCGCCGTCGCTGCCGGCTTCGACCGCAACGATCGCGGTAATCGGCTTGACCGGATATTTCTCGGCAGCGTGCGCCGCCAGCGCCGCGCTGCACCCGGCGGCTACGATGGTCGCTGCAATGACGGACTTGTACATGAGACTTCCTCCTTCCGGTTGAATGTCGCGCCGGGCGCGGTCTTCCCGCGCCCGATCACACAGAACCCGCTCAACTCGCATGATCTCGTTCGGTTGCGCAGGTGTCGACCAAGTCACAGCGCCTTGCCTTCGTCCATCGCGAGCACCGGGGGCCTTCCTCGCAGGCGCGCGACGAAACGCCATACGATACACGCGAGGGCAATCAACAGCATCAGCATGGCGAGCGGCCTGTCAGCAATCAGGGACATGTCGCCCTTGAACATGAGCAGCGTCTGGCGCAGGCTGACCTCGGTCGTGGGTCCGAGCACGACACCGATGATGAACGGCGCAATGGGATAACCCCAGCGGCGTAGAAAGAAGCCGACGACGCCCGCCGCGATCATCACCCATACGTCGAAGAACGCATTGCGAACGCTGTAGACCCCGACCAGGCAGATCACGCTGATGACCGGGAGCAGCAGCGGTGGGCGAATCGATGCGACACGCGCGAATATGCCGACGAGCGGGAGATTGAGGAGCAGAAGCATCAGGTTGCCCAGGTACATCGCCGCGATGAAGGTCCAGAAAACGTCCGGGTGCGTGCCGAACAGCGTCGGCCCCGGCTCCACATTGTGCATGCGTAACCCCGCCAGCATGATGGCGCTCGGTGCGGCGAACGGGATTCCCAGCGTCAGCAGCGGAATCATCGAACCCATCACGGCGCTGTTGTTCGCCGACTCCGGGCCGACCACACCCTCCACCGCGCCGTGGCCGAAGCGCTGCGGCGTCTTCGATAGCCGCTTCTCGAGCGAGTAGGAGACGAAGGTCGATATGACCGTGCACGGTCCGGGCAGGAGTCCCATGAAGAATCCGAGCACCGAGCCGCGCAACATCGGCTTGACCGAGCGCCGCACCTCGTCGCGATTGGGATAGAGCTCTCGCAAGCGCACCCCACTCACCACGGGCGGGGCGTGTTTGGCCACCGCGGTGCTGAGCACTTCCGAGATGCCGAACAGTCCCATCGCGATCGGCAGAAAATCGATGCCCAGCATCAGCTTTTCGGTGCCGAAGGTGAATCGCGGGTAGCTGTCCATCGGGTTGATGCCGATCGTGCTCAGAAACAGCCCGAACGCGATCATGAGGGCGCCTTTGAGCGGTGCGTCGGCGGAAAGGTTCGCCAGCAACACGAAGGCGAGAATCATGAAGCCGAGGAATTCGGGCGGGCCGAAGGAGAGCGCGGCATTGCCGAGCAAGGGCGCAAGAAACTGCAGGCCCAGTATGCCGAGCGTACCGGCGACGAAAGAGCCGCCGGCGACCAGAGCCAGTGCGGCGCCCGCCCGCCCTTGCTTGGCCATCTGGTGGCCGTCCAGGCAAGTGATCACACTGGCCGCCTCCCCGGGGATGTTGACGAGCACCGATGTCGTGGAGCCGCCGTACATCGCGCCGTACCAGATGCCGGTCATCATGATCAGACCGGTAGTCGGTCCATACGGGATGGTGAAAGGCAACAGTAACGCCATCGTCGCGGTCGGACCCAGCCCCGGTAACACGCCGACCAAGGTCCCGATCAGAGCGCCGGCGAAGCATGCGACCAGATTTACCGACGTCAGCGAGTGGGCGAATCCAGTTACAAGCAGATCCCAGCCTTGCATGAGTCTCGCCTACTCGAACAGGATGCCGCGTGGCAGGTCGATGTACAGCCAGTGGCCGAACAGAAGGTAGACGAACGCGGCCGTTGTGGCAGAGAGCGCAAGCGGTTTACGCCATCCCTCGAGTGCGAGCACCTTGCAGAACGCATAAGCCGTGATGAACGTCACCAACACGTAACCGAGCACCGGCATGGCGAGTATCCACAGGCAGAACGTGCACGTCATCGTCACCAGGATGCGTGCCTCTCGCCGGTCGAGCCTCTGTCCGCCCGAAGTCCGATGCGCGCGCGTCGCAATGACGGCGACCGAGCACACGACGATCGCCGCACCGAGAAAGAAGGGATACAGCCCCGGGCCGGGGCGTGCGAGGCTGCCGAAGCCGTAGCCCCATGACACGTACGCGATCACTGCGCCGAGTCCGAGCAGTGCGGCATCGAATAGCGTCTCCAGACCGGGTCCGCGCGATGTCATGAGGTCTGCCTCTTCCGGGCCAAGCATGGCGTGTCTCTGGTATGCGATTGTGACCGAGTGGGCTGCGTCTCACAACCGCACTCGCTGGCACTTCGGTCAACCGCAGGGTATGCGCGTGCGGCTGCGCTCACACGCCGAACACCTTCTGCGCTGCTTTGCCGAGAATCACCTCGCGTTCTTCGGGTGTAAAGGCGATGTCGGTCTTCGGGTTGCGGATCGCATCGACCCATTCGCGCGTCTCCAGGTAGAAGGTCGGCAGCGGCGCATCGGTCGCGAACAGGATCTTCCACGGCCCCGTCCAGTCGATCATGTCGCGCAGCCACTCGTAGAACTTCCGCCGGTTGATCTGGTAGTCGAACTGCCGGATCGAGATGTCCATGTAGCAGTTCGGCAGCGCCGTACAGGCAAGCCGGCACTGCTCCCACGATTCCAGCCCGGCGTGCGCCATGATCATCTTCACGTCCGGGAAATCCTCCGCTGCGGAGGCGATCAGGTTCGGCGAACTGAGCTCCCAGTTGAACTCCAGGCCGCCGCTGTGAAACATGATTGGCACGCCCCATTTCGCGCACTTCTCGTAAAGAGGAAAGCAGACGTGATCGTTCGGCTTGAATCCCGCCGAGGGCATCAGCTTGAATCCCTTCATGCCCCACTCTTCGATCGCCTCGGTGGCTTGTTCGATCGCGTCGGGCCGGCGCGGATCGAGTGCGGCGAGCGGGATGAAGCGTCCCGGATACTGTTTCGCGTATTCGGCGAGATAGCGGTTCTGGTCGCGGTTGGACACCTTCGGCTCGCCGGTCACGCCGTAGGCCCAGTCCACGCCGAAGATCACGCTGGTGTCGATACCGGCCTCATCCATCGCGGCGATCAGCTTCTCGCCGGTCGGGTCCACGCGATCGCGCACCATTTCGATGTAGTCGTCGGGCGTGATCGAGGTCTTGTGAACGCGGTTGTAGAGCGACGCAGCCATGCGGGCATTGCCGCACAAGAATCTGCGCCGGACATAGCCAGGGCGCGTCAGGTGCACGTGGGCGTCGATCACCATCTATGGTCCCTCCAGAGGTTACGCGAAATGACAGGCCGTTCGTGGCTTCGCTCCCCATACCCGCTTCCCGCCGGAGCGCGCCCCGATCCAATCCTCGCCGGGGGATTCCGCCGCTGCGTCCCAGCCTGAATCCCGGATTCACCATCGACCATCTGCCGATACCGATCCTTCCGGCGGCGGTGCTGGCGCGCTCATCGCGCCGCACCCTCGGCGCGCAGGCGCCCAATTGCATCGGCCGACAACCCGAGCAACTCGCGCAACACCTCATCGGTATGCTCGCCCAGGCGCGGCGCGGGGCGCGCCGGTGTCGGCGGCGCCTCGGACAGCCGAATCGGATTGCCCGGAACGCGCACGCGACCCGCGTCGGGGTGATCGTATTCGAGGATCATCGCGTCTTCCGCGACCGGGGGCTCGGCGAACGCGGCGTCGAGATGATTCACGGGCGAAGCCGGCAGCTGCGCGGCGCGCATCCGTGTCATCCAATCCGCGACGCCGCGCGTCGCGAACGCGGCTTCGAGCAAAGGCACGAGAACGTCGCGGTTTCGGCATCTTTGCGAGTTCGTTGCAAAGCGCGCGTCAAATGCGAGCTGCGGGCACTCCAGCACCTCGCACAGCTTGCGCCAAAACGATTCCTCGCGCGTAGCCACCACGATATAACCATCGCGCGTCTTGAACGCCTGCCACGGCACCGTGTAATCGTGGCCCGATCCGGGCGGCTGCGGTAGTTCGCCGTTGGAGAGCCACATGGTGCCGATGTAGCCGAGCAAGTTCAGCATGCAAGCGAACATCGACAACTCCACCCGCTGTCCGCGCCCGGTGCGTTCTCGCGCGTACAACGCCGCCAGGATGCCGTTGCAGGCATAGATGCCGCCGCTCATATCGGCCAGCGGAATGCCGACCCGCACCGGGGCTCGTCCGGGCTCGCCGGTAATCGCCATGTGGCCGCTGATCGCCTGGATGATGATGTCGAGCGCGGGATAATCCTTGTAGGCGCCGGCGCCGAATCCGGTGATCGAGCACTGCACGATTCGCGGATTGATGGCGCTCAGACGCGGATAATCGATACCGAGGCGCTCCAGCACTCCGGCGCGGAAGTTGTCGACGACGACGTCGCTCACCCGCACCAGGTCGTAGAACACCTGCCGACCCGCCTCCGACTTCAGGTTCAGGACGATGCTTTTCTTGTTGCGGTTGAGCGTGAGAAACAGCCCGCTCAAGCCTCGATACGGCGCAACCGAAGGGTTACGCCCCAGATCGCCCTCGGGCGATTCCACCTTGATGACGTTCGCCCCGAGATCCGAAAGCGCCTGCCCGCCGTAGGTGCCGGCGATGATTTGCCCCAGCTCGAGTATGCGCACACCGTCGAGCGCGAAACCCATGTCCGCCTCACAGACCCAGCCCGCGGGCGATGATGTTGCGTTGAATCTCGGAGGTGCCCCCGCCGATCACCGCCAGACGCGAATCGCGAAAGAAGCGCTGCATCGGATACTCCATGCAGTAGCCGTAGCCGCCCAGAATCTGCAGGCCGAGATCCGAGATCGCCTTGTACGCTTCACCGGTTTGCAGCTTGAGCACGGCCGCATCGTGCCGCGTCGCCTTCCCTTGCGCGAGCAACCATGCGAAGCGGTAAACGAGCATACGCGCCACATCCAGCATCACTTTCATATCGGCAAGCTTGTGCGAGATCGCCTGGAACGAGCCGATCGCGCGACCGAACTGCTTGCGCTCCTTGGCGTAGCCGAGCGCATAGTCGAACGCCGCGCTCGCGGCGCCGGTGCGCGCCGCGGACAAACATAGCCGTTCGTACCAGAGGTAGGCATCGACAGCGGCCCAACCCTCGTCGAGCGCGCCCAGCACGGCCGAGTCTGGCACCCGTACGTCCGTATAGAACACCTGCGTGGTTCCGATCGCACGCTGGCCGAGCGTCTCGATCTTGCGCACTTCGATACCGGGCAGCGAGGTCTCGACCAGAAAATTGGTGATCCCCTGCTGCTTCCTCGCCTCGGTCGCGGTGCGCGTCACCAGCAGGCAATAGTCGCTGATGTCCATTCCGGAGGTGAACACCTTTTGTCCGCTGATGCTGTAGCCGCCTTCGACGCGGCTCGCGCGCGTTGCGAGCGCGGCGGCGTCGGAGCCCGAGTGCGGCTCGGTGAGGCCGAAGCAGAACGACAATTCACCCTTCAGAACACGCGGAAGAATCGATTCCTTCTGCGCGCGCGTACCGTGCAAAGCGACCGCATAACCGCCATAGGTCAGCGTGCGAAAGAGCCACATCGCGAGCTCTTCGAAGTGCCGCCCGGCCTCTTCGAGCAGGATCGCGAGCTCGAGCGGCGAACCGCCGCTGCCCCCGTATTCGCGCGGGATGGCGAGCCCGAACCAGCCGTGCTCGGCGAGCGCCCGGTACGCCGCGCGCGGCGGCTTCGCTTCACGATCGCAGCGCTCGGCATATTCGGGCGGACACACCGCATCGAGGAGCTCGTTGAGGTGATGCCGCAACGCTTCCTGCTCGGTACTGAAGGAGAAATCCATTGGCCGCCTAGCGGTGGTCCAACTCGGCGAGCGCCAGCACGCGTTTGGCGCGCTGGTACATCGCGTAGTCGACGAGCTTGCCTCGAACCGTGATGGCGGCGACGCCCGACTGCTCCGCCGCCGCGAATTCGCGCACGACCTCGCGATAGTACTCGACCTCGGCAATAGGAACCGCGTAGGCCTCGCGCACGAGCGCGAGCTGCTTGGGGTGAATGACGGTGCGCCCCGTATAGCCCAGGCGCGCCGAGAGGCGCGAGTCGGCGAGCAATCCGGCCTCGTCGTTCAAGTCGCCGAAGACACCGTCGAGCGGCTGCAAGTGGCTGCCCGCCGCACGCGTTTCGAGCAACACCTTGGAGCGCGCGTAAAGCAGCTCCACGCCTTCGGCCGACCAGCCGCAGGCGAGATCGGTCTGCAGATCGCCGTCGCGCGCGCTGCCGATACAACTGCCGGCGATACGCGGCGAGGCCGTCAGCAAATCGAGGCAGCGCACCACACCGAGCGCGCTCTCGATCATGGGTACGATGCGCACGCCCCCCGGCTGCATCGCATGCGCGCGCTCGCCGCGCTCGATCAGCGCGCCGGTCGCGGCGATGTCGCCGATGCTTTCGGCCTTGGGAAGCAGAACGACATCCAAGCCGGGACGCACCACCGCGGTCAGATCTTGCGCGAGCATCTCGGTCGCGGGCGCGTTCACGCGCACCATCACGACCGGATGCGGATTCCCGTCCGCCGCCAGCGATTCGATGATCTTCGCCGCCAAGGCACGCGCCGCCGCCTTCGCCGTCAATGCAACCGAGTCTTCCAGATCCAGGATGACGGCGTCCGCGCCGCTTGCCAACGCCTTGGTCACGACGCGCTCGTTGGCCGCAGGCGCAAACAGCGCCGTGCGAATCGGTTTCACTTACGACTCCCGGTCACGAACTCGCAATGCCGCGTCGCAAGCGCGCGGCCCGTGCATGCGCCCCGCAGCGGCTTCTGACGCGATGTTACCGGTAGCCTCGACCGGACGCTACCTTCGGATGTGCGCACAGTGGCCGCGGCGCCGGAGCGGCACGAATCCGCACGCGGCATGCGGCCGGGTGGCGTCGAGATCATCCGATAGATCGAGGCGCGCTCCACGAATACCGCAGCGACGATCTCGTCAAGTACTCGCCATGCCTCGCTGCGGCCGCGGCACGCGTGGCGCTAACCGGTGGATCGAACACCAGGTGTGCTCGCCGAGGATCGCGAACCGCGCGGCATGGAAGCGCGCCTTCGCGCGCTTCACCAAGCGCGTCGCGTTGCCAAGCGGAAGCGGTATGAATCTCTGTTCGGGCACTTAACGCTTCAACTGCGGTGCTGCGCGGAACCCGTAGATGCGCATCCACTCGTCGCGTGAGCGGCGGTTCGGGCTTTGATAGAGCAGCCGCTGGCTCGCCCGCAACCCGATCGATTTGGCCAGTTCGGCCATTCCCTCTGTTACCTTCAGCAGTACCGCGTTGCAGTCGAGGATCAGCGCCCCGTCGACCTCCTGAATCTTCTCCCGGTGTATTACGGAATTGACCGTTGCGCACGCTGCGAGAATGACTTCCGCCCCTTGTGCGGCTAGACGTCTCGCCTCAGCCACAAAAGTCTCGGACATCATGCCGGGACTGGCGAAAGCATTCTGTACTTCGTTGAAGTCGATGCCGAGATTTCCGAACGGTATGTGCCGGGCTGCCAGCCCGTATTCGAACGCTTTCCGGTCATAGTACTGTGACTGTTTGGCGTGAAAGGCGACGCCGGAAAACCTGTGGCCGAACATGCACGCCATGAGCATGGACGTTTCGCCCAGACCCATGACCGGGATGGGCACGAGCTCGCGCGCTTCCTGCATCGCAGGGTCAAGAAAACAGCCGATCGCGACGGCGTCATAGCCTTGGTCTGCCGCCTGAATGATCTTGTTGAGAACGCCACCGGGCGCGTAGCTGTTCATGGCCACGACGGCGTTGTATTGCAGATCCATCGAGCCGTCGTCGACACCGCTGATGTGAACTTCGGAATCCGTACGCTTCACGCTGTCCAGATGCGCGCCCAGCGCGCCGCGGTAATCGTGTAGCCGGTGTATCGGCGAGCTGCTTTGCCACCAGATCTTCATGGATTGTCCCCTTTAACGGCGATTCTCGAGCCTCCGTCAGTGCCGGCCCGTCTTGATGGCTGTACCCACGGCACGCATCAGCACCTCCGGTGTGCCGGGGTTGATCGAGCAATCGGGCCCAAGAAGGTGGTGACGTCCGCCGGTCGCCGCGATCGACTGCCGCGCGCGCTCGACCAGCGCCTCGGCCTTCATGGCGCCGATCTGCGGCTTGCCGGGCAAGCCACCGAGCACCGCCCGCCCGGTGCGATCGCGCACTTCGGTCAGGCTCGGGTTGCCGGGGGTGGTCGCCCAGCTGAACACCGACACCGGGTAGTCGATAAACTCGTCGAACAGTGTGTTATCGCCGCAGACGTGCATGATGTTGACCGGTGCGCCGGACGCCGCCTCGATAATGGGCAGATCGAACGGTCGTTGGAAGCGACGGCATTCTGCGACCGACATGAGCTCGCGGGTGGCCAGCGTGGTCGCATAAAAAATGCCGTCGATGCCGGCGGCGATGCAACGGCGGGTGTGCTGCGCGAGCGTCTGTCCGATTGCGGCAAGACCGCGTTCCAGCGCCGCCGGATCCTCGCGCATGAGTTTCAGCACCGCTTCGCGTCCGCCCGCGAGCATGAACGGGGCCACCATGAGTGGCGCGAAGATGGTGGCGACGATCGGCACCTCGGGACCGATCTGGGCGCGGATCGCGAGATAAGCGTCGAGCTGTTCCGCGAGCGCTCCCTGAGCGGCATCGGCCGGTTCGAGCGAGCCGAGCGCGCGCGCGTCCTTCAATGCGTATTCACGCACCATCGACATCACGGTCTGTTCGGTCGAGGGCACGATCGTCGTCCCCCACATCTCGCCGAAACAGCTCGCGCGCGACTGCGGTTTCAGGAAATCCCAGTCGTAGTTGCGATACAGACGCACAGTCGCATCGGTGAGCGCCTGCGCCGAATGCTCGGAAGCGAAGTTGTGCAGCCAGAAACTCACCGGGACGCGGTCGACCGGCTCGCCGCGGATCGCGGCCATGACGCGCTCGCGCTTGTTCATGCTCATTGCCCCTCCCGATACTGGCTGGTCGACACGACGTACTGCTCAATGCGCGTCGCGCCGTTACCCGGCGCGCGGCTGCCGGTGAGGATGACGTTCTTGAGCTTCTTCTCGGCGTGGCTCTTGAGAAATGCGGCGCGCTCGAGCGGACGCTGGCGCACGCGTATGCCGACCGCGGCGAAGTCGTTCGCGACCGGTTCGCCGATGCCGCTTGCCGCAAACGCCTCGGCTGAAAGCTCGCCGGCGTCGAAGCCGCTCGGGTATCCGGCCTCGGCCAGCAGTTTCTTCGCGCGTGCCGGATCGTACGGATACGCCGGCGGGTGCCGGTAAAACTCGAGCGCGTGCGGAATGATATTGGCCGATCGTTTGCCGCGGCCGAGGCAGGAAGCATTGTTCACACGATGAGCGGCAGAGCGGTCCTGGTGGGCTTCTGCCGGATCGAAGAACGTCGGCGCGAGGGAAACGTGAATGGTGCGGCTCAGCGTTCCTTGCGGGGTTCCCGCCGCCTGCGCGGGCGGTACGATGAATCCCGCGAGCAGGGCAAGGCTCGCCGCGACGCGGTGGAGAACATCAAGTCGGCCGCCGAATGTCACAATGATCCTCATCGCCCTGGACGCGGCGGCTCAAGCGTAGCACAGGGAAACGCTTCCTCATACATCGACTCATCGGGTACGCGCCTCTCGAAGCTGGAAGTGCGCGGCGCCGATTACATCGAGCTCAGCGTCCCTTCGGCACCAGTCGCGCCGGTGGCTTGGGCGCGTAGCTCCTGTACTTGTTGACCCAGTGATTGCCGCGGAGCCGCAGCGGCAAACGATATTCCACCGGCACTTCGCCGTGGACGCGGACCCGGATGTCGTCGCCGAGGTCGAGGCACGCCCACGCCGCTGCCGGCCTCGGCCAACTCATGAACGCTTCCGTCAGTGCCGGAACGGTCACGTAAGGCGTGCCGTCGATGATCGCGAGGGCGTTCCAGTGGGTATGGCCGGCAATGCACAGCACGACTTTGCCGCTAGCCTCGATAGCCGCGCGCACGGACTCGCTGTTCGCATAGCTGCCGAGTCCCGCCGACAAGCCTCTCTCGAAATATAGATTGCCTGCCATCGAACCGCTGTCAAGCGGTATGTGCGAGCAGACGACCGCCGGCAGATCGGTGCCGGCCAAATCGCGCGTGAGCCATTCGATGTCTGCGGGTGTGGCGACAAAACCAGCGCTCGGGTGCTTCTCGACGGTGGCATTCCAGAACACGAGGTGAAATCCGCCCTGATCCCGGCTGCTGGATCGGAAGCTCTTCTGTAACGCGGCCTCGGCCTGCTCCACAGTGAGCGCGTGGCAGTCGTGATTGCCGAGAATGTGTACGACCTCGTGTCGGAAATCGCTAAACGCTGCGGCGACCTCGGCAGTTCTGCGAATATCGTCTTCCGCTGAGACGTTGTTGATCCGATCGCCCAGTTCGACCACGAGATCGGGTGCGACCTCGGCGCACCAATCACGAAAGCGGCCGAGCAAGGGTAAGGCGCTAGCGCCTAGCTTGGTGCCGTAGTCGGCCCCATGATGAATATCCGTAACGACGGCGAGCCTGACCTTGCGCATGGTGTCGATCGCTGCTTCTCGTAAGGGACGCGGGCGTGGCGACGCTGCGTACTATCGAACGTCTCGATTTTGTGCAAAACATGCCGTGACCGCAAATGCACGGACGACACCGCATGCCGCGCGACGGTGTGATAATGCCTGGTGCATGTAGAAGCTTTCGCCTGACGCCACACGGGAGAATGGATTGTACGATGACACCGAGGCTGCGTCGGACGTGCCGGCATCGATCGATGCCTGCGCAGTTGATCTCGACGGCACGCTGACGGTGGGCGATGGTCTGACGCCCGCTGCGAAAGAACTCCTCGTAGCGGCTCAGGGTGCATTCGTCGTGCTGTCGAACAATTCGAGCCACACGCCCGTGCAACTCTCCGCTGAGCTCGCTGCGCGGGGATTAGTGGTTCCGGCCGAGCGCATCGTTCTCGCCGGCGCGCAGAGCGTGCGGCTCATTGCGATGGAGCAACCGGGCGCGCGCGTGATGCTGTTCGGCAGCCCGGCTCTTGAGCGACTCGCCTTGGAGGCGGGTCTCGTCTTGACGCATGATCGCCCGCATCTCGTCGTGCTCGCTCGCGATGAACGCTTCTCCTATGAAGGCATCGGCCACGCTGCTAATGCGCTGCGACGCGGTGGGCGGTTGGTCGTCGCCAATGCCGATTTCACGCACCCGGGTCCGGAAGGCAGCGTTGTGCCGGAAACCGGCGCGTTGCTTGCGGCCGTGCGCGCATGCGCTCCCGACGTGCCGTATCGGGTGATCAGCAAGCCGGAGCCTTTTCTCTTCGAGGAGGCTCTGCGCGTTCTCGGCACACGGGCCGAGCGTACTTTGATGATCGGCGACAATGCGGCAACCGACGGGCTGGGCGCAAGGCGTGCGGGCATGCCGTACCTACACGTTCGCAATTGCGATGTTACCTTCGCCGCGGCGCTGGTTCGCGGGCGAATCCGACGTGCCTGACCCTGCCGAGGCTGGCGCACCGGCTCAATCCGCTTTCGCTCCGGTGAACTTCACGACCTTTCCCCATTTGGCGATTTCGTCCCGAATGAACGTAGTGTATTGCTCGGGGCTATTGCCCGCCGGAATCGAGCCACCTCGCGCGAGGCGCCCGCTGAATTCAGCGCTGCGGATGATGCGAACGGAATCGGCATTGACGCGCATGATCACCTCTCTCGGCGTCCTCGCCGGCGCGGACAGCCCGACCCAGGCCACCGCTTCGAAGCCCTTGAGACCTGATTCCGACACCGTGGGCAGATCTGGGAGGACAGGCGAGCGCTCCCGGCTCGTGATCGCGAGCGCGCGCAGTTTGCCGCTTTCGATGAGCGGCAGCGCCGAGAGCACGCCGTTGAATATCAGGTCCACGTGCCCGCCGACCAGGTCGGTGAGCGCCGGCGCGTTTCCCTTGTAGGGGATGTGCACCATCTTCACGTTGGCCATGGTTTTGAAGAGCTCACCGGCGAGATGATTGGAGCCGCCGCTGCCGGCAGAGCCGAAATTGAGTTTGCCTGGGTGAGCGCGCGCGAGCGCAATGAGGTCCTTCACCGATCGCGCGGGCACCGAGGGATTGACGACGATGACGAGCGGAGTGGTGTTGATCAAAGTGATGCCGGCGAAATCGGCGAGCGTATCGTACGGCAACTTCGCATGCAGGCTGGGATTGACGGCGAAAGGCGCGAGGGTGACGAGCAAGGTATATCCGTCGGGCGCCGCCCTCGCTACCGCCTCGGTGCCGATCACCGTCGTCGCACCGGGGCGGTTCTCGACTACGACGTTCTGCTTCCAGGTATCGGTAAGCTGGCGCGCGAGCGCGCGCGCGGAGATGTCGGTGCTGCCGCCAGCGGCCATCGGAACGATCAGCCGCACGGCGCGGAGCGGATAGTGTTGTGCATTGACACTCAGGGCCAGCGCCAGCAATAGGATCGAGAGAAGACTACGCAGCATGTGGACTCCGGGTGTCGGCGTGAAAGATATCGCTTATTCGCGCATTTCCTTCAACTGCAGGAGCGGCGTTAACCACCGTGATCGTCAGCTTACACGGGAGAGGACGAAGACGGCGATGACGCTCGTTGCCGCGACAGCTTACTTACTCCCGCGACGCGGGGTCAACATCTCATCTGTGTGAGCGGACATGGTGTGGGCTCGATGGCTTCGAGACATTGCGGATAAGGATTTCGGTGACGTGCTCGAAGAGCTGGTTTAGCAGATCCGGCCGTCCGACCGCCGGATGCGACCGACGGGTCGGCGTACGCAGACGCGTCCGTGAGATGCGGCATACGCGACAGCACGTCCACAACGGTTTCGGATAGGCTTGCGTGTGGAACGCCGTGATTGGAGGAATATAACGTGACGCAACGATTCCCGTCTCTGTGCCATTGGGGTGCATTCACGGCGCTCGTCGAGCAGGGGCGTTTCGTGCGCGCCGAGCCGTTTGCGCTCGATCCGTCGCCTTCTGCGCTGCTCGATGCCTTGCCCGAAGTGGTGTATTCCAACTTGCGTGTCGCTCGGCCGTCTGTGCGTGAGGGATGGTTGAAGCATCGCGACCGGCGGCGCTCGGGACACGACACTTACATCGAGATGACCTGGGATGCGGCACTCGATCTGGTGGACGCGGAACTCAAGCGGGTGCGCGCGCAGCATGGAGCCGAAGGCATCTTCGGCGGCTCGCAAGGCTGGGCATCCGCGGGTCGAATGCACCACGCCGGCTCGCAGTTGAAACGGTTCCTCTTCAGCGGCGGCGGTTGCGTCGACAAGAAGGGCAATTACAGCTTCGGCACCGCGATGTTTCTATTGCCGCACGTCATCGGCACTGCGGGGCCGGTGACGGGCCGCGTGACCGATTGGACGAGCGTCTGCAGTCACACCCGCCTCATGGTTGCGTTTGGCGGGCTCGCGCTCAAGAACGGGCAGATGTCCTCCGGTGGCCTCGGAGAGCACAGCATGGAGATGTGGCTACGCCGTGCCAGGGATGCCGGCATCGAATTCGTCGTCATAAGCCCGAATCGCAGCGACGTCCCCGATTTCCTGCGCGCGCACTGGATCTCGATCCGGCCCGGAACCGATACGGCGTTTCTTCTCGGCACGGCGCACGCGCTGGTGAGCGAAGGCCTCGAGGATCGCGCTTTCCTCGCCCGATATTGCACCGGGTACGAGCGTTTCGCGCGCTACCTCACGGGCCGTGACGACGGCGAGCCGAAGAGTCCGGAATGGGCGGCACCGATCTGCGGCGTCGATGCCGCGGAAATCCGCGCGCTCGCCCGCAAGCTCGCCGCGACGCGCAGTCTATTGACGATGACCTGGTCGATCCAGCGCGCGCACCACGGCGAGCAACCGTATTGGATGCTGATCACGCTCGCCGCGATGCTCGGGCAGATCGGCCTCCCGGGCGGCGGCTTCGGATTCGGGCACGGCTCGCAAGGCGGCATCGGCACTCCCCGCCCGGCAGGCGCGGCTACGCCCGAACTGCCGACCGGCAAGAACCCTGCGGGAACCGCGGTACCGTCGGCGCGGCTGACCGATATGCTCGAACACCCGGGCGGGGGGTACGACTTCAACGGCGAACGGCTGCGCTATCCCGATATTCGTCTGGTCTACTGGGCCGGGGGCAATCCGTTTCATCATCACCAGGATCTGAATCGGTTGCGGCAGGCGTGGCAGCGCCCGGATACGGTGATCGTCCACGAAACGCACTGGACGCCGACGGCACGCCATGCGGACATCGTGCTGCCGGCGACGACGACGCTCGAGCGCAACGATCTGGGCGGCGCGGTGCGCGATCGCTTTCTGTTCGCGATGCATCGCGCGATCGATCCGATCGCCGCCGCGCGCAACGACCGCGATATTTTCAGCGAGCTTGCGGCGCGCGGTGGCTTCGAGGCCCGTTATACGGACGGCCTGGACGAAGCCGGTTGGATCCGCAGGCTCTATGACAGCGCGCGCGCAACAAATCTCACGGCCGGCGTGGAGATGCCGCCGTTCGAGGTGTTCTGGGAGCGCGGCTACTTCGAGCTGCCGCGGCCGCAACGCGCCTTCGTGCTGTTCGAGGACTTTCGCGACGATCCGACGGTGCATCCGTTGGCGACACCGAGCGGAAAGATCGAGCTCTATTCGGCGAAGATCGACGGTTTCAACTACGACGACTGCCCGCCGCACCCGACCTGGTTGCCGCCACGCGAGTGGCTCGGTGCGTCACAGGCGCGTGTCTATCCCCTGCACCTCCTCACCACGCAGCCGCCGGACAAGCTGCACAGTCAGGCCGATTACGGTCCTGTCGCGCGCACGGCCAAACGCGCCGGTCACGAGCGTATCCGCCTGAGCCCCGCGGACGCGAACGCGCGCTCGCTGGCCGATGGCATGGTCGTGCGCGTGCGCAATGCGCGCGGCGCATGTCTTGCCACGGTCGAAGTCGATGCGGGTTTGCGCGCCGGTGTGGCCATCATGTCCACCGGTGCCTGGTACGATCCCGCCGATGCGAGCGCGTGCGCGCTCGAGCGTCACGGCAATCCGAATGTGCTCTCGCTGGACCAGGGTAGCTCGAAGCTCAGCCAGGGACCGAGCGCACTTTCCATGCTGGTCGAAGTGGAGCGTTGGGACGGCGATCACATCGCGTCCGCACATACTACGCCGCATATCTTGGCAAGCGCGGGTTAGTGCGGGATGTGCCTCGTTCCTTCTAGCCGCGGGTCGCTGCACCGCCATGGGCGATGCGCGTGAAGCCCGCGGCGCGGCTCACCGGCTTCCGAGCGCGGTGATGACGTACACGCCGAGGACGATCAGCGCCGTCCCGATCGCGACCCGCGCGCTGAGCACCTCCACGCCCTTGAGGAGAAATGGTGAGAGGAGGAGCACGAAGATCGGCGCCGTTGCCGTGAGGGGCGTGACGACGCTCACCGCGCCGAACGTGAGCGCCACGACCGTGAGGAAAACGCCCGCGTTCTCCGTGAGGCCGGCGCAGACGAAATGCGCCAACTCGCGGCCGCGACACGCGTGGATGCCGCGGTGACCGCTCGCCAGCATGAGCGCACTGAACGCGATCAGCGCGGTCGTCAGGTTGATCGCCGTGCCGAGGGTCGGGCCCATGTCGTCGAGTCCCGTCTTCCTGATGATCGCGACGATCCCGAAGCATGTCGCGGAGGTAAGAGGCAGTACGATCTGCCACGGGCGAAAGCCGAGCCGCCGCCCGCTCGTCGAGAGCACCGCGGTGCCGGTCACGATAACCACGGTGCCCGCGAGGATCGGTAGAGTCACGCGCTCGCCGAGCAGCAGAATCGCAAGGAGCGATGCGATCAACGGGGTCAGGCTGCCGACAGCAGCGGACACGGTTGCGCCCACCTTTTCGATGGCGAGAAACCGCGTGAGCCGCCCGCCGATGGTGCCGATCAGCCCTGCCGCTGCGAACAGCAGCAGACTTCGTCTCGATACCTGGCCCACGCCGCCGGTGACGAGCACGCAGATCCAGAGTCCGATGGTGCCGACCATCATGCTGATCCACGCACCGGTGTAGGGATCGCTGCCGCGCAGCCCCTGGCGGACGAGGATCGTCGCGATCGCCGAGAGGAGCGCGGCGGCGAGCGCGAGCACGGCGACGAGAGTCACATCGCGACCTTCAGCATCCCGGCGCGCACCGATTCACCGCGGTGCGGGGCAGATTCGGCAGAGCATGCAGCAGCCGTGACGACTGAGAGCCCGAGAAAAAATGCAATGACTGTGTCAACGATATTGCTTGTCAGACGTCGAATGTTGAGTGGTGATCGAATCGAGCGAGCTGACGATGAGTGAAAGCGGGAGATTGTTTGAGGATG
>WYBJ01000315.1 GCA_011525945.1 Burkholderiaceae bacterium | reverse complement strand
GAGGGCATCGCGCCGCACTGCGCCCGATTCGTCATGGCGCGCGTGCGTGATCCGGTGCAGTCGCTGCGCATGGTCGCGCGCCTGCCCAGGTCGACGCCGTCCTCGATGGGCTTCTTTTATTCGGCGTCGCTGCGCCGGAAAATTGCACAGCTGCTGCGCGACGAGCGCTACGACCTCATCTTCGTTCACTGTTCTTCGGTTGCGCAGTACGTCGCAGACGTTACCGATACGCCCAAGATTCTCGACTTCGGCGATATGGATTCGCAGAAGTGGCTCGAGTACGCACACTACAAGCGCTTCCCGCTCTCTGCGGGCTATTGGCTCGAAGGGATGAAGCTGCAACGCGCGGAGCGCCGGCTCGCGGCCCGCTTCGACCTGTGTACGACGACCACGCGCGCCGAGTGGGAAACGCTCGAAAGCTACGCCACCGGGGTTGCCACCGACTGGTTTCCGAACGGGGTCGATGCGAGCTACTTCTCGCCAAGTGAAGAACCCTACGACCCCGACACGATCTCCTTTATCGGGCGCATGGACTACTACCCTAACCAGGAGTGTATGTTCGATTTCTGCGCCAATACGCTGCCTCTGCTGCGCGCGGCGCGCCCGGGGGTCAAGCTGCTGATCGTCGGCGCCGATCCTTCGCCCGCGGTCAGGCGGCTCGGCGAGTTGCCCGGCGTCACCGTAACCGGCTCGGTACCGGACGTGCGTCCGTATGTGCGCCGGTCGGCCGCCATGGTCGCGCCGCTCAACATCGCACGCGGCACGCAGAACAAGATCCTCGAGGCAATGGCGATGGGCGTGCCGGTGGTCGCGAGCAAGGTTGCAAGCGGCGGTATCGATGCCGTCCCGGATGCGCATTTGCTGGTGGCGGACTCACCGCAGCAGTACGCGCAGGCGCTCCTGCGCATCATGGACGATCCGCGAGAGCGCGCGCGCTTGAGCGCTGCCGGGCGCGAGTGCATGTTGACGCGCCACGACTGGACGAATTCGATGCGGCGACTCGACACGATCATTCAGCGTTGCCTGGATCGGCGTCAGAGCATCATCGGATCAGCGCGCGGATCGCCGCTCTGCGGCGCGATCGGCACGATTGGGGCGCAGCGCACGGGCGATGACCTTCGGCCCGGGTTGCGAACAGGTGATTCTGGTACGCATTGAGAACAGGGATGAGAATCAGCGTTTTCGGATTGGGTTATGTCGGTGCGGTCTCACTTGCCTGCCTTGCCAGGGACGGGCATCACCTGATCGGCGTGGACGTCGATCAGGCAAAGCTCGATCTCATCGCCGCCGGCAAGACGCCGGTGGTCGAGGAGGGCATGATCGATCTCATGGCGCAGGTTGCTGCAAGCGGCTGCGTCCAGGTGACTCAGAACGTCGAGACGGCGGTTTGCGGCAGCGACATCTCGCTCGTCTGCGTCGGCACGCCGTCGGCGCCGAACGGCAGCCAGGACCAGGGCGCGATGATACGGCTTGCGCATGATCTCGGCCGCGCGATGCGGTCAAAGAGCGCGCGGCACACCTTCGTGTTCAGATCGACGCTGATCCCGGGTACGGTGGAGGATGTGTTGCGCCCAATTATCGAAGCGCAGTCCGACAAGAAGGACGGTGTCGAATTCGACGTCTGCTTTCAACCGGAATTTCTGCGCGAGGGCAGCTCGATCCGCGACTACGACAAGCCGCCGTTTACGATCATCGGTGCGAACGCCGATCATCCCGCCGAGCGCTTACGGGCGCTGTTCGGACATCTGCCCTGCGAGTTCTATCGCACCTCGGTGCGCGCGGCCGAGACGGTCAAGTACTGCTGCAACAACTTCCATGCCCTGAAGATAACGTTCGCGAATGAGACGGCACGCTTGTGCGAGGCGCTCGGAGTCGATGCTTTCGAGGTGATGGATCTGGTTTGCCGCGATACGCAGTTGAACATCTCGAAAGCCTACCTCAAGCCGGGCTTTGCTTTCGGCGGCTCCTGCCTGCCGAAGGACTTGCGCGCGACGATGTATCTCGCGAAGACTCGCGATGTAGAACTGCCCATGCTGGGCGGCATCCTGCAATCGAATCGGGTGCACGCCGAGCATGCGATTGCCAAGGTACTGGCGAGCGGCAAGCGTCGGGTCGGGATGATCGGACTGTCGTTCAAGGCCGGCACAGATGACCTGCGCGAGAGCCCGCTGGTGTTGATCGCAGAACAGTTCATCGGTAAGGGATTGAGTCTGCTCGTGTACGATCCGGAGGTGCATCTATCGCGCTTGCTCGGGGCGAATCGCAGGTTCATCGAGCAGCACATCCCGCACATCGGCTCGTTGTTGTCGGCGGATCTCACGCACGTCATCGAGCAGTCGGACGTGCTCGTGGTCGGGAACGCAGATGCGCGGATTCGCGACGAACTGCTCCGGCTGACCCGACCCGACCAGCACGTCGTGGATCTGGCCGGCATGCGAGGCCTCGAGAGTATGGCAGCTTCGCTCGAGGGGCTGTGCTGGTGAGCGCATCGGGCGCGCAATCCTGGTCGTGCCGGGAATGGGTGAGTCCGGGTGCGTATCTCGGTGGTGAATGCTTGGCGCGAGCGCAGACGGGAAACCGGGGCCGTGCCGGCGTGTGAGGTCCGGGGCATGACCATTGGGCTCGTCGGACCGTTGCCGCCGCCCGCAGGCGGCATGGCGACACAGTGCGAGCTGTTGCAGCGCCTGCTGGTCGCGGACGGATTGCAGGTCCGCCTGGTGCAGACCAATCCGCCGTACCGACCGGCTTGGATCGCTCGACTTCATCTCATCCGGGCAGTGTTTCGTCTGCTTCCTTACCTTTGCCGGCTCTGGCGGATGGCGGGCGCGGTAAATGTGATGCATGTGCTGGCAAACTCCGGCTGGGCATGGCACCTGTTCGCCGCACCCGCCGTGTGGATCGCTCGCGGCCGTGGCGTGCCGGTGATCGTGAACTACAGGGGCGGCGAGGCCGACGCCTTCCTGCAGCGCGCGCCGCGCTGGGTCGGCGCCACCCTCGCGAGCGCGGAGGCGCTGATCGTTCCGTCCGGATTCTTGCGCGAGGTGTTTGCTCGCCGCGGAATCCGCGCCGAGGTGATCCCGAACGTGATCGACTTAGCGCGTTTCTCGCCTGCTTCGGGCGCCAGCCCGACCGGTCGCGCTCATGTCATTGTCACCCGCAACCTCGAAGCGATCTACGATATCGGGACGGCGATACGCGCGTTCGCGCTGATCGCGCTGCAGAAGGCTGGGGCTTTGCTCACGATTTCCGGGGAAGGCCCGGAACGGGGACGGCTCGAAGCCCTCGCGCACGAGCTGGGGTTGGGCGACCGGGTGGTGTTTGCGGGCAGGCTCGAGCGCGATGCGATGGCGGCGCTGTACCGCAGCGCGGATCTCGTACTCAATCCCAGCACCGTGGACAACATGCCCAACTCGCTGCTCGAAGCGTACGCGTCTGGGGTGCCGGTCGTGTCGACCGATGTCGGTGGCATTCCTCAGATCGCTCAGCACGAGCGCACGGCGCTGCTGGTCGCAAGCGGCGACGCGCGGGCGATGGCGGCGGCAGCCCTTCGTATTCTCGGCGATTCGCATCTTGCGAGCGCCTTGGTCGCGCAAGGTCTGGACGAGGCGAGATGCTATGCGTGGTCCGAAGTGGGGCCTCGCTGGGCGGCGCTGTATCGTGCGCTTGCCTCGGCGCGTACGCGTGATCTTGCGGAGCAGCGATGAGACCCTACACCTGGTTATGTTCGCATGCACTATTTCCCTTGCACGAGCGCTTCAAGGGGCACGCTTCGGTGGCGACGTTACGCCGCCTGGAGCAGAGCCAGTGGTGGCCGCTCGAGCGCTTGCGCGAGCACCAGGTCGAGCGGCTGCGCGCCTTTCTCGGCCGGATCGGCAGCGAGGTGCCCTATTACAGGGACTTGTTCGGCGCAACCGGATTCGACCCGGGGCGGGTGACGAGCATCGCCGATCTGACAGCGCTGCCGGTGCTGCGCAAACCCGAGATACGGCATAACACGGAGCGCATGCGGGCGAGCGGCGCCTCGGGGCTCAAGCGCTACAACACCGGCGGATCGAGCGGCGAGCCGCTGGTGTTTTATATCAGTCGCGAGCGACGCAGCCATGATGTCGCGGCGAAATGGCGCGCGACACGCTGGTGGGATGTGGACATCGGTGATCCGGAGGTGGTGGTGTGGGGTTCCCCGGTCGAGTTGGGCGCGCAGGATAGAGTTCGTGCGCTTCGCGACGGCCTCATGCGCAGCGTGCTGCTGCCCGCGTTCGACATGTCGGATGCGAGCTTGGATCGCTACGTATCCGATATCCGTGACCGGCGCCCCAGGATGCTGTTCGGCTACCCGTCATCGCTTTCCTTCATCGCGGCACATGCCCGCAAACGCGACATCCGGCTCGACGATGTCGGGATCGAGGTCGCATTCGTCACCTCCGAGAAGCTCTACGACGATCAGCGCGAGGCCATCGCGTCGACATTCGGGTGCCATGTGGCCAACGGCTACGGCGGGCGCGATGCCGGATTCATCGCGCACGAGTGTCCATCCGGGAGAATGCACCTCAGCGCCGAAGACCTCATTGTCGAGACGATCGACGATGCCGGCGAACCGGTCGGCCCCGGGAAATCGGGAGAGCTCGTCGTCACCCACATGGCAACGGCGGACTTTCCGTTCGTTCGCTACGCCACCGGCGATCGCGGCATCCTGGACGACGCACCGTGTCCGTGCGGGCGTGGTCTACCGGTGCTGAAGGAAATCGAGGGCCGGAGCACCGATTTCGTCGTGGCCGCCGATGGCACCGTGATGCATGGCCTCGCGCTCATCTACGTCTTGCGGGATCTCGCCGGCATCGAGCGCTTCAAGATCGTGCAACACGACAAGGCGCACACCGAAGTGCTGATCGTGCCGGGCTCCGACTATGAGAGCGGGCTCGAAGGGCACATACGCGAGCAGTTCCGGCGTCGTCTGGGTAATGACGTCGCCATCACGGTGCATGAAGTCGACGACATTCCCCGGGAAGCAAGCGGAAAGTATCGTTACGTAATCAGCCGGTGCGTCGCCGGGTAGCTTCGTGGTGCGCATCCATCGAGCGGATGTCCGGTGAACGCGATCCGGACACCGAGGCTGCGATCGGCGTGCCTCACGCTACGATGGCGCAAACGCGATGGCACCCGTCAGCGTGCGGGGCTTGCATGACGCTCGAACCAGAGTTCCAGCATCATCAGTACCCAGGCCGTGGTTCCGTAGTAACTCGAGTGTTCGGCCAGGTGGGTCTGCATGAGGCGATCGATGAACGGCGCCTGGATGAAGTCGCGTGTGCGCAGTTGCGCAAGACTGTCCATCTGTCGGTCAGCGTGAAGACTCTGCGATCAGTCGGTCCGCTGCAATTCCAGCAGCGGACGCTTTCCGCCGGCCAGCCGAAACGCGCCGAACCCGCGTTCGTCGATCGTGAGCACGGACCGGGTGCCGAGCCGGTCGGCGAGCCACAGCAACGAGGCATCGGCGAAGTCCATCGGCGTATCGCGGTAGCGGAGCATGCGGGCGGATATCGCGCGCAGGTCGGCATTGTCCACCGCAACGATGACGATGGCGCCTGCGGCGATCCATTCGAGCAAGGCTGCGCTCGCACCGACGGAATCGATCAGATGCGACGCTTCGGTGACGACCGCGAGGGTGGTATAGCGCTTGAACGCCGCACCGTAGCGCTTGAGCCAGCGCTCCGCTCTCTGATGATGCTTGTCGTTCGGATCGAACCAGGCTACCAGCGGACCGGTGTCAACGACGATGCTTTGCACGAAGCTTTGCCTTGACCAGCTCGCTGTGCCGTTCCGAGCGATCGGCCTGGCGCCCGCCGGTGACTTCGTAGCGCGCGCGAACCTGCTCCAGGAGCGTGTACGGATCGACCGCCTGTTCGGCTTCGATGAATCGCTCCAGCGCAAGACGGATGCAGGCGCTCTTGGTCAGGCCCTTGCGCGCACCGATCTCGGCGAGCGTGCTCTCGATCTTGCTGTCGAGCCGGATGGAAGCCATCGCGATCTCCATATGCTGTAACACGTGCGTATTACATCATATCCGGCCAGAGACCGGCAATGCTCGCGCCGCGAACGTACTCCTCGGCAGCGATGTGTCGCGCGTACTCATGGCGGACAAATCACCGCCTGAAAGCGGCAATCTTCAGCCTGCGCATCAGCGCCAAGACTTCTCCCTCACCCTCGATCCCTTTCCATGAACCTGCCCGCCGCGCGGGCACACAACGCTCCCCTCTCCCACCGGGAGAGGGGTTGGGGG
>WYBJ01000314.1 GCA_011525945.1 Burkholderiaceae bacterium | reverse complement strand
GCTTGCGGGCGCAGGTTGGACGTTCGCCGGCGCGAGATTGGCGGTCAGTACAACCTGCGTCACGGCGCCGGACAAAACATGCTTCGTGGCGGGTGCGGTGGCGTCGGTTGCCGGCAGCGGTGCGTCGGGCGCACGCGGCTGCGAAAGCGAGCGCATGGCGTCGAGCAGCGGCGTCTCGACCAGCGCGAGGCCCGAGGCCTTCATGTACTGCAGGGCCGCGGTGACGGAATGACCGATGAGCAGTCGAACTTGCGCGGTATCGATCGAAACCGCATCGGCATAGCGGCGCTGGTGGCGGGCGAATGCCTCCTCGCGCCCGCTCGCCGGCGTTTCCCGCGCGAGCGTGCAAAGCTCCCGGGCGTAACCGGCGCACAGGTGCATACGTTCGGCATCCGATTGCGGTGCGGCGACACCGTCGGCGGGCAGAGCGCGCATCGCCTGAACGATCGTGTCGGGAAATTTCCAATGCAGCGCAACTTCGGCACCGAGCTCGTCGAGAGTCAATCCCAGGACTGCGCGCGAGGCCGAGGCCGAGTCGGCGCCGTCGTCGATACGGCCCGCGATCGCGGCATGCTCCTCGCTCAGATAGAACAGCGCGAGCAGCTCGCCGAGCCGGCTGAACATGCCGCAGATGAACAGTTCCTCGACGTTCTGCAGCTTCAGCATGCGACCGATGTTGCGTGCGATCACGCCCGTAACGAAGGCGTCGGTCAGCGCGCTGGCCACCGCGCTCGCATGCGCTTTGCCGTTGCCGGCGCCGGCGAGCATCATGCCGGTCGCGATCGCGCGCAGCTGCGACAAGCCCAGCAAGGTGATCGCCTGCGAGACGCGCGTCACCTTGCCGGCGCCGAAGGCGGAAGAATTGGCGATACGCAAGAGCTTTTGCGACAGGGCGAAGTCGCGCATCACCAGGTCGGAGATCGCCTTGAGCGAGCTGTCCTCGTCTTGTCCCGCAAGCTGATTGATGCGGTTGAAGCTCGCCGTGAGGGCGGGAAAATCGCTCTTCAGCGCCATGCGCCGCAGCAGGAACTCGACTGTGGCGTGCAGCTTCGGCTCACACAGATCCGATCGCACCGCGCTTTGCGCCGGCACGCGGAAGCGGTCCAGGTCGAGCTTCATCTCGCGCGCATCCGCGTAGCGCCGCGCCGGTTCGCGCTGCAGCGCCTTTGACACGATCTCGTCGAGGCGGCCGTCGATGCGCGGATTGGAGTCGGAGGGGGGCGGCGGGATCTCGTTCAGGATGCTGTAGATGATCGAGTAGTCGCTGGCAGCCCTGTACACCGGCTTGCCGGTCAGCATCTCGTGGAACAACAGGCCGAGCGCAAATACGTCCGAGCGATAATCGGCGCGACCCTCGCTCAGGCACTCGGGTGCGGTGTACTGCAGGGTTCCGCAGCTCACGGTTTCGCGCGCGGCACTGCGCGCGCTGCGCGCGATGCCGAAGTCGGTAACGCGCGGAATGCCGTTGACGCCGATCAGGATGTTGGCGGGCTTGATGTCACCGTGCAGCCAGCCGCTCGCGTGCACGTGCGCCATGCCGGCGAGGATCTGGCTCATCATCACGACCGCGCGCCCCATCGGCAGCGGGCCTTCCGTGTCGAGCGCGTCACCCAGGGTCTTGCCTTCGACGTATTCGAACACGACGAAGGGCCGGTCGGCGTGGATGCCGACTTCGAACACGGGGACGATGTTGGGATGGCTCAGGCTGCTCGCGGTTTTCGCCGCTGCGACGAACTGCTCGGCCTGGTTGATGCTCGATTCCGGGTTCAGGAGCAGGGTCTTGATCGCGACCTGCCGGTCCAGCTCCGGGTCGTAGGCAGCGTAGACCATGCCCTGCGCGCCCTGGCCGAGCAGCCGGAGCAGGCGAAAGCGGTTGATGCGCTCTGCATTGGAAGCGACCGGCTTCATCATGGCGATGGGAGGCAAGGCCCCGACGTACGCTGATTACGGCCCGGATGCGCATTTCTTGACCGGCGGCAGAATAAAAAATGGGCGGGGGACGGCAAGGGAAATGGGGGTACGCGGTCGTCTCTGTCCGTCGCAGACACGAGCCGGGCTTCGAGAGTGCGATGTACATCGCCATCTTCAATGGAAATCGCGGCTTGCCGTTTGCAAACTGCCCAGCAGCGGGCTCAGATCGAGCAGATGCCCCGCCACCACGTGCACGACCTCTCCCTCACGCTCGACGGTGCCGTGGACGCCGAGCAGGCGGGCGCCGAGAACCTCGCGGCGCTGGCGCTCGATCAGATTGCGCCAGACCACCACGTTCAGCGTACCGGTCTCATCCTCGAGGGTAATGAAAATCACGCCACTGGCGGTGTCCGGCCGCTGCCGGCAGGTCACGATTCCGGCGGTTCGAGCAAGTTGACCGTGCGCAAGCCGCTGTACCTGGGCGGCATCGAGCAGGCGCCGGCGCTCGAGGTTCGGTCGCAGCAATGCCAGCGGATGACGGCGCAGACTCAAACCCAGGCTGCGGTAATCGGCGGCGATGTCCTCGCCTTCGCTCGGCGCGGCCAACACGACCGGCGTCTCGCGCGCAGTGGAGGCATCGAGCAGAGGCAATGTGCGCTCGATGCCGCCGACCTGCCACGCTGCAGCGCGTCGATGTCCCGACAACGACTTGAGCGCGCCGGCACGGGCAAGCGCGTTCAGCTCGCCGCGGTCGAGTACGGCGCGCTCGGCCAGATCCGCGACGCTCGCGAACGCACCCAGCGCCCGTGCGGCGACGATGCGCTCGCCCGCCGCTCGCGCGAGCCCCTTGACCATGCGCATGCCCAGGCGCAAGGCGGGCTGGGGACAGGCCACGTTTTCCGAGCGGAAAACGTGGTCCGTCCCCGATTCCAGGGTGCAATCCCAATCGCTCATGGCGACATCCACCGGCAGCATCCCGACGCCGTGCCGGCGCGCATCCTGCACCAGCTGGCTGGGGGCGTAGAAACCCATCGGCTGGGAGTTGAGCAGCGCGCAGGTGAACGCGTCATGATGGTGGCATTTGAGCCACGCCGATACATACACGAGCAAGGCGAAGCTCGCCGAATGCGATTCGGGAAAGCCGTATTCGCCGAAGCCCAGAATCTGCTGGAAGATCTGACGCGCGAATTGCTCCGAATAGCCGCGCTCGCGCATGCCCTCGATCAAGCGTTGCTCGAATTGCCACAGCCCGCCTTTGCGCCGCCACGCCGCCATCGAGCGCCGCAGCCGGTCGGCTTCTCCCGGCGTGAACCCGGCGGCGACGATCGCAAGCTGCATCACCTGCTCCTGGAAGATCGGCACGCCCAGAGTGCGTTCCAGCACCGCCTTGACCGCCGCCGATGGATACGTGACTGCTTCCTGCTGCTGCCGTCGCCGCAGATAAGGATGAATCATGCCGCCCTGGATCGGCCCCGGGCGCACGATCGCGACCTCGATCACCAGATCGTAGAAAGTGCGCGGAGCGAGCCGCGGCAGCATCGCCATCTGCGCGCGCGATTCGATCTGGAAGACGCCAATCGTGTCGGCCTTGCGGATCATCGCGTACACGTCCGGATCCTCGGCGGGGATGTCCGCCATGGTGAGCGTTCGCGCAGGCTCAGGGGAGCTTTGCCGTACCTGCCGTTCGTTGATCAGGCCGATTGCACGCCGGATGGCCGACAGCATGCCGAGCGCGAGGCAGTCCACCTTCAGCAACCCCAGCGCATCAAGATCGTCCTTGTCCCACTGGATCACGGTGCGCTCGGGCATGGCAGCGTTCTCGATCGGCACCATGCGATCGAGCCGATCGCGGGCGATGACGAATCCGCCGACGTGCTGTGAGAGGTGGCGCGGAAATCCGATCAGCGTGTCGACCAGCGCCACCAGCCGCCGCATTACGGCGCTGTCCGGGTCGAGTCCCATCTCGCGGATACGCTCGGCGATCGCATCGCGCCTGTCCCACCACGCCAATGCCTTAGCCAGCCGGTCGACCTGAGCAAGCTCCAGGCCGAGCGCCTTGCCGATATCGCGCAGCGCGCTCTTTGGCCGGTAAGTGATGAGTGTCGCGGCGAGCGCGGCGCGCTCGCGCCCGTATTTCACGTAGACGTATTGCATGACCTCTTCGCGGCGCTGGTGCTCGAAGTCGACATCGATGTCGGGGGGCTCGTCGCGCTCGCGCGAGATGAAGCGCTCGAACAACATCTGCATGCGCATCGGATCGACCTCGGTGATGCCCAGGCAATAGCACGCCGCGGAGTTCGCCGCGGAACCGCGACCCTGGCACAGGATGCCGCGACCGCGGGCAAATGCGACGATGTCGTGCACGGTGAGAAAGTAGGGCTCGTAGCCGAGCTCGGAGATGAGCGCGAGCTCGTGCTCCACCAGTTCGCGTACCCGGTCGATGTCGTTCGCCTCCCGACAAGACGGAGCGGGAGGCGACAATGTCACGGGCGCGGCGGCCCGCACGTCACCCGTGTTCGTGTCGGGGCGGGAAAGCGGTGCGCCGAAGCGCTGCGCGAAGCCGCGTGCGACCAGATCGCGCAGATGGCTCGCCGGCGTTGCGCCCGCGGGCACCAGCTCCTCGGGATATTCGTAGCGCAGGCTGTCGAGCGAGAAATTGCAGCGCCGCGCGATGACGAGCGTCTCGGCCAGCAGCTCGGGCGGATAGATGCGCCCGAGACACTCGAGTGCGCGCAGGTGCCGCTCGGCGTTCGGAAAAAGACGATAGCCGGCTTCGGCGAGCGTGCACTTCAGGCGGATCGCGCTGATCGTATCCTGCACCGCTCGGCGCGAGCGATCGTGCATGTGCACGTCGCCGCAAGCTACGCACGGGACGCCGAGCGCGGCCGCCGCCTCGCGCAGCGCGCCAAGGCGCGCGCGCTCGCCGGCCGCCCCGAGCAGCTCCACACCCAGCCAGGCATTGCCAGGCAGCGTCGCCGCGAGCCATTCGAGCTGCTCGTCGAGCGCACCCTCGGCGGCGCCGGGCGCAACGGCGGCGCTTGCATCGGCGCGGGCGGGCGGCAGCAGGATGGCGAGACAGCCGTCGATGCAGCCGGCCAGGTCCGCTCGCCGCAACCGGTAGCGGCCCTTGAGCGCCTGGCGGCGGCCACGCGTGATCAGCGCCGACAGATTGCCGTAGCTCGCGCGATCGGTGGCGAGCAACACCAGCCGGGTCGCAAGCGCGCTTGCGCTGCGTGCGGACGCATCGGGTGCAAGCGTAAGCTCGGTGCCGACGATGAGCGCGAACCCCTTTTCCTTGGCCGCGAGATGGGCGCGAACGATGCCGGCGAGCGAGCACTCGTCGGTCAGCGCCAGCGCCGTATAGCCGAGCGCGTGTGCGCTTGCCACCAGCTCCTCGGGATGCGAGGCGCCGCGCAGGAAGCTGAAGTTGCTCACGCAATGCAGCTCGGCATAGCCCGACGGTGTCGGACCGGATGCTTTATCGTGCGGGCCGGCGTTCAACTTGTGCTTGTCGACTACCGGACTCAATGATGTGCCTGCTCCAAGCATGGATGACGATTCGGGCGGTAGATCGATGCTTCCAGGCTACAATGCGTTCATGACGCACACCGATGCCCTCGCCTACGAAGAAGCCGGCGCTCGCCCCTGGGGGCTTGCCGCGACTCTCGGTTTGAGCCTCGCGATCTGGTATGCGCTGGAGCTGCTGCAGGGGGCCATGGGCTTCGGCATGGACCGCGTGTTTGCGATGTTGCGTCTGGTGTCTGCCGCCGATAACACGCAGGCGCTGAATTTCGCCGTGATCACCTGCATCAGCACCATCCTGTGCGGTGCGCTGGTGTTCGCCGCGGCTGCGTTGCGCGTCGAGCTCGATCCGCGCGTTTATCTCGGCATCGTTGCCGCGCCGGCGAGGGAGTGGCTGCGCTGGCTCGGCGCCATTGCGCTCATCGTCATGATGACCGACCTGGCCGTTTACCTGGCCAAGGGCGAGCTGCTGCCGGCGCAGTGGGTGGAGATCTATCGCGACGTGCAGTCGCCGTTGCTGTTCTGGTTGGCGCTGGTGATCGCAACTCCCATTTTCGAGGAGCTGCTGTTTCGCGGCTTCGCGTTCGCGGGCATCGAGGCTTCGCCCCTGGGCCGGGTTGGCGCGGTAGCGATTACCGCGCTGGCATGGACCTGGATTCATCACGAGATCGATCCGCTCGAGTTCGCCATCATCTTCATCGTCGGCGTGGCGCTCGGTGTGGCGCGGCTGCGTACCCGATCGGTGCTCATTCCCATCGCCATGCACATGCTCTACAGCCTGATCTCGACCGCGGAGATCGCCTGGCTGGCGATCATTGCCGATATGCAGTCTTAGCGAGCTCACGAGAAAATGCCGTGCACATACCAGCTGCCGGCGCTGCCGGGCCGGGTGAAAATCCATAGCGTCTGTCCGTTGTGCGCGCGCGCCACGAAGTAGTCCCGGCGCACGTCGCGGCCTTCCCACCAGCCGCTTTCGATCCGCTCCGGTCCGTCCATGAGCACGACCGGCGCGGGCGTTGCGCGCAGAAACTGCTGCAGCGGTTGCGGTTGCCCCAGCAGCCACAAGGGGCGCGGTCCGGGCGGCAGGGGCCCGGGGTGCGCTAGCGCGGGCCGCTCGGCGCGCCACGCGAGCTCCGGCCGATGATCGGCGCGCGGGCGCACGGCGCAGACGGCCTCGTCGCCGAGCCGGGCGCAAAGCCGCTCGATCAATTGCGCTTCTTCGGCCGGCTCGATCCCGGGAAGCAGCGATCGATCCCGCGCCGCCAGCTCGGCGGTGATCTCGATGACAAGACCGATCGCCTCTACCCGCCCGGGCAAGCGCGCGCGTTCCAGGCGCTCGCGCACCAGTGCACCCAGGTGCGCTGCGTCGCGGCTGGGCGCGGACAGATTCAGGGCAAGCAGGCTCGGCGGCGAGCTTTCGTGGATCAGCTCGAGGCGCAGGCGCATCGCCCCCAGCCCCGCGCCGAGCAGCCAGCCGCTCGCGCCGGTAAGCAGGCGCTTGAACGCGAACAGCAGCGCCTCGACCTCCCACGCCGGCGCGGGCAATTCGATCCGTACCTGAAACTGCTCGGGGGCGACGAAGGGCAGGCGCGGATCGGGAATACGGCCGAGCGCGCGATCCAGCGTAGCGAGCAGCCGCTGGCCGAAGCGGCGTGCCAGACCGTCACGCGGCAGGGCGAGCAACCCGCCGAGCGTCGATACGCCGAGATCGGCCAGCATTTGCGCGCTGTTCTCATCGCAGCCGCTGACCGCGACCGGAAGTGCGGCGAGCGCATCGCGCAGCAGCGCATGCTCGGTCAGCACCCGGGCACAGCCGGCGCGGGCCAACATGAGCGCGGCGGTGGGCGTGGGCGCGACAGCGAGCGTGGCGGAAAAACCGAGCGCGGGCAGCCGCCGTCGGATCGCGCTCAGCATGGCTTCGAGACCGCCGAAGAGCTTGATCCCTGCGCCGATCTCGATCAGCAGGGCCGCGTCGCCTTCGATGCTCGGGCTGGGAGAGAACTGCAGCGACCATTGTGCGATTTCGCGTAACGCACGCGCTTCCGCCGCGGTGCGGCGGGGATATACCTCGAGCCCTGGCGCCAGGGCGAGTGCAGCCGCCAGCATCATCCCGGAGCGCACGCCGGCACGGCCTGCTGCCGCATTGAGCGCAGCCACGCACGGGCGGGTTTCTGCGCTGACGATCACGAGCGCTGCCCCTTCCCGATCAGCACGGGCGATCGTTTCCAGGGGAAGCAGCGGAAAATGCAGGCAGGCCCAGAGCATGGCTGACTAAAGCTGGCGATCGACACGTACGTCAACACGGATGCTGCGGGCGAGCAACCCGCCGCGGCGCTTGAGAATCCGGATGTCGAGCTGTCCGTCGTCGGCGGGGGTAAGCGCCAGCCGCAGTGCCGCAGTCGATGGCTCCAATACCGCCGACTTCGATCGGAACAGAAAACCGCTGCTGCCGCCCCGCTCGCAGGCAAGCTGCAGGCGGCGCATGCCGCGGGCATCGATGCGCTCGGGCCACGCAAGCGCCGCCCCGCAGTGTTGCGATCTGAGCACCTGTTCCAGTGCCCAGAGCCTGTCCTCGCTCGATTCGGCGCGCACGAGCAGCAGCCGGGAGAGATCGAGCCCTGCATGCGCCAGCGCGGGCGCATACGGGATGTGCGGGGGTGCGATGAAAATCACCCAGCGGCCCGAACGGGTCAGGCACGCGCACGCCGGCATCAGCAAGGCGAGCTCGCCGATGCCGGCGTGCGGCGCGACGAGCTCGCTCAGCGCGCCTTGCGGCCAGCCGCCACCGGGCAGGCAGGCATCGAGCTGCCCGAATTCGCTCGGCACCGCGGCAACGTTGCGCGCGCAATCCTCGCCGCGCCACAGGGCGGAATGTGCGAGCAAGGCATCGAGCGAAGCGGACATCTCATAACGACCGGCCGTTGCGGACGATGCCCACACCGATGCCTTCGATCACCAGCTCCATCTTGCGCGGATCGACCTCGATCGGCGCGAAATCCGGATTCTCGGGCAACAATTGGACCTGGCCGGCGCGGCGCTTCAGGCGCTTGACCGTGACCTCGTCGTTCACGCGCGCGACCACCACCTGACCGGTGCGCGCATCGGGGGTGCGGTGCACGGCGAGCAGATCGCCATCGAGGATGCCGGCATCGCGCATGCTCGATCCCCGCACCCGCAACAGGTAGTGCGCCTGGGGCTTGAATACGCCGGCATCGATGCGCGAGTGACCTTCGATGTGCTGCTCGGCCAGGATCGGCGCACCGGCCGCGACCCGGCCCACGATCGGCAGGCCTTGCGGCTGCAGCAGGCGCAATCCGCGCGAGGCGCCCGGCAGGATCTCGATCGCCCCCTTGCGTTCGAGCGCGCGCAGATGCTCCTCGGCGGCATTGGGCGAGCTGAAGCCGAAGTGCGCTGCGATCTCGGCGCGGGTGGGTGGAAACCCCGTTTCGTGCAGATGCGTGCGCAGCAATTCCAGGATTTCGGCTTGACGCAGGGTGAGGGCTTGCATACGAGACTCTATGATGATCACCTCCACTGCTCCGCCATAGGCAGCGTGTTTTAGCGCGAACAGACGGCTCCAGCCGGCGCTCTTTGACGTGGCTGGGCGCAGGCCGCGAGAGCTGTAAATATATACAGTCTTATCCGGAAGTCAAGGCAGGCGCGTGGCATAAGTCCTGGATCACCCGCGGCGCACCTCGGTTACACTGGCGCCACCGGCGGGGTGCAGGCGTGCAGGGCGGTCCGGCGCGCAGGCCGAGACGACTTCGCCGTCGTCCCGAGGCGACGGTCTGCGCAAGAGGTTCGAGGGGGAGGAATGAATCGGCTGCTGCGCGATATCAGCTATTTTCTCATCCTGGTTCTGATGGTGATCGGGATCACCGGCGTGATCTACCACGCGATCGGCGAGAACGGATGGGTCGAACGCTTTTTCGGCGGCCTGGTGCACCGGAGCACCAGCGCGATCGTGCTCATTGTCCTGGGCGTGCTGCTGATCATCTGGCTCGCGCGCCGCTGGCTCATTGCCAGCCAATCCAACGCGCTCTTCAACGACTTCCTGATGTACGCGATGGTGGCACTGGGCGTATTCTTTCTTGGCCGTCTGGTGATGCACGGGGCGTTGTGAGCGAGGGAACGCGTCGCGGTCGCGTCGATGTCGCGGTGCCGTCAGTAGGCGGTGCCGATCGGGGTATGGGCGGCGCATCTGCGAGACACGTAATGCCTGCCCACGAGGGCGCGGGAGGCGCGCTGCGCCGATGCCTCGTGCTAAACTGCGCGCGTAGCCGCTTCGTTCACGACCCCTGCAATGAGTCAGCCCGTAGTCCCACGCCCCGCGGCAACCATCTCCATCGTGCGCGATGTCGCCGGCGGATTCGAAGTATTGATGATGCAGCGCACCTTGAGCGCCGGGTTCATGCCGGGCGCCTATGTGTTTCCGGGCGGCGCGATCGACCGCGAGGATCGCGATCGGGAGCTGTACGCGCTGTGCAGCGGGGTCGACGATGCCGCAGCAAGCCGTGTGCTCGGGGTCGAGCGCGATGGCTTGGCGTATTGGGTCGGGGCCATCCGCGAATGCTTCGAGGAAGCGGGTCTGCTGCTGTGCTACGACGCCGCCGGTGAGCTCATCCGTTTCAAGGATCCCGCGACCGAAGCGCGCTTTGGCGCCCATCGCGACGCGCTGAATGCACGCAAGACCACGTTTCTCGAATTCTGCCGCGCCGAAGGCTTGCGGCTCGCGGTCGATCGCCTGACCTACTTCAGCCACTGGATCACACCGGTTGCGGCGCCGAAGCGTTACGACACGCGCTTTTTCGCCGCCATCGCTCCGCAGCACCAGCAACCGCTGCACGATGCGCAGGAACTGATCGATACGGTCTGGGTGCGCCCGGCCGAAGCGCTCGATCGCGACCGTGCCGGGAAGCTGTCGCTGCGTACGCCGACCATTGCGACACTGCGCCAGTTCGACGCCGCCTGC
>WYBJ01000313.1 GCA_011525945.1 Burkholderiaceae bacterium | reverse complement strand
GGTTGTGGTCGCATCCGGCGGCGTGGTCCACGCCTCGCTCAACGTCGCAACCTTGCTCGAACCCACGTAGTCGTTGATCACGCGCGATTGCCCAGAGCCGGTGCCGCCGGTGGTGCGAATCGTCATGCCGCGGTAAGCGTCATCGGATGCCGAGGCGGCGGCGGCGAGCGTGATCGTCGAGGCCCCTCCCGCCTGCGCGGTGCCGGTGTGCGCGGTCCCGAGCACGGTTTCGGAAAACCCGCACGCGCGCATGAGCGGTCCCCAGGCGGGCGCGGTGCCGGCCGCACCCGAGCCCGCGACTTCGCACTCGAACTCCGCCATCGAGTAGATCGCGGCATGCAGCTGCTCGGAGTTGCCGAGGAACGGACGAATGAGATCGCGATCCACGAGCTCGGTGGACATCGGGCGCACGTTGAGATTGCTCACGAGGATCGCGTTGGCGGAGCCCGTCGGCGTCGGGTCGACGCCATAGCTCGATTCGATCTTCGCGAGGAGCGTGCGCTTGCGGTTGAGGAGCGCCATCGCCTAGTCCTTCGTCTTGGTGGGTTTGCGCGCAGGCGCGGGCTCCGCCTGGGGCTGCGGCGCGCTGGGAGCCGATTCGGTGCGCTCGACAAGACGCCGCTCGCCCGTCTTGGGATCGATCGCGTAGGAGCCGCCTTGGCCGCGGGTGGGTTCAGTCATCGAAAACCTCTCATGTCTTTCGCAGGTAGAAGCCGGTCACGAACATGTCCTGCCACCAGAGCACGCGATCGGAGACCTGCAGGAGTTGCCCGGCCGCGAACTCGCACGGCTCCATCGTCTCGTCGGGCTGCCAGCCGAGCAACGCCGCTTGGCCTGCCACACGCAACGATTCGAGGTCGGTCTGCGCGGCCTCGCCGGAGGGATCGCGCAGGTTCGCGACCGCCCAGAGCACCCCGAAGCGCACCAGAACGAACTGCGAGAGCGCGCCGGACTCCAGTTCGTTGGGTTCTGCCGTCTCGGCCAGGGGCAGCACGAACGCCGCGGGCGCTTGCTTGAACGCCAGCTCGGCGCCTGGGATATCTGGGGCACCGCCGACCTTCCGGAGCTGCGGGAGCTCGAGCGTGAGCCGCTCGACGATCGGGGCGAGCTTCACAGGTAATCATCCAGGCTGCCCTCGGTGCCATCGGAGCGCCCGCGCGTGAAAACCCGCCCGCCGGTGTCGTACTTCGGGCCGCTCGAATCGGCGGGCGCGGCGTTCGAAGCATCTACGCCAAGCGACACGACGCCGGCGGCGACGTTGCGCAGGAACTTGAGCGCATCCTGGTAGCGGGTGCGCACCGCTTCGGTGGCCCGATCCTGATAGAGAAAGTAGCGCGCGACATCGCAGGCAAGGCGCGTGAGCACGATCGGCACCGTCGCGAGCGGAAGCGCGTAGCGCGTCGCGAGGTAGCCGTTGATCTCGCCATCGGCATCGGTGAGCGCGCGATCGAGGACAGCCGTATCGATCCGGCCCACGCCCACGCGATCGGTCAGCTCGACGAGCTCCTGCTCGCTGAAGCGATCGATCATGTGCTGCTCGGTGGCGTAGGTCATGGCGCAAGCGTATTACTTCTTCGCGGCTTCCTTCGCTGCCGGCTCGGCAATCGCGCCGCAGGCGATGAGCGCCGCGGCATCCTTGTCGTTGAGCTCGATCGGCTCGCCGATCTCGTAGCGCTCGTTGTCGTGCTCGACCGCAGAACGCACCTCGTAGGTGCGCTTCTCGGAGTTGTTGGACTTCGCCATCTCGGAGGATCCTTTCGCCCATGCCTGGGGTGTCTACGCAGAGCCCGGTCCATACCCATGTGGCTCGCGATGAGTGTCGGTGAATGTCTTATGCGACCGCGTTCTCGAAGAAGTAGCCCACGTCGGAGGCGGAGATCACCTCCTTCACGCTCTCGCCCGAGCGGATGCGTTGCCCCCCGCGCAAGCCCGCTTTCTGCTCGGTGATGTTGCCGGCCAAGCGCGTACCGAACTGCGCGGTGAAACCGAAGGTGGGCTGCATCATCTGCGCGGCCGTGGGTGAGACATAGAGTAGTGCCGCATGCTTGCCCCAGGCACGCGCGTAGGTGGGTGCGGCGCCCTTCTTCGCCGTGTTGTAGAACGCTCCGCCGATCAGGAGCCGATCCAGCTCGAAGAGATCGGCGACGGCCTGGCGGCTCACCATGCCGCTGGAGACGCCCTGCTTGACGATCGCCTGGACGACCTTCGGGTGCTGGCGAAGCTGCGTCCACGTCGCGCGCCCGAGCACCATCGCGTTCGGGCGGATGAGCGGCACGTCGAGCGCGGCGAGGATCGCGTTCACCGGGTCGGAGTTGGTGCGATCCGACCACTGGCTCGTCCCGGAGAGCGTCACCTTGTTAGCGGCCGGGTAGTTCGCCGCCGCGAAAACGACACCGGCGACGCGGATCTCGCGATCGAGCTGCGTCAAGTGCGTGAGGAGCATCGTCGAGACCGCCATCGGGCTGGGGACGTTGTTGCGCTCCGGCATCGCCTCCCAAGCGTCCGTCTCGTCGTTGGGCACGAGATCGTCCAGGCCGTAGTCGACGCACTCGTCGGTCACCTCGGTCCCGCCAAAATCCACCATCGTGGGCTCGCTTTTGCGCCCGACGAGCGTGTTCGGAATGGTGTAGCCCTGGGCCGCGTCGTACTTCGTGTATTTGAACTTCTTGGCCGTGGGCACGCGCGGCAGCACCTCGTCGGCGATGAGATCCGCCTCGGGGTTTCGATAGCCGATTGCGATCGCGGTCAACTCGGGGTTTACGGGAAAGGACGTGGTAGGCATGCTGGCTCCTTGCGATGAATCGGCGTTAGCCTTGGACCGAGCCTGGTTGAATGAGCGCGCGGATGATCTCGCCGGCGGCGCCGGCCGACTCGAGTGCCGCGCCGATCACGCGATTGTTGACGCCGGCCGCCGGTGCCGCCGCAACGGCCCGCCCGGAGGCGTCGGCGGTGAGCAACGCGCCGCGCGTCACGGCGG
>WYBJ01000312.1 GCA_011525945.1 Burkholderiaceae bacterium | reverse complement strand
GCCGGGATAGCGGCACCCGAGATTGCGGCCATCGGCTGCCACGGGCAGACCGTGCGCCATCTGCCCGAGCGAGGCTACACCGTTCAACTCGTCAATGGCGCACTGCTGGCTGAGCTGACGGGCATTACCATCGTGTGCGATTTTCGCAGTCGGGATGTTGCGGCAGGCGGCCAGGGTGCGCCGTTGGTGCCGGCGTTTCACTCGGCAATGTTCCGCGACCGGTCGGTGAACCGGGTGATCGCCAACCTGGGCGGGATCGCAAATCTGACATGGCTCCCCGTGGCCGGCGCGACCACCGGCTTTGACTGCGGCCCGGCCAATGCGCTTTTGGACGAATGGGCCGAACGGAATCTTGCGTCACCCTACGACGCAGGGGGACGATGGGCCGCCAGCGGGCTCGTCGTGCCCGACCTGCTGGCAGCATTAGAGGCCGATCCCTACTTTTCGCGCTCTCCACCGAAGAGCACCGGGCGCGACTACTTCGACCTGAAGTGGGCGCAGGCCAAGCTGCAGGCGCAATATCGGCCGCAGGACGTGCAGGCGACCTTCGCCGAGTTGAGTGCGAAGGCGCTGGCGCAAGCGATCGCACGCCACTGTCCGGGAGCGAACGAGGTTCTGCTCTGCGGCGGGGGTGTCGCCAATGTGGATCTGGTCGAGCGTATTGGCCGACTGCTGCCAGGCCGCAAGGTCGCATCTACGGCGCTATTGGGTGTCGATCCCGATTGGGTAGAGGCGTTCGCATTTGCTTGGCTCGCCCGCGAAGCCATGGCACACCGTACTGGCAATCTGCCGGAGGTCACCGGGGCGCGCGGTCTGCGCGTGCTCGGCTGTATTTACCCGGCATGACAAAGGAGGCGAAAGCCTCCTTTTTTACCAAGCCGAAACCATCCTAAGGCGAAAACGACGATCCGCACCCGCAGGTCGAGGTGGCGTTTGGATTCTTGATGACGAACTGTGCGCCTTCGATGCCTTCGGTATAGTCGATTTCCGCGCCCATCAGATACTGGAAGCTCATCGAATCGACCAGGAAAGTGACACCATCCTTCACCATCGCGGTGTCGTCTTCGGCCACGCTCTCATCAAACGTGAACCCGTACTGGAAGCCGGAACAGCCACCGCCAGTAACGAAAATACGCAACTTCAGCTCCGGATTACCTTCCTCGTCGATCAGCGACTTGACTTTTCCGACCGCCGCGTCGGTGAGCAGCACGGCGTTCGCCGGCATTTCATTGATTGCGTTCATATCCAGAACCTACCCGAAAGCGATAAGACCATTATCCGCCGGGCACGTTCGCAGGGTCAATCCGCGGCACCCAACCTGAGCGAGACGATCTTGTCCGCGTCGCGCTGCTCGCCCGCGTGCGCAAGCCGCCCTTGGACGATGGCGCCGATCTGAACTTCCAGCGTCTTGTAGTGCACGTCGCCGCAGATGTCGGCCTTGGGCTGGAGCTCGACGGTCTCGGCGCCGTAAATCGGCCCGATCACCTTACCGTTGATGACGGCATGCGCAACCCGGATCTCGCCCTCGACGCTCGCATGCTCGGACAGCACCACGGTGCCGGCGTCGTCCGCGACGACGTTGCCCTTCACCGCGCCGTCGATACGCAACCCGCCAACGAAATGAACGTCACCTTCCACGCGCGATCCGGCACCGATCAGTGTGTCGATGCGGCCGTTGGGTTTGGTTTGCCTGGCTCCGAACATGGCATCTGCCTCCCTGGACGATTGCAATGGGATAAGCGCTCCCCCTGCTCATGACAGTGTAACCGTCTGCATAAGCTTGGGCTGCGCCTGCCGGCCTTCGAACACGCGCAACTCCACGCTGCGCACGACCGCACCCGGGGTAACCCGGAAAGTCCCATCAATACGTTGATGGACACGAAAGTCGAGCCGATAAGGCTCGTCCCCGTTGTCTCCCGCCCCGGGCAGCGTCATGCCCCGGCGCACCCCATTGTGCAGCAGATTGACCACCAGTTGATAATGCCCCTGGAACTGCTTGCTACGCGATCCGGTTCGCAGTAGTACGATGCGGTAGCTGTATTCCCCGGGCACCGAATTCGGCTCGATCCGCGCGCTACTGACCTTGATACCGTCGACTTTTGAATCAGCTGTCGAGATGGCCTGCATCAGCGCCACGTCCTCTCGCAGGCGCGCGTTCTCGTTCGTCAGCTCCTTCACCTGCCGGCCGAGATCGGCGTAGGACGCGCGTTCGATCTGCAACTGGCGCTCGAGTACCGTCAGCTCGCTTTTCAAGCCGGCGTTCACCTTCTCCAACTGGGTATTCGCGCTGCGCAGCTCGGTTACGATACTCTCGTTCTGGTCGCCGACGAATGCCGTGATCGCGCCCGGATCGAATGCGATCCAGATGATCCCGGCGATCGATGCGAGCAGGAACGCACGTACGAGCCAATTCAGGTACCACGGCATGCGGGTGCGCACGGCAACACGCCTGGCATGAAGCCCGAACCGACGCTTGAACCATCCGGGTTTCACGGCAGCAACGCCAACCCTTCGAGGCCTGCCGTTTCGGGCAGATCGAACATGATGTTCATGTTCTGCACCGCCTGGCCGGCCGCGCCTTTCACCAAGTTGTCGATGACCGAAAGAATGACCACGGTCTCGCCGCCCCGCAGCTGATGTACGGCGATACGGCAGGTATTGGCGCCGCGCACGCTGCGCGTATCCGGGTGCGAGCCTGCCGGGAGAATGTCTACGAATGGCTCGCTCGCAAAGCGCTGCTCGTACAGCGCCTGCAGATCCACCGGCCTGATCAGCCGTGCGTACAGCGTGGCATGAATTCCGCGGATCATCGGCGTCAGATGAGGAACGAACACCGGCATCACCACGCGCCCCGCCATGGCGGACAAGCCTTGCGCGATCTCGGGGAGATGACGGTGGCCCGGCACACCATACGCCTTGAAGTTGTCAGCCGCTTCCGAGAACAAGGTATGCACCTCGGCCTTGCGCCCGGCACCGCTCACGCCGGACTTGGCGTCGGCGATGAGATGGTCGGGATCGACTGCGCCCGCCTCGATCAAGGGTAGGAAGCCCAGTTGCACGGAGGTCGGATAGCAGCCCGGGTTGGCAACCAGGCGACTCGTGCGCACGCGTGAGCGATACATCTCGGGTAGGCCATAGACGGCATCCGCGACCAGATCCGGACAGGCGTGTTTCATCTTGTACCAGGTTTCCCAGGTCGCCACATCGCGGATGCGAAAATCGGCGGCTAAGTCGATTACGCGCACGCCTGCGGCCAGGAGGGGCCGCACTTGCTGCATGCAAATGCCGTTGGGCGTGGCAAAAAAAACCACATCGCAGCGTTCCAGAGTGGCTTCACCCGGATCGACGAAGGCCAGATCGACCGCGCCGCGCAGGCTCGGAAACAGATCGGCGACTGGCGTGCCGGCCTCACCGCGGGAGGTGATCGCATGCAGTCGTACGTGCGGATGTCGCGCCAGCAAGCGCAGCAATTCGACTCCTGTGTAACCGGTACCCCCTACGATTCCAGCCGTCACCATATGCGATCTTCTCCGCCTTGCCGGGCTTTGGCCCGGCGTTTTGCACTGGCCGGGCTGCGCCCGGCATTGATCAATTGCCCGGCTGGCTCGACCGATCCTCTGCCCGGACCCGCAGCGCCGGCGCGTTCGTGCGACGCCCAGACAGCAAAGCCGCCCGGAGGCGGCTTTGTTGGAAGGCTGCGACCCGCCTCAGCGCTTGGAGAATTGCTTGCGCCGGCGCGCCTTGTGCAGACCGACCTTCTTGCGTTCCACCTCACGCGCATCACGCGTTACCAAGCCGGCCTTGCGCAGTGCGGGCTTGAGCGTATCGTCATACGCGACCAGCGCGCGGCTGATTCCGTGCCGAACCGCGCCGGCCTGGCCGGACTCGCCGCCGCCATGGACATTGACCATAATATCGAATGAATTGAGATGATTGGTGACGACCAGCGGTTGGCGCACTACCATGCGCCCGGTCTCGCGCGAGAAAAACTCGTCAACCGGCTTGTCGTTGACGACGATCGCGCCGCTACCAGTCTTCAGGAAAACGCGCGCGACGGCGGTCTTGCGCCGCCCCGTGCCGTAGTGGAATTGGCTTCGGGTCGCCATCGAATCAGATCTCCAGAGTCTTGGGCTGTTGTGCGCTATGCGGATGGGAACCGCCGCTGTAAACCTTGAGCTTACGTAGCATCGCATAGCCCAGAGGGCCCTTCGGCAGCATCCCCTTGACGGCCAGCTCCAGGGCGCGGCCCGGGAAGCGCTCCTGCATCTCGCCGAACGTCGTCTCGCGGATCCCGCCCGGGAAGCCCGTGTAGCGATAGTACTTCTTGTCCTGACCCTTGATCCCCGTGACGCGCAGCCTGGCTGCGTTCACCACGACGATATAATCGCCGGTATCAACATGGGGGGTATAGATCGCCTTGTGCTTTCCACGAAGGCGGTGCGCGATACCGCTGGCCAGGCGACCGAGCACCTTGTTCGAGGCGTCCACGACATACCAGCCGTGCTGGACCTCTTCGGGCTTCGCTGAAAACGTGCGCATGCTGTTGCTTTCCAGCCGGTTGCAAAGAGGCGAGATTTTAGGTGACCGCTCTTGCCACTGTCAAACCGCAAATACCTGCCGGCACGCGGTTTCCGCGGCTCTTGGGTGCATGCAACGGCGCCTTGCGGTCGATCCGACACGGCGCTCGCGGCTGCGCGGCGGGCGATTCGCCTGATGCCTCTGTGCCATGCTCGCGCTGGCAAAGACACTGATCCTGCCGCCGGGTAGCTTCCTGCTGCTCGGCATGGCTGGTTTGGCGCTTCGCCGGCGCTACCCCCGCCTGGGTTACGGTTCGGCTGCCGCCGCGCTCGGGCTTCTGTACCTATTCTCCACACCGATCGTGAGCGCGTTCTGCCTCTCGCTACTCGAACAGCCCTTCGCTGATCCGATCGAGCACGAAGAGGCGCAGGCGAT
>WYBJ01000311.1 GCA_011525945.1 Burkholderiaceae bacterium | reverse complement strand
TGGGTGAGAACGCCCCGCCTTGCCGGCGCGCGCGCGCCGCCGAGTGTAGAGACCGACACCGATCGCTGTCCAGACGCGCAATACGCGTGCCGCCGCGTTGTCATTGATCCGAAGCACAACGGATAATAGCCCCAGCGACAGCGCGCCGCGCATCGCGATCCGGGCGCGCCACCCCATCGACGAAGGAGATCCGAAATGACTATCGCCGGAAAATTCGTGATCGCGCTCGAGGAGCACTATTGCGACGACGAGCTGACGGCAACTTTCACCGGCACCGAAGGCCGCTCGCCCGAATTGCGCAGGCGCCTGTTCGACCTGGGGGAGCTGCGCCTGGCGGAAATGGACGAAGCCGGTGTCGACGTCCAGGTGCTGTCGCACAGCGCGCCTTCGGCGCAACGGCTCGACGCCGACACGGCGGTGCGCCTTGCCCGTGGCGCAAACGATCGGCTTTATCAATCGCTCAAGCGCCACCCCGAGCGCTTTGCCGCCTTCGCCACGCTCCCGACCCCGGAACCCAAGGCGGCCGCGGACGAGCTCGAGCGCGCGGTCACGCAGCTCGGTTTCAAGGGCGCGATGGTGCACGGTCTCACCAATGGTGTCTTCTTCGACGACAAGCGCTTCTGGCCCATCATGGAACGTGCCCAGGCGCTCGACGTGCCCATCTATCTGCACCCGGCCCTGCCCCATCCGGCCGTCGTCGAGGCCTACTACAAGGACTACGTGCAGAAGTTTCCGGGTATCACCAACGCGGCCTGGGGCTTCACGGTCGAAACCGCCACGGCGGGCGTTCGCATGGTGCTAAGCGGTGCGTTCGACGCCTACCCGGATCTCAAGATCATCCTCGGCCACCTCGGCGAAGGGCTGCCATTTCTCATCTGGCGCATCGACATGGCGCTCAACCGGCTCGGCGGCGGCAGTCCGGTGCGCTTCCGCGAAGCGTTCAATCACAACTTCTGGATTACCACCAGCGGCAACTTCTCTACCCCGGCATTGATCTGCAGCATGCTGGAGATGGGCGCGGACCGCATCCTCTACTCGGTCGATTGGCCGTTCGTGCGCAATATGCCGGGCACCGAGTGGATTCGGGATCTGCAGATCTCGAACGAGGATCGCGAAAAGATCCTGTCGGGCAACGCCAGACGGCTGCTGAAGATGTAGGCTATGCGTAGCGACGCCGCATTGGTGCGGCAGCGCCTTGTCGGCGAAACATGCCGTCCGGGCGTTTGTCCTTCCGAATGTCGCCCAGCGCTGCTAGGGTGATATGAGTAACACGCCGACATAAGGAAAGCGCGATGAACGACTCGATGTTGCTCGCCACCGACGAATACGGCGTGGCGACGCTCACCATGAACCGGCCCGACAGACTCAATGCCTTCGACCTGCCGATGATCGAGCGCTGGACCGAGCTCCTCGGCCAGGCCTGCGAGGACCCCGCGGTCAAGATCATCGTCCTGACCGGCGCGGGCCGGGCTTTCTGCGCCGGCGGCGATGTCGACTCGTTCCTGGATTTCCGCCGCTGGGACAGCCTCGAGCGCAAACACTATCTGTGGAAGCACATTCATCGCATCGTCTTCACCCTGGAGCGAGCCGACAAGCCGGTGATCGCGGCGATCAACGGCCTTGCGCGCGGCGCCGGCATGGACATGGCTCTGATGTGCGATCTGCGCATCATGGCCGAATCGGCGACGCTGGCCGAGAGCTACATCAACATGGGGCTGATCGCGGGCGATGCGGGAACGTACTTCCTGCCGCGCATCGTGGGCAGCGCGCGCGCGCTGGAGCTGTTCTGGACCGGGCGCGTGCTCGATGCACACGAAGCCGAGCGCCTCGGCATTGCGAATCGCGTGGTTGCCGACGGCGAGCTCGGCGCCGCAGTGAACGAGATGGCGCGCAGCATCGCGGCCAAACCGCAGGAAGCCATCCGGGTGTTCAAGCGCGCGGTCTACCAGAGCTTCCAGATGCCGCTCGCCGCGCACCTCGACATGGTGTCCTCGCACATGTCGGTGGTGATCGACACCCCCGAGCACAAGGCTCTGGTGGACGCATTCCTGCAGCGCCGGCAAAAGTAACCCGAGGCGATCATGCCCAGCGCACAGCCGAATACGCCGAACATCGTACTCATACTCGCGGACAACCTCGGCTGGGGTGAGCTCGGCTGCTACGGCGGGGGGGTGCTGCGCGGTGCACCCACGCCGCGCATCGACGCGCTCGCGGCCGAGGGCATGCGCTTCACCAATTTCAATGTCGAGAGCGATTGCGTACCGACCCGTTCCGCCTTGATGACGGGGCGGCATCCGATCCGCACCGGTGCGCTGCAATCGGTGCCGGCGGGGTTGCCGCAAGGGATCGTGCCCTGGGAGATCACGCTCGCGCAGCTCATCGCCGGGCAGGGCTACGCGACCGCCTGCTTCGGCAAGTGGCACCTCGGCGACCGGCCCGGGCGCTATCCGAACGACCGCGGCTTCGACGAGTGGTATGGCATTCCGCGTACCACCAACGAGAGCATGTTTACGGCCTCCCCCGGTTACGATCCAGCGGTGGTAGCGCTGCCGTATGTCATGCAGGGCCGGGCGGGAGAGCCCGCCGCCGACGTGCACGTCTACGACCTGGAAGCGCGCCGGCGCATCGATGCCGAGCTCACCGAGCGTACGATCGACTTCATCGAGCGACAGACGAAAGCCGACAAGCCGTTTTTCGCCTACGTGCCGATCACCCAGCTGCACTACCCCACGCTGCCGCACCGCGACTTCGCCGGGCGCACCGGCGCCGGCGACTTCGCCGATGCAATGGTCGAGATGGATCATCGCGTCGGCCAGATCGTCGATGCGCTGGACGCGAACGGGCTCGCCGAGCGCACGCTGCTCGCCTTCGGCAGCGACAACGGTCCGGAATTCCGCCGGCCCTGGCGCGGCACGGCCGGCCCATGGAGCGGCACCTATCACACCGCGATGGAGGGCGCGCTGCGCGTGCCGTTCATGCTGCGCTGGCCGGGCCGTATTGCGCCGGGCAGGGTCACGAACGAAATCGTCCACATCGTCGATCTGTATCCGACGCTTGCGCGCATCGCCGGCGCCGGCGTGCCTTCCGACCGGCCGATCGACGGCACCGACCAAACCGATTTTCTGCTCGACCCGCACGCGCACTCGGCGCGTGAAGGCTTCGTGTACTACATCAAGCAGGAACTGCGCGCCGCCAAATGGCGCGACTGGAAGATGCACCTCATCTGGGAGGCCGAACCCAATGCCGGCGCCAATCGCCTCGAATCGCCCCTGCTCTTCAACCTCACTCGCGATCCGAAGGAAGAAACCGACGTCGGCACGGAAGCAAGCTGGGTACGCACGCCGATCCGGCGCATGATTCACGCCTTTCAGCAGAGTCTGAAGGCTCACCCGCCGATTCCGCCCGGCGCCCCGGACGATTTCGTGCCCGGGGCGCGCTAGAGATATGACAGGATGGTGGCGAAGTGAAAAGGTGAAACGTGAAGCGTGAAAGGTCCGCGCCGTCAGACGACTTCACGCTGCGTTCTTCACTCTTCACTCAATTGCTCCACAATCGGTACTCGTTGTACACCTTCCCCAAGTTGCGCACGCGGATGCGGAAACTGCCCGTGCGCCGCGGCGTCCAGCGACAGATCTCGTCGTCGCCCCCACCATCGGAGGCGCAGATCCGGTGGCCCGCGTCGTCCTCGACCAGCAGGTCGAGATCCGACACGCCTTCGCCCGTGATCGCCACCATGACGGGCTCGTTGGCGCGAAAATTCAACGTATAGATATCGGTGACGCCGTCCGCGATGCGCGTCGCGAAACGCGCCGGACCGTCGTCGCGCACCTTGGCCAGGCTCTTGACCAATTCGTCCACCAGACCGTTGAGATCGTGCCGGCCGCCGGCGTACTTGCGAGCGCGCTCCAGCATGCCTTTCAGGGTCGTATCGCGCGTGATGGCCGCGCCTGCCTTGGCATCGGCCGATTTCGGCGCGCCTTCGGTACGCATTTCGAGCTTCACCGTGCGCGGTCCGGTCTGTCCGAGCATGCGCGCGGCAGCGATCATCGCCAGGACGTCGCGCGTACGATCGGCGTGGCGGGCGACCTGATCGGCGAGTGCTGCCTGTGCGACCGCCTCGGTGCGCGGTGACGAGCCGCGCTTGGCGGGATCGGCATTGATGCCCTTGGGTGCATCGGCCGCCGGCGCCCGCGCCATGCTCCCGAGCAATAATGCCAGCGCGAGCGCGATGCGAACGGCAACCCGAGATCGATTCGACCGCTTCATGAGCCTGCCCTCCCCCGACGAAGCTTTGCCACGCCGACAACCAGCGACCATGGCATCATAGCAGCGACATAGCGGGCGTACACCGGTACGGAGTCGAGCCCGCACGGCTGCTGCCGCACGCTCGCGCCGGCAATCCGGAACCAGCTACAGCTTGCAGCGGGATCGGCGCGCCGGCGCGTGTCGCCGTGCGTGCTCCGAGCGAACAGCGTGCTACCCTGCACCACCTGCACCCGGGAGCCGTCGATGATCTTTCGCCAACTGTTCGATCCTCAATCCTCGACCTATACCTACCTCCTCGCCGACGAGCGTTCGCGCCATGCGCTGCTGGTCGACCCCGTATTCGAGCAGGCACGCCGCGACAGCGCGCTGATCGACGAGCTCGGCCTGAAGCTTGCGTGGACTCTCGAAACGCATGTCCACGCCGACCATGTCACCGCCGCCTGGCTGCTGCGCGAACGCCTGGGCAGTCGAATCGCGCTTTCGGCCGCAAGCGGCGCGGAGGGTGCAGACCGGTGGCTCCGCCATGGCGACCGGGTGGACTTCGGCAAGCGTTGGTTGGAGGTGCGCGCCACACCCGGTCACACCGACGGCTGCATCACCTACGTCGTGGACGACTGCAAGGCGGCACTCACCGGCGATGCCCTGCTGATTCGCGGCTGCGGGCGCACCGACTTCCAGCAAGGCAGTGCGCAGACGCTCTACCGCTCGGTACACGAGCAGATCTTCAGCCTGCCCGATGGATGTCTGCTCTACCCGGCGCACGACTACCGGGGCCTCACGGTTACCAGCGTCAATGAAGAGAAACTCTACAATCCGCGCCTCGGCGGCCAGATCCTGAAGGACGATTTCGTCGGCTACATGCAACACCTCGGGCTTGCACATCCGAAGCAGATGGATATCGCGGTACCCGCCAATCTGCGCTGCGGACGCCCGCAGGAACCGGCGCGGGATGCCGGCACGCAGGACTGGGCGCCGCTCACCTACACCTTCGCCGGCATCTGGGAAGTGCAGCCGCAGTGGCTGGAGGAGCACGCACGCGAAGTGCAGCTTCTCGACGTGCGCGAGCCATCCGAGTTCGACGGCTCGCTCGGCCACGTGCCGGGTGCTGTGCTCATGCCGATCGGAACCATCGGCGAGCGCGCCGCGGAACTCGACAAGGGGCGGCCGATCGTGACGATATGTCGTTCAGGTGCGCGCTCGGCTCAGGCCACGGTGCTGCTGGCCAAGGCGGGCTTCACGCGGGTTGCGAACCTTTCCGGCGGCATGCTGCGCTGGCGCGCACAGCGCTATCCCGTCGATGGGGGGTCGGAATAACCGATCGGGTCGTCATCGTCCAGCGTGCTGCCGCGCGGCGCCGAGCCGCAGGCGCAGATGCCTGCGACCGCCCGTCTGGTGAATCGCCCGTGCGGCCTCGGTGGCGATCAGCCGCACGAGCCGTTACGGGATCTGTAACGTAAGCTTGTCAACCGCGAAGATGGCAGGCGGCGAAATGGCCGGGGCGCAGCTCCTTCATTTTCGGCTCCTCCTCCCGACAGCGCTCGATGGCGTACGGACAGCGCGTGTGGAAGCGGCAGCCCGCGGGAGGATGCGTCGGGCTCGGCACGTCACCCTTCAAGATGATCCGGTTGCGCGGCGCCGCGGGATCGGGCACCGGTACGGCCGAAAGCAGCGCCTCGGTGTACGGGTGCTGCGGTTGCGCGAAGAGCGAGCTTCGCTCGGCAAGCTCGACCACCTTGCCGAGGTACATCACGACGACGCGGTGGCTTATGTGCTCGACCACCGCGAGGTCATGCGCGACGAACAGATAGGAAAGTCCGAGCTCCTCCTGCAGGTCCTTGAGCAGATTGATCACCTGCGCCTGCACCGAGACGTCGAGCGCCGACACCGGTTCGTCGCAAACGATCAGGCGCGGGCGCGGCGCGAGCGCGCGCGCGATGCCGAGTCGCTGGCGCTGCCCGCCCGAGAACTCGTAGGGAAACTTCACCATCTGGTCCGGGCGCAGGCCCACCTTGGCGAAGAGCGCCGCGACGCGCTCTGCGATCTCGCCCTTACCCGCGCTTTCGAAATTGCGGATCGGCTCGGCGACGATGTCGGCGGCCCGCATCCGCGGATTGAGCGAGGAGTAGGGATCCTGGAAGACCGCCTGCAGCTCGCGCCGGACCGGGCGCACGTCGGCTTCGCCGAGCGTATCGATACGCCTGCCCCGCCACTCGACGCTGCCCGAGGTCACATCGATGAGGCGCAGGATCGCCTTGCCGATGGTCGACTTGCCGCAGCCGCTCTCGCCCACGAGGCCGAGCGTCTCGCTCTCGCCGATCGTGAAGCTCACATCGTCCACCGCGTGCACTCTGCCGCTTGCGCGCCCGAACACTCCCTCGCGCAGCGGATAGTGCTTGGTGAGGTGGTTTACTTCGAGGAGCGCGCTCACGCGAGCCTCGCGGGCAGTCGGTCGGCCTCCCAGCAGGCGACCGAATGAGCGCCGCCCTTATCCTCCAGCGGCGGATATGCACGCTTGCACTGGATGGTCGCATGCGCGCAGCGCGGCGCGAACACGCATCCCGCGATCTCTTCCTTCAGTGACGGCACCACGCCCGGGATCTCGGCTAGGCGGCGCGCGCCACGCGCCACTTCGCCCAGGCGCGGAACCGAGGCGAGCAGACCGCGCGTATAGGGGTGCCGCGGCGATGCAAACAGCGAGGCGACCGGCGCCTCCTCGACCTTGCGCCCGGCGTACATCACCACCACACGCTGCGCCATCTCGGCCACGACGCCGAGATCGTGCGTGATGAGCACGATGGCCGCACCCGTTTTCTCCTTCATCGCGCGCATGAGATCGAGGATCTGCGCCTGGATGGTGACGTCGAGCGCCGTCGTCGGCTCATCGGCGATCAACAGGCGCGGCTGACACGCGAGCGCCATCGCGATCATCACACGCTGGCGCATTCCCCCCGAGAGCTGATGCGGATATTCCTCGGCGCGCCGCCCCGGCTCGGGGATGTCGACCTGGCGCAGCATCTGTACGGCGCCCGCGTGCGCCTCGGCGCGCCCGAGCCCCCGATGCGTCCGCAACGCCTCGGCAATCTGCCGCCCGACCGTCAGCACCGGGTTGAGCGAGGTCATCGGCTCCTGGAAGATCATCGAGATGTCGTTGCCGCGCAGCGCACGCATTTCCCGCTCGTCGAGTCCGAGCAGATCCTTGCCCTGGAAGAGCAGTGCTCCGGATACGATCTTCCCTGGTGGCGACGCGATCAGGCGCAAAACGGACAACGCGGTCACGCTCTTGCCGCAGCCCGACTCCCCCACCAGCGCGAGGGTCTCGCCGGCGTCGATGGCGAAAGACACGCCATCGACCGCTCGCACCACGCCATCGCGCGTGAGGAAATGGGTTCTCAGGTCCTCGATCTGCAACAATGCGCTCACATGCGTCTCGCCAGGCGCGGATCGAGCGCGTCGCGCATACCGTCGCCGAGAAGGTTCACGGCCAGCACCGTAACCGAAAGACACACGCCGGGGAAGAGAATCAGGTAGCCCGCGATCTGAAAGAGGCTCCTCGCCTCGGCCATGATGTTGCCCCAACTCGGGATGTTGGGCGGCGTGCCTGCGCCGATGAAGGACAGGATCGCCTCGGTGATCATGGCCGAGGCGCAAACGTAGGTCGCTTGAACGAGTAACGGTGCGACGATGTTGGGCAGGATATGGCGCACGAGGATACGCGCTAGCCGCGTCCCGGCGGCAATCGCCGCGGCGACGTAGGGCTCTTCGCGCAGTGTCAGAACGAGGCTGCGCACAAGGCGCACCGCGCGCGGCACCTCCGCAAGCGTAATCGCCACGATCACGTTCTGCATGCTCGCCTTGGTGAGCGCCATGAGCGCGATCGCGAGCAGCACCGGCGGAATCGACATCAGCCCATCCATGATGCGCATCACGATCGCATCTAACCAGCGGATATAACCCGTGACCAACCCGATCGCCAAGCCAAGCAACGTCGTGAGGAGCGCTACCGCGATACCGACCGCGAGCGAGACGCGCGTGCCATAGACCACCCGGCTATAAACATCACGTCCCAGCATGTCCGAGCCGAACCAGTGCGTGCTTGATGGCTGCTTCAACCGCTGCTGCGGCGCGACCGCCTGCGGATCCACGGTACCGAGCCAGGGTGCGGCGAATGCGACCGCGATCATGAAGAGCAGGATCACGCCGCCCGCGATCGCAGTTGGATGCCTGCGGAACGCATCGCGGAATCGCCGCCAGGTCGGCGAGGCAGCCATATCAGTAACGGATGCGCGGATCGAGCAGCGTGTAGCTCAAGTCCACAATCAGGTTGATAAGCACATAGGCGGCCGAGAACACAAGCACCACGCCCTGGATGATGGGGTAGTCGCGCCGCAGGATCGAATCGACCGTCAGGCGACCGATCCCGGGAATCGCGAACACGGTCTCGGTCACGATCGCCCCACCGATCAGGAGCGCAATTCCGATGCCAATAACGGTGACGATCGGCACTGCTGCGTTCTTGAGCGCATGCCCT
>WYBJ01000310.1 GCA_011525945.1 Burkholderiaceae bacterium | reverse complement strand
CGGTGGACTTTCTTCATGATTGCTCCTCCATGGTTCGACAATCGGGCGAACTGACGCTCACGGCACCGCCTCCAGATCCTCGCGCAGCTTGTCGAGCCGCTCCAGGTTGCGCAGCGCGCGCGCCTCATCGAGTTGCGAGACGTGCAGCACCAGCGCCTGGCACAGGGCCATCGGCACCGACAACGATCGTGGCTCGCCCTCGGGGCCGCGGCTCGCGCTCAGCACGATGTCCGGCGCTGGACGCAAAGCGGGCAGTGTGAGATCGGTGATGAGTATGGACGACGCGCGCACCGAGCGCGCATGCGCGACGATCCTCGGCACCGGCGCCGGCACGGAATTGAGCGCGAACAGGATGAATGCGTCGCCCTTGCGCGCCAGCATCAGATCGACCGCGAGGTCGTGCGCCACGTGCTTCATGATTCGGGTGTGAAGTCCGGCTCGACTCAGGCGCGACTCGAGCAAGCTGGCAAGCGCACCGGCGTGTCCCGCGGCGAACAGAAAGATCTCGGACGCATGCGCCAGCGCGCGCGCCGCCGGCCGGATGTCGGCGTCGTGTACGTGCTCGAGCATCCGTTTGAGACTTCCGATCTCGGCTTCGACGAAAGTCCGCAGCACCGAACCCGTGCCGATGCGGCGGATGCGGCTGCGCATGCGCTCCGCGGAGGTCGAGGCGCCGAGCAACTCCTGCTGCAAGCTCACGCGCAACGCGCGGTAGCCGTCGAATCCGAGCTTGCGCGCGAAGCGTACGGCGGTTGCCGGATCGACTCGGGCACGCTGGGCAAGCTCGTTGGTGGTGAAAAAAGCACTGCGACGCGGATCGGCTCCCAGCGCCGCGGCGAGCCGGCGCTCCGCCGCGGTGAGCCGAGCGCCCAGGCCGGCCACGCGTTCATGCAATGACATTGGCTGCGATGGCTTCGATGCGAATGGTTCGTGCGCCGATTACAGCATGCGGCCCGCATCGGTGCAACCGCGATTGCATGAGGCACCATATTGTGCAATATTCGTTGCAGATCGATGGCACGGCGTATGCCACCGGGGAGAGGGTGCATGGGCGATTTGTTCGAGATCTGCATACGCTTGGGAGCCGCGCTGGCGGTAGGCGCCCTGATCGGCCTGGAGCGCAGCTATCGCGGCCGGCCGGCAGGCTTTCGCACTCACGCGCTGGTATGCCTCGCCTCCAGCCTGCTCATGCTCGTAACCGTGTACGAGAGCCAATGGTTCACGCCGATCGGGACCTCACGCGTCGTGATCGATCCGACGCGCATGGCGCAGGGCATCATGACGGGAATCGGTTTCCTCGGCGCCGGAGTCATCATGAAAGACGGCATGTCGGTGCGAGGTTTGACCACCGCGGCATCGATCTGGATCACTTCGGCCATTGGCGTACTGGTCGGCATCGGCTTCTATCTACCCGCCGCCATCGCCTCGATACTCGTTCTCGGCACGCTGTCGGTCTTTCGCTGGATCGAGCGCCTCATGCCGGCCGAGCAGTACGCGATTTTCAGCGTGCGCTTCGAGCGCGGTCTCACCATGAGCGAGGACGATTTGCGGGCACTTGTCGCCGCGCGCGGCTTCAGCGTTGCCAACATCACGTATCGGCTGCGCGAAGATGGCGACCAGTTCGAGTACCGCATGGTTCTGCGGACGCTCGAAAGCCGCAATTTGCGCGACTTGTCGGCCGAGCTGAACGCCTCGGCGACGGTGAAAGCGTTCCAGATCACTCCGACCGGCGATTGAACAGGGCGCAGGCGAAATTATGATCGCGCCGGATGTGCCGCTGTTCACCGCGCCGTTCTATTTCCTGCGCCACGGGGAGACCGAGAACAACCGGCTCGGGCTGATCGCCGGGTCGACTGATGTGCCGCTGAACGCGACGGGTCTTGCGCAAGCGCACCTGGCGGCGCGACGGCTCCTCGGCAGCGGCATCGACGCCATCTGGTCGAGCCCGCTCGAGCGCGCGCGCGTGAGCGCGCAGTGCGTCGCCGCAGCGCTCGGATTGCCGATCGTGGTCGTGGCGCAGCTCGCCGAACGCGACTGGGGCGAGCTGGAAGGCAAGGCGCGCGAACTGCGCATCGCCGGCGCAGCGCCGCCGGGCGGAGAAACCATCGAGGCATTCCGCGCACGGACGCTCGCGGGCTTGCGCGAGATCCGCACAAGCCGGCTGCCGCTGATCGTCGCCCATTCCGGCACGTTTCGCGTGCTGAGCGAGCGGCTGCAGATTCCTCCGCGCATCGCGCCGGTAGCGAACTGCGTTCCGCTCTACTTCACGCCGCACGCGCACGGCTGGCGCGTCACGCCCCTCGAAGGCTGAGCGCCTGCGGCGGGGCCGGGTCAGCTGCGGAAATCGGCGCCGCGCCGATCGAGCATGCGCAGCAGCGCAGGCCAATCCCGGTGCTCGCGCGGCCGGTTGACCTGGGAGCGGGTGCGCTCGATGGTCGAGTTCGCAATCAGCGTGATCCGATCGCGCCCGGCGGCCAACGCATCGACCTGAATCCGGCACGACTGCTCGAAGTTGTACATGAGCATGAAGGCATCGCGCACCGTGCCGCCGAGCGCGAGCAGCCCATGATTCTTCAGCACCATGCTGCGGCTGGTGGGCCCGAGGTCGCGGGCGAGGCGTTCACGCTCGTCCCTATCAACCTAGATTCGGCAGTTGGCCGCACCCCGGGCAGCCGGAGATCAAGCATTGGTGCGGGTTTCCAGGTGGTAGAGCCGTCTGCGGAGCAGTACCTTTTGGGTGAGGCTGTGAAGTCTGGAATCCACCACGCTGTCAATGTGATGCGTCCTTTCGGAGGCAGCAACTGCCGGATGTAGGATCAAGCGCAATGCCCTCATATATGGAACCCCCTGTAGCTGTTTTGACTCGACCCGGCGTGTCGCCATGCAGTCGCACCTCCTCGTCTGATCGTAGACTAGCAGCGTGAATGCCGATGCCAGAGACCGATCCGCTCTATCGCTGCACCCTCCTTACAACGAGATCGAATAGACGCGCTTGGCGGTGCCGCTCATCATGGCAGCCTTTTCGGACACGCCATAGCCTGCGGCAATGCGCTTCCCCGCGTTCCAGTAGGTGTGATAGCTGAACGCGCCGCGGTCGACCGGGAAATCGCTCTCGAACATGCAGCGCAGCGGTCCGAAGGCCTCGATGCAGGTTTCGGTGATCTCGCGCATCGCGCCTGCGACATCTTGCGACGACGGCGGTAACGGCCGTTCATGAAAGCGGTGATCGTGCGAGGTCATGCCGACGCCGCCCATCTTGATGATGACGTTGTCGCACTTTCCGACCTCGCGGATTGCCGGCTTCCACGCCGCGATCACCTCGGCGCGCTTCCAGCACCTTCTCGACCGCGGCGCCCAGCAGCAGGCTGGCCTTGCCGATGATCGCGGCGTTCAGCCTGGTCTTGCCGTAACGGCCGCTCGCCGCCATCGCCGCGATGCCGTTGGCGAACTCCGTCTCCCCGACCGGCTTCATTTCTTCCGGACCGTCGGCCCGATAGAAGCTGCGGCACTCCACGAACACGGTCGCGACGATATTGTGGCCGCTGGCCTGGTCCTTGCGCGCCTGCTCGTAGAGGTAATGAAAGTTGCCCGGCTCGTCATACAGGTGAACGTGCGGATCGATGATCGGGACGTCCGGCTCGAGCGTTTCTTCCTGGCGCTGGTCGAGCCGGTCATTGCGGTCGAGCACGAAATGGCTCGATGTGATGACGTAAGGGCTGATGGCCATGAGATGTGTCTCCCACTTGTTCTCGATGTGCGCGCGCGCGCCCTGTGCGAAAGGCACGGACATTATTTTCTCGCGCCGAAACGAGCTCTGACTATCCGCTGCGCGCTGGTTTCAACAGCATGCGCCCCATGTTCTGTCCGCGCTCCAGAATGCGGTGCGCTTCGGCGGCTTGCGACATCGGCAGCGAGCGACTGATTCGGGGCTTCACACCCGAGCGCAGCATCGCGACGGCGGGCTCGCGGATCCGCCGCCGGCCTTGCGGATCGCCCTCGTAGATGTGCATCGAGAAACAGCGCAAGCCGACGCCGTGATCGGCCCGCGAGCGCATCGCCGGAAACAGATCCGCACCCGGCATACCGCCCGTTGCGTTGTACGAGACGACGCTGCCCCAACGGCGCAGCAGCTTGAAGCTCTCCGAAAAGCGCGCTCCGACGATCGGATCGAGAATGAGATCCACGCCTTCGCCGCCGGTCAGCTCGAGCACGCGGGCGAACACGTCTTCGGTTCGATAGTTGATGAGGTGATGCGCGCCGAGCGCGCGGGCGAACGACGCTTTCTCCTCGCCGCTGACGGTCCCGATGATCATCGGCTTGCCTTCGTAACGCGCCGTTTGCACCAACGCGCTGCCGGTACCGCCTGCGGCGCCGAGGATCAGCACCCGTTCCACGGGATGGCCGTGCGCCATTTCATGCAGCAGCGCCCAGGCGAACACGAAATAGCCCAGGCCCGCGAACGCGTCGAGATCGTCGCCCGCAGTCAGCGGCAAGACGCTGACTGCGGGCACGACGACTTTCTCGCTGTACGTGCCGCACGCGTAGTCGACTTCCCTGACGGCGAGATACACCGGCTGGCCGACTGCGAGTGTCGTAACACCGGGCCCCACGGCCTCGATATGACCGGTCAGTTCGTTGCCCGGCGTGAGCGGCAGCGGCCGCATCCATTTATAAGCGCCGGTGCGCACCAGCACTTCCGGCCAGCCGACCGCAGAGGCGTGTGTTCTGATGACGACCTCGCCCGCGCGAGGAACGGGATCGGCGCATTCGATCCACTCGAGAACCTCGGGACCGCCGGTGCGTGACATCAGAATCTTGTGCATGCTCGATCAACCCCGCATAGGACTCCGAGCGTCGTTATGCGAAGAGATGCGTCGCGATCAGCACACGGGTGCGCTCGTACGCAACACGGATGACGTGCGTTAGAACCCGGAGTCGATGAAGCTTACAGTATTCGCTGGGCGGCGGCGAAGCGGAGTCTTTTCCAACGGGGTATGAGTCTGAAGGGTGGGCCGTGTTTCTAACGGGGTATGAGTCTGGAGTGGGCGCTGGAATCGATCATGATGCGAGGCATGGTGATCGACATGAACGACGCAAAGTTG
>WYBJ01000309.1 GCA_011525945.1 Burkholderiaceae bacterium | reverse complement strand
GCTCTATTTCGGAATGACGAAGCTGCTCTCGGTAAAGCTGCCGGCGGGCATGCTGGGTTGGTAGCGGGCTGAGGCAAACGCGGACATGTGACCCGCTGCGCCACGCGAGGCGTTGAATTCTCGTTTCAAACCGCTTTCGCGATCGTCCCCAACACGCCGCAAAACCATTTTTGCGCCGCACTTCGATGCGCACGCCGGGTGCGCCTCTTTCGAGGTGGTTCATGAGGCGCGGCAACCGCACGTGGGCGATATAGCCGGGCGCCGTGAGGGTCAGTTGCGCGCCTGCCGTACGCGGATCGAAGGCGGCGGCACTCGAATTGAGTTTGGCGACGCCCTCGAGCACCGATCTCGCCATCTCTGCGAGCGCGAGCGACGTAGGTGCCATCTCACCATGGCCTCGGACGAGGAGCGGATCGCCGAACGCGCTGCGCAGCCTGCCGAGGGAAACGCTCATCGCAGGCTCGCCGATGTTCATTCGCTGCGCTGCGCGCGAAACGTTGCGATCGGCCACCAGGGTATCGGTCGGATGCGCCGGGTGCGACGGCCGATGCCGGCGGGAAACTCGGCGGCGAGGCGAGCGCAATGACGCCGCGCTGCGAAAGCGCGAGCTCATGCCTGCTCGACCCAACCCTGGTCGATGTACGCGCTGCCGCCGACCCGCCACAGACGCAGGAATTGCGCGTGCCTTGCGCTCTGCGCGTCGAACACGCGCGCCTCGACGGGCGGCGGCTCGGCGGCATTCTCGATCGCCTCGGAAAGCGCCCGCCCGGTCATGGTCGCGGGCGCCGCGATGCCAAGGCGCGAGAGCACGGTCGGTGCGAGATCGGTCTGGCTCGCCGGCCACGGCGAACGATAGCTTTGCCGCAACCCTTCTCCCTGCAGGGCGAGCAGGTTGCTCATCTCGATGCGATGCAGGCCGCCGTGCGTGCCGCCGCCGTCGGGAATCTCTCTGGAAGCGAACCAGCAAGTGCCAGGCAGACCGAAGCGGTTGCGTGCGTCGTCGGCGCGCATGGTGTAATACAGCTCCGGCGCGCGCGCGTGCTCCAGCATCAGCAGGCGCCGGTCGAGCGTGCCCGGGATCGCGCCGCGCACGCCGTCCCCGTCGGGCGTGAAGATGTGACCGCACCATGGTTGCTCCTGCAGCCACTGCGCCAGCATGGCGAGTTTTTCTGGATTGCCGGCGTCGACGCGTATCGCGCCGTAGTAGCCCGCACTGCCCGCGTATGGGGTCTGCGCGTCGAGCCGGTTGCCCACGACCAGCCCGGCGGCGCGCATCGCATCTTTCGGGCGCACGCGGCGTTCGGCGCTCAACTGTGCGTGATCCGAGCACACCGCGACCATGCATCGTGCGCTCTCGGGGTGGTTGCGCCACGCGTCGAGGAAGCGGCCGAACTGCCGATCGGTGTTCTCGATCGCCGCGATGCTCTGCGGCGATCCGATGCCGCACTCGTGATAGGTCGAGTCCGGATCGGAGAACCAGATGAGCAGCACGTCGGGCGCGATCTCGGGCAGTACGGCTTCGAGGGTCATATCCATCTGCAAGCGGATGCGCTCGAGGTTCGGTGTTGCAGCCTGCGGAAGCGGGCCGTAGCGGCGCAGGATCTCTCCCGCGTACGCCTGCGGCGACGAGCGCCGCCAGTCGCTCAGGCACAGCGTCACGTGGCCGTGCGTCGCCGAACGCGGATTGAGCAAGTGCGTGGTGCCGGCCGAGCCGCTACTCACTACCGCTACGCTATAGCCGTGGCTCGCGAGCACGTCGGCAAGCGTGGGCGCGGTGACGAATGCACCACCATAGGCTCGCTCGGCAGCCTGCATGTCGTCGTGTCGCCCGGTGTGGAAGAGCTTGTTCGCGTAGACGCGCGCATCGAAGAACTGGTTGGCTACCACGCCGGTCGCCGCCGGCATCGCGCCGCACGCGAGCGCGGCGGCATTGACGCGCGTCGCGGACGGGAACACGCAGCGGCTCGCGGGGAAGTCGCAACCCTCGTCGATGAATCGGCGCAGATGCGGCATGTGCCGGGCGGAAATCATGTCGCGCCGCAAAGCATCGAATACGAAAACGACGAAACGCGGCAGCTTCGCTATCCCGGTCATGACGATCTTTCGTGGTGCGCTAAGCTTCCGGTCCGGTTCAGCCAAGCATCGAGCCGTTGCCGCTCGACACGACCGGCACGGTCGTCGAGCCAGAGATAGCAGGTATCCCGCGGGGCAGCGCGAAGACGCATACGGCGCTCGATCAGCTCGTCGCGGCGAAATGCGCTGGCGCGCACGACCGCACCCGGCCGATAGCGCCCGAGCACCTGCTCCCAGTTCGACGGTGTAAGACGCAATCCGTCGAGCGCGATCAGGGTGTCGCCCGCCGAGAGGCCGGCGGCCTGCGCTGCGCCATCATCGAACACCTGCGTGAGCTTCAGCTCGGCGCCGGCGGCATCGACGCGGGCGCCGAGCGCGGCGCGTTCCGGCGCGTCGTCGGGCGGTTTGGCGCCGCCGCGATCGCTCTGGGATTGCGCGGCACTCACGCTGAGACGAATGCCGAACGATCGCAGCAGCGGCTCCCATGGCAGATCCTCGGTGCCGCGCACGGCGCGATCGAAGAAGCGGCGCAGGCGCACGCCGGTCACGCGCTCGGCGAGCCGCTCGACCTCGTCTTCCGCCACGCCGCGGCCGTTGCGCCCGTATTCGCGCCAGAGTGCGCGCATCACGTCGTCGAGCGAGCGCCGGCCGCCGCTTGCCTTGCGCACGGTGAGATCGAGCGCGAGCGCCACCAGCGCGCCCTTGGCGTAGTAGCTGACGATCGCGTTGGGCGCATTTTCATCCTGGCGGTAGAACTTGATCCAGGCATCGAAGCTCGACTCGGCGAGCGACTGCTTGAGCCGGCCGCTTCCGCGCTGGACAGCGGTCATCGTCCGGGCAACTCCTTTCAGATACTGCTCGCGACTCATCATTCCAAGGCGCACCAGCGCCAGATCGTCGTAATACGACGTGATGCCCTCGAACGCCCACAGCAGGCGTGTGTAGTTCTCCTTGGATAGATCGTACGGCGAGAACGCGGCCGGCTTGATGCGCTTGACGTTCCAGGTGTGGAAGTATTCGTGGCTGGCGAGTCCGAGGAAAGTGCGGTAGCGCTCTTCCTGCGCTTGCGAGCCATCGACGAGCGGCAGGTCGTGGCGGCTGCACAGAAGCGCGGTCGAGGCGCGATGCTCGAGGCCGCCGTAGCCTTCGCCGAGCGCGGTCACCAGGAAGACGTAGCGGCGCATCGGCGCAGGCCGGCCAAAGAAATCGATGTGATGTTCGGCGAGTTGCTTGAGATCGCGCGCGATGCGCCCGAGATCGGCGTCGTGCCGGCCGGTGATCGCCACCTCGTGCAAGACGCCATGCGCGCGAAAACTCACGCGCGAGAATTCGCCCATCTCTACCGGATGGTCGATGAGCTCGTCATAATCGGCTGCCGAGTACGCGCCGAAGCCGCCTGTGCGTCCACCTGCCGGTGGCATCGCCGTGGCGATGCGCCAGCGCCGATATGCGGCGCCGCGCGGCGCGTCGATCTTGACCCGACACGGCCGTTCGGCCTGACCCTCGACGCGTAGGAAGACGCTGCAGCCGTTGAAGAAGCCGTGGCTCGCATCGAGGTGTGCGCCGCGCACGGACAGATCGAAAGCGTACACCTGATAGCGCACGACGAGCGTCGCGGCGCAAGGCTCGGCGCGCCAGGTTTGCTTGTCGAGTTTCTGCACTGCGATCGGGCGGCGCCCGCAGCGCGCCTCGATGCGCACGATGTGGCGGGCGAATTCGCGAATCATGTAGCTCCCCGGGATCCACGCGGGGAGCGTGAAACGCTGTCCATCCGGATCGGGTTCGCGCACACTCAGCTCGACTTCGAACAGGTGCGCTTCGGTGTGGAAAGGGCGAATGCGATAGAGAATCGGGAGGATCGTCGCCGCCATGTCTATTTTCACCTGCAAGCGCGCTACGCCGGGGCCGCCTCGCCCCCGGGCGCGCTCTGAACGAGCGCCGCCAGATCCTTTTCGGTGATCGTTTCCTGTTCGAGCAATTGTTTCGCGCCGGCTTCGAGGATCGAGCGCCGCTCGGCCAGCAACTGCACGGCGCGCTCGAACGTCTTTTCGATCAGCGAGCGCACGGCGTGGTCGATTTCGCAGGCGGTTTCGTCGGAATAGCTGCGGTCATTGCCGGGCCTGCCGAGGTCGGGGAGGAAGGAGCGTCGCTCCGATTCGTAGGCGACGTGCCCGAGCGTCGGGTCCATGCCGTAGCGCATCACCATGGAACGGGCGATGTCGGTCACCTTCTGCAGGTCGTCGGCCGCGCCGGTGGATAGATGCTGGAAGACGATATGCTCGGCCGCGCGCCCGCCGAGCAGAACCGCCATCTTGTTCTCCAGCTCCGCCCGGGTCATGAGGAAGCGGTCCTCGGTCGGGCGCTGGATGGTGTAACCGAGCGCGCCCACGCCGCGCGGAATGATCGAGATCTTGTGTACCGGATCGCTTCCGGGCAGTGCCGCGGCGACCAAGGCGTGTCCCATCTCGTGGTAGGCGACGACGCGGCGCTCGTGCGGATTGAGCAGGCGATTCTTCTTCTCCAGCCCTGCGACGATGCGCTCGACGCCAGAATTGAAATCCTGCATCTCGACCGCTTGCGCATGCCGCCGGGTGGCGAGCAGCGCTGCCTCGTTGACCAGGTTGGCGAGATCGGCGCCCGAGAAGCCCGGCGTGAGCGCAGCGATCTCCTGCGGGCTCACATCCGAACCGAGGCGCACTTTCTTCAGGTGCACGTTGAGGATCTGTACGCGTCCTACGCGGTCGGGTCGGTCGACCAGCACCTGCCGGTCGAAGCGCCCGGCACGCAACAGCGCCGGGTCGAGGATCTCGGGACGATTGGTGGCGGCGAGCAGCACGAGCCCGGCGCTCGGATCGAACCCGTCCATCTCCACCAACAACTGGTTGAGCGTCTGCTCCTTCTCGTCGTGGCCTCCCATGCCGCCGAACGCGCCGCGCGCACGCCCGAGCGCATCGAGCTCGTCGATGAAAATGATCGCCGGCGCCTTCTGCCGCGCCTGCTCGAATAGATCGCGCACGCGGGCTGCGCCCACGCCGACGAACATCTCGACGAATTCCGAGCCGCTGATCGACAGGAACGGAACGGCGGCCTCACCCGCGACCGCACGCGCGAGCAGGGTCTTGCCGGTTCCGGGCGGTCCCACCAGCAGCACGCCCTTGGGTAGGCGCCCGCCGAGCCGGCTGTAGTCCTGGGGCGATTTCAGGAAGTTGACCACTTCCTGCAGCTCCTCCTTCGCCTCGTCGACGCCGGCGACATCGTTGAACGTCACCTTGGTGTCGCTTTCCATGTAGATCTTGGCCTTGCTCTTGCCGATGGCCATGAAGCCGCCGCCGAGCCCTTGCTTCTCGGCGAAGCGGCGCATGACGAACATCCAGATGCCGAAGAAGACGAGCGCGGGAATCACCCAGCCGAGCAGATCCTTCAACCACGTGCTCTGCACCACGCCGGTGAACTTGACGTTGTACTTCTCCAAGTCGCGCGCGAGGTCGATCTCGACGCGCGTGGTGATGAACTTGTCGCGTCCGTCGGCGCCCGGAGAGACGAGCGTACCCTGGATGTAATTGTCGAGGATCGCGATCTCCTTCACCTTTCCCGCGGCGAGCAGCTTCTGGAACTCGCTGTAGGGTATCGGTTCGACCTGACGGAATTGCTTCCACGCATCGGCCATGTAAAGCACGGCAATCGTGGCGATGACGAAATACCAGAGGTTGAATTGAGTTTTCTTCTCCACGAAACCCTCGTCGGCTGGCGCGTGCATGCCATTATGGCATTGGCGCGCGCAAGATGCGGAGCCGTCATGCGAGCACGGTTTCGCGCCGGAGCCGGACAACGCGAGCGGATGCGGCCGCGTCGCGGCCCGGCGCCTGCACGTGGGCGCTGCCCGATGAAGGTTCAGCCGCGCGTACGAGAGTCGCGCGCCACGGCAGCGGCGATGCGGGCAAGCTCGTCGTTGCTCAGCTCGCCGCTCACCGCGAAGGCGAGCGTGCCATCGCTCCAGAACACGACGTGGACCTTGTCTTCGTCGCCGAAGCGTACCGGCCGGGCGGCGCCATCGGCGCGCGCAAGATAGATCGTAAGCCGCTTGCCGGCGGCATTCTGGTACATGATCTGGCAGGCAGGACCGTGGTCGCCCGGCAGCAGCCGCCCGCCGAGCGCCTGGAAGCCGAACTCGGTGAGATTCGGTACGCGCACCGCCGCGTTCATGCGCTTTGAGAGCCAGCGGATCATGTCCTGCTCCTGGCTGGCCGCGACTTCCACCGCGCGCCGGTTCTCGGCCGTGTAGATGACGTGCGCCATGCGTGCGCGCTGCACCAGTTCGGTCTCGGCGGCGCGCTGCGCGGGCAAGGTAGCGAATTCGCCACGCAGCAGCCACCCGAGCGCGCCGCCGAACGCGATCCAAGCGAGGGCGGCAGCCGCCCGCCACGTGGCGGCGAAGCGGCTGCGGTGCCGACCGACATGGATGCGTTCCGGCACGGGCTCGTGCAAGACGGCGTCGAATGCGATGCGCATGAGCTCGCGCTGGCGCCGGTAGGAGGCGACGCGCTCGTCTGCAAGCGGATGTTCGACGAGATAGCGCTCGAAGTGCGCACGCTCGGTCGGCGCGAGCTGATCGTCGACGTACGCGTGCAACAAAGCCTCGTGCGAGGGCGCCGTGCTCATTTGATCGCCTTGAGCGGCGCGGTTTCCTGAGCGCCGTCGATCAGTCCGCGCAACCGCTCACGCCCGCGCGACAGGCGCGACATTACCGTGCCTACAGGTACGCCGACCACCTTCGCGGTATCCGCGTACGACAGAGCCTCGAGGCCAACGAGAAGGACCACCTCGCGCTGCTCTGCGGGTAGCAGCGCGAGCGCTCGCTCGATGTCGCGCACGGCAAGCCCCTGGTGGGCAAGATCCTGGCCGGCCGCATCCATCGAATCGAGGTCGAGATGGACGGTGCGGCGCGAAGCCGCCGAGCGCACCTGGTTGACGAATACGTTATGCATGATGGTGAACAGCCAGGGCCGCGGATTGCCTCCGGGGCGAAACAGCGCGCTGCGCGCGAGCGCGCGCTCCAGCGTGTCCTGCACCAGGTCGTCGGCTGCCTCGCGATTGCCCGTCAATGCACGCGCGTAGCGGCGCAGGCTCGGGATCTGGTCGCCGACTGCAGCATTGCTCAGCATGGGCGTTCGTTCAGCCGCGCATCAGCCGCCATGCGCGCGGCGGCTGTCCTCGGGCGCCTGCGAGCGCTCGCTCAAGCCGTAGTCGCGTACCACCTGCGCCACGCGCAGGCGATAGTCGGCGAATATCGAACCGCGCCCGCGCGTCTGTGCGGCACGGTGCGCTTGCAGCGTGCGCCAGCGCGTGATCGCGTCTTCGTCGCGCCAGAAGGACAACGACAGGATCTTGCCTTCCTGCGTCAGGCTCTGGAAGCGCTCGATCGAGATGAAGCCGTCGATCTTCGCAAGCTCCTCGCGAAGATCGGCGGCGAGGTCGAGGTAGTCCTGCATGGCGCCTTGCGCCGGTTCGACTTCGAATATGACTGCCATCATGACGGGAGCCTCCGCAAGCTCATTGCGCCGGATCGCGCCTCAGCTCAGCACGAGCGCCCGCATGACGCCCGGCCGCGGGAGACTGTCGGCGCGAAAACGCAGGAACTTGATGCCGAGCGCGCGCAGCACGTCGGCGTGTCTCTGCTCGTCGGGTGCGTGCGCCATGGCGCCTGCATAAACCACCATCGCCGCTACCGGCACCAAGTCGTTGCGGCATACCACGCAGTCGATGCGCTGGTGCAGCAACTCGCGCAGGCGCGGATCGTGCTCCAGGGCCTCCTCCCCGGCCGGGACGTCGAGCAGATCGATCATACGCGTGTTGGCCATCACGATGTGATCGGGCAGCGCCGCGCGCAAGATGAGGTAGAGCAGGCGCTGCGAATCGCTGAGAAAGCGCGGGCGCCGCAGTGCGGCGAGGGAGGCGCTCGGCGCTGCCTCGTCCGCCGGGGGTGCGCTCGGCGAGGCGGCATTCGCGGCCGCAAACCCGATCGATGCCGGCGCGGCCGTCTCGGCCAGGCGCTCTCCAGGCCGGCCGTGCATCGCGGCGAGCAGCAAGGCAGTGCGCTCTTCGGAGCGTGTGCGCTGCTCGCGCCGCGTGCGCTGCACTGCCAGGGCGAGGTAGCCAAGTACGGCCAGCACGATGGCGGTAGAAAGGATCGTCCAGAGCATGGTCGATTATGCAGTGTCCCGCGCCTCCGCGGTAATGGGCGCGCGGCATGCGGCTGGTCGCCGGCGACCCCCCGCAACCTGCGCGGCGCCGTACGACCCGAGGTCGGGGTTCAGACGCGACACAGGATCTCGGCACCGCGCTCGAGCGTCTCGTCGCTCTTGGCGAAGCAGAAACGCAGCACCTTCTCGTAGCGCGGGTTGGCATAGAACACCGACACCGGAATCGAAGCGATTCGCTGCTCGCGGGTCAAGCGCACGGCCAGGTCCGTGTCGCGCTCGTCGCTCACCGCCTCGTAACCCAGGCACTGGAAGAATGTGCCGCGGCTGGGCATGAGCGTGAAGCGCGATGCGGCGACTCCCGCGCGGAACAGATCCCGCTTCGCCTGGTAGAACGCGGCAAGCTCGAGATACGGTGTGGGGTCGCGCATGTATTCGGCGAACGCGTACTGCACCGGTGCGCAAGCGACGAAGGCATTGAACTGGTGCACTTTGCGAAATTCCGCCATCAGTTCGCGCGGCGCGCACACGTAGCCCATCTTCCAGCCGGTCACGCTGTAGGTCTTGCCGAAGGAGGAGACGAACAGGCTTCTTTCGGCAAGACCCGGGAAGCGCGCCACGCTCTGGTGGCTCGCCCCGTCGAATACGATGTGCTCGTAGACTTCATCGCTCACGACCACGATGTCGGTATTGCGCAGCAACGCCTCCAACATGCGCATGTCCTCGGCCGAAAACACCGTGCCGGTGGGATTATGCGGCGT
>WYBJ01000308.1 GCA_011525945.1 Burkholderiaceae bacterium | reverse complement strand
TCTTGCGTCAATTCGGGATATCAAGCAGCGACTCAACGTATTGTTGAGTTTGTCAGCGTCGTAGTCGTTGCATTTACGATCGGAATAGTTTCGGCATCCCGTGGGGACGCCAGTCATGTACGAAGCTGGGCACTTCACCCAGCTTCTTTGTTTGCATGAAGTGAGCGTCAGCGAGGCGCCGGTGGCTGCCGGTGACGATCAGCGCAGCCCCATCGAGCCTGATTTCGTCGACGAGTAAACGCAAATACGCTTTGTCCAGCCCGGAAGCAGGGTCGTTCAACCGCTCCTTCAGCGCCGCACAGAACGCGTTCACGGTATCGTCGGTCAGGCAATGGATACTGTCCTTTCCAATTCCGCTGCGGATTCTGTTCGCCGCGCATCCCGAGGTGCTCACACCCGCCAGGGCTATCTGGTCGAAGAGCAGGGCATGACCTGCCTGCCCGACATCGGTGCCGATCATCCGCTCAAGGCCTTGCAAGCCGCCTCGTGTACGTATCGGATCGCCTTTGGCGCGCGCACCGGACAGAAGGTGCTGAGCCTGCGCACCGTGGCCAGCCGCGACGAGAAAAACATCCCGGAGCTGTGCGCTAACGCTCACGGCTTCAGCCTGCATGCCGCAGTGCGCACGGATGCGTATCAGCGCACAGAACTCGAACGGCCATGCCGCTATATCACCCGCCCAGCGATCGCCAACGAACGGCTCAGCCGCAATAGCAAAGGCCAAGTCGTGTTGCAGTTGAAGAGCGCCTACCGCGACGGCACCACGCACATCGTCATGCACCCGCAGGAATTCATGCAACGCCTCGCCGCGCTGGTGCCGCGCCCGCGGCACCACCTCATCCGCTTCCACGGCATGCTTGCACCCCATGCCAAACTGCGTGCCGCGGTCGTGCCAGGCACGGTCGGCAAACCCGGTGAACCCGCCGAAGAACTCACGCAGCGAGTTGCTGCGCGCATGAGTTGGGCGCGCTTACTCAAGCGCGTCTTCGACATCGACCTGGAGCACTGCCCGAACTGCGGCGGTACGCTGACGATCATCGGCGCCAACGAAGAGCCGGCCGTGATCACCACGATCCTCACCCATCTGGGCTTGCCCGCGCGTGCGCCGCCCCGCGCTCCAGCGCGGCCGCTCGCACTGTTCCATACGACCTGATCCACAAGGCAACAACGGTTGCGCGACCAGCGGCTTGGCTCGACCCGCGTTCGGGCGAGGGCCCGGAACCACCTTGAACTGCGTCACCATGGGCCGTTGACGGACTCAAGATAGCATCAGGCGAGCGGAATTTTCAGCGAGCACCTTGCGATTGACCGCTTGCAGGACCGGCGATACAGTGACGGATGGGGAAAAAGGTGGTTTGAAAATACTATCCGCATCCGCCGGCGGCTTGGAGACTCGAATGGGAATCGCCGAGAGAATATATGAGCTCGCGAAAGAGCTACCTGAAGCCGAAGCGGGCAAGATTCTCCAGTATGCCGAAGAAGTTCGGTCGCATAGTGTGCGTGTTGAGCCTGCTAAACGCCAGGTCGATCTCGCGCTATTTCGGCAGTATCGTGGCCGCTACGACGGTGTGAAGATCGACCGGGAAGCACTTTACGATCGTGCCTGTCTTCGCTGACACAAATGTCGTCGTCTACGCGTTTGCCAAGGATGACGCGAAGATTGCTATCGCGGAGGGCATACTCAAAAAGCAGCCGACCATCAGCGTACAGGTTCTGAGCGAGTTCCTGAGTGTCGGCCGGGTCAAACTCGGGCTAGATACTATGAGCCGACATAAACTCGCAACAGAGCTCATCGCCGGGTGCAACGTCGTGTCGCTAAACGCTGCGGTAGTCCAAAAGGCAATGCAACTCGAGGTTCAGGCGCCGATTTCTGCATAAGGCCACCGGCGTCCGCGAGACGCCGGTGGCTGCCGGTAACGACCAGCTCGGTCCCGTCGCATTGGATTTCGTCGACCAGTAAACGCAGATACGCTTTGACGAGTCCGGACGTCGGATCGGCAAAGCGCTCCTCGAGCGCCTTGCAGAACGCCGCCACGGTCTCATCGTTGACCCGCCGCACGGCAAGCGCCCGCCGGTCCTTGACCTTTGCCATTTCGGTAAGAGTCGCACTGCGCCGAGCTTTGAGCTTCTCGGTCCGCTGCCGCAGCGTGTCATCGATCGCAATCACACCGGGCTCGATCGCCTGATAGAGACGATCGAGCCCGGGCGCTACAGGATCGAGTTCCGCCTTCAGCGTGATCAGTCGGGCACTCTCTGCGGTCTTCGCCTGCTGTTGATGTCGGATGATCTCATTGCGCATCAACGATGCGCGCTTCGGCGTGAACACACGCTCGGAGAGCGACAAGAGGACCGGCGCGCAGTCAACCCTGTTTCATTGCGCTTGCGGATTCAAACATGGCGCGCACCGAGTCGATGAGCGTCGCCTGGATATCCGCTTCGGTCGCGCCGTGCGCGAGCAACCAGGGAATCTCCAACTGTGAAACGCGCACATAGCAATCCGGATCCTCGGGGCGCGCCCCCCCTTCGGGCGGACCGCCGTTGATGGAAAACGCGGCGCGATCGTGGCTCAACGTCATGTGACTGGCGTAGCCCGCCTTGATGACGTCCAGGGCCAGTTGCGCGCGCCGTTCGAGCTCCTCCTGCGAGCGGTTCGGATTGAAGCGGTCCAGGCCCACGGTCGCACCGCGCCGGGCAAGCCCGATCACGTAGTCCTTGTCCAACGAATCGTTGCAGTGGCCGACGGTCACGGCGCGAAGATCAACGCCTTCCCCCTCGAAGAGGTCGAGCACGCGATGGCCCGTGCGGTCTTCGCACCGGTGGTGCACGAGAATCGGCACGCCGGCCGTCTTGGCGGCGAGCGCTGCGGCGCGTGCGCATTTCTCGAGCTGGGCGCGCGGCGCCGCGGGGCCATCGTCGACACGGTATTCGTAGTCCCAGGCGATCTTGAGCACGCCCGCCCGGATGTCGGTTCCCTCCATGCCGATGCGCAGGTCGCGCAGAAAGTACTCGGCGAGGACATCGATATTCCAGCCAGCGTAGGACGACGGCACGTACCGATATACGCCAGTGCAGGCGATGATATTCGACGACGATTCGCGCGCCAGCCGCTCGAACAGCGTCGCCTGGCGTCCCAGGTCAAGCGGCGAGCAATCGATCACGGTTTGAATACCGGCGTCTTGCGCGTTGGCGAGCGCGGCGACGGCGCGCCGCGTCACGTCGTCCAAATCGAACATGCCGACGCGCTCCATTCCGGCCATGCCGCTACAGATATGCTCGTGTGCAAGCGTGCGCCCCAGCGCAGCACTATCGACTGGACCAGCGATTGTTTGAACAACCGCCATGATGCTTCTCCTCAGTGGCTTCACTGCGTGCGGAACGTTTCCACCCGGCGAATTCGCGGTACAGGACCGTGCGGTTGTCGTACGCGACGCGGGCTCAGGCCACATTCGCGAGCCGCTGGGCGCGCTCGTCCAGCAGCGCGGCCAACGGCGTGTGCGGACGCAGCGCGACACGCTCGCTGACCAGCGCGCTGGTCAGCGCCTCGAACCCGGCGCGGCGGCTCGCCTCGATCAGCGTCTGGTCGAGCAGGTCGCGCTGCGCGTGGCTGCCGCCGAGGCGGTGCGCGCTGTGGCGGATCGGCCGCAGCAGCTCGACGCAATCGGCGTAGCGCCCCTGGCCGAAGCACTGGATCGCGCGCGTGGCCGCATGGCCGACCTCGCGCGTGAACTCGAGGTTGTCGGCGGCGACGATGAGTTCGCCGTCCAGCACCGCGCGCTGGGCATCGAGCACCGCCTGCTGTTCACTGGTGCGACCGGCGCCGACGAAGGCCATCATCGCGTGCATGTCGTTGAACGCGTAGTTGCCGGCGGCGGCGATCGGCGCCCAGTTGGCGGCCACCGCGTCGAAGCGATCGCCGACATCCACGCCACGCAGCATCAGCCGCCACACCAAGGCTGACGCGTCGATCAGCTCGAGGACGACGCTCGAGCGTGCGCCGAAGACCGGTCCGTCGAACAGGCGCAGCGCGTCGTCGTGCGCGCCCAGTTCCAGGTGGTAGACGGCCTGATGCCACCAGTTATGCACGGCGAAGAAGCTGTCCTTTGCCCAGGCATCGGTATCGAGGCTCATCCACGCCAGACCCTCCTTGGGCTGGTTACGCATCTCGTAGGCATGCGCGACCGCGTGCCAGGCCCAGGTATCGCGTCGCTCCAGCTCGACCGCCCTGCGGCCCTGCTTCTCGGCCTGCGCGTAGTCGCCGGTCTCCTCTAGCCCGAACGCGTGCATGCCGAGCAGCGCGTGGTAGCCCGGGATCGACCTGCTCCAGGCCGGCAGCACGCGCGCGATGCGATCGCGCAGCATGCGCGAGTCACCGCGGAAGAAGTCGATCTGGTGCCCGGCCTGCAGCGCCAGCGCGTCGCACGGGTAGGCGATGCTGACATCCTCGAGCACGCGGCCCGCCGCGCGCCAGCGGCCCTCGGCGAGCAGGCGCGCCGCCTCCAGGTGGCCGCGTTCGCGCTCGGTGGCGGCGAGGTCCGCCGCGGTCGCGAGGCACTTGCGCGCCACCGGCAGGGCGAGCGGCTCGGTGCCGAGCAGGTGCAGGTAGGCCTTCAGCACATGCGCCATCACCATCTCCGGCGCCGCGGCCAGGGCCGCGTCGACGCTGGCAACCGGGTCACCGATGTAACAGCGGAATTGGTGAGCGGCGGTCTCGAAGTGGGCCAAGCCATCGGCGGTGGCGCCGGTCACCTCATGACCGGCGGAATCGCGCGGGTCCATAGGAACTCTCCTCTGAAATGGGTACGGGTCGTCACTCGATGGCCGGTGACGAATCGGCTGCGGTACCTTAAGCTCCGGCGCGTGCGGCGCCCATGGCCGCGCCGCCGCCGTGCTTGGCCGATCCGCCGCCCGGCGGCGACCCGCCACCGAACGAGGGAGGTGCCGATGGATGCACTGTCCGACGTGCTGAAGGCGCTACGCATCTCCGGCGGCGTCTTCCTCGACGCCGCGTTCACCGCGCCGTGGTGCGTGGCCTCGCGCGTGGCGTCGGAGGATTTCCGCAACAAGGACGACCTGCCGGCCAGCGTGGTCGCGTTCCACTACGTGATCGACGGCCAGATGCTGGTCGAGATCGACGCCACACCGCCGGTCGTGGTGCGCGCCGGCGAGATGGTGCTGCTGCCGCGCAACAACCCCCACCTGTTGGCGAGCCAGACGGGCCTGTCACCGGCGCAGCCGGGTCCACTGGTGCAACGGGTCGAAGGCGGACTTCTGCGCATGGTGTACGGAGGCGGTGGCGAGTCCACGCGCCTGGTGTGCGGCTTCGTCGGCAGCGAGGCGCGGCGCCATCCGCTGCTCGAGGCGCTGCCGATCGCCTTCACGCTCGACATCAAGGACAAGCCCTGCGCCGAGTGGGTCGCGGCTTCGTTCCGCTTCGCGGCGCGGGAAGTCGCCTCGGGTCGTATCGGCTCGGAGACGGTGCTCGCCAAGCTCTCGGAACTGCTGTTCGTCGAGGCGGTCCGGCACTTCGCCGAGACACTGCCGCCCGGTCGCAAGGGCTGGCTCGCCGGGCTGCGCGATCCCGCGGTCGGACGCGCGCTCGCGCTGATGCACGGCGACGTCGGCCGCCCGTGGACCACCGAGCAACTTGCGGCGGACGTCAACCTCTCGCGCTCGGCGTTTGCCGAGCGCTTCACGCAGCTGGTGGGCGTGCCGCCGATCACCTATCTGACCGACTGGCGGATGCAGCTGGCGGCGGCGCGCCTACGCGACACGCCGCGCGCGATCGGGCAGATCGCCGCCGAACTCGGCTATGAGTCCGAGGCCACGTTCACGCGCGCATTCAAGCGGGCGATGGGCGTGGCTCCGGGGCGCTATCGCGACGCGAGATCGTCGATCGCGGCTCCGGCGCCAGGTTGAAGCGCTAGGTCAGCCGCAGTCAGATCATGTCGGCGTTCTGGCCTTCGACCTGCGTCGTGCCCTCGCCGGCGTCTTGATGCTGCGGCTACTTGGTCGCAAGGCTGCGTGCCGCGGTCGTGCCAGGCACGGTCGGCAAACCCGTGGAACCCGCCGAAGAACTCACGCAGCGCGCTGCTGCGTGCAGGAGTTGGGCGCGCTTACTCAAGTGCGACTTCGATATCGACCTGGAGCACTGCCCGAACTGCGGCGGTACGCTGAAGATCGTCGGCGCCATCGAAGAGCCGGCCGTGATCGTGACGATCCTCACGCACCTGTGCCGCGCCCGTGCGCCGCCACGCGCACCGGCGTGGTGGCCTTCGCGCGCACACGCGGCTTGATCTGCGGAAGCACAACAACGGTTCTGCAGCAGAACCGAGGAACTCGCTCGGCCCGCGGCCGCGCAGCACGCCCAACTTGCCTCGAAACGATGTGGCTCGAGACGATGTCGGGGCCAAACGGTCGTCGAGCCCCGCGAAATCACCACGAAATTTCCCCATTGCCGTGCGATTGACCGCTCGATGCAAGGGCGTGACGGTACCGGCTGGCGAAAAAGGTGTTTTGAAAAGCCTACTCGCCGGCGGGCGGGGACGGTCCTCCTCGGTTACATCGAAGCGACGGTGGCGATTCCGCCCCGAGGGCTCGGGGCCGGGGACCTTCATCCTTCCCAGCGAGCTGCTTGAGCAGATCGGCGAGGGACGCGCTGCTCACCGCCAGCTCGGCATGCGAATTGGCGCGCCGATAGTGTTCGAGGAAGCGTCCGAGCCGGGTCGGCCCGACCGTGGGCATCACCCCCAATGCGAGTGGTGTCGCCTTCAGCAGGCGGAAATTGAGCGCGGCCTGCAACGCCGCTTCACTCTCGCCGAGCAGCTGATCCAGGTGCGGCTTGACCGCCTGTCCGAGGCGCGACAGGACCAGCCGCTTGCCCTCGCGATGAAACATGGGACCGCCCAGCTCTTGCTCGCCTACGGACCACGTTCGTACCCGCCGAGGGACGCTGCATGTGTTTGTTCGAGGCGCAGAGCGAGGATGTCGTCAAACAGGTGAACGATGCGGCGCAGATTCCATTCAGCCGGATCGTCGCGGCGCTCGATCTGACGTCGCGCTGAAACCGATCCGGTAGGTGACGCATTTTTATGAAGAGCGCAAGCATCAAGGGCTGGGGAACCGACTGATCCGCGACTACCCGGCCGTTGCTGCGAACGATGCGCCCATCCGTCGTCGGACACGGCTTGACGGTATGCTCAGCTACTAGCAGCGCGTCGCCGCGTGAGGCGCTCGTTCGAGATGTCGG
>WYBJ01000039.1 GCA_011525945.1 Burkholderiaceae bacterium | reverse complement strand
GGCGTGCGGCTGTCTGCCCACCCGATCTGAGGGTGTAGTAGGTTGTGAGGCCGAACCATGCGCTGAACCGGACGCTCAACCAGCGGCGCTACGCTTGCTGGTTTCGCGCCGGTTAGCGCGAACGTTATGCGGCATCGGACGCCCCGTGGGTACTCACAATGCGATGGACGCTCTCGGCCAAGAGCGGTCATTCACGTGCCCCGCTCAAATAGTTTCAATGGCTGTCTGCGGCATATTGAGGCTCTCATCCCGGGGGCATGCACAAGAGAGTAAGATGTCTCGCCAACATCGAGCGCCATACGCTTCGCGCGTATAGCTAAGCCAGTCGTGCGCAATGACACGAGGAGATCGCAATGAAGCTTTCCCTTGGTGTTGGCGGGGTTGTAAACCCGCGTCATTTTGAGGGTGTGCGCGGAATGGCTGCTAGCCAGAGCGTGTTGGTGACGCGAACGCTGGGTTAACGACCTTCAGAACGGATCGAAGAGCTCGAGCTGGTAGGGATTGTAGAGGGGCTGCTCGCGCATTGTCTGGCGGTGTCGGCGCATCTGCGAGAGGTGTGTGCTCTCGAACCACAGCGCGAGGTCCATGAGGAACTCGGCGATCTGCACCGCGGCCTCGTCAGAGAGTTCGACAGGCGAGCACAAGAGCGGCCAGCGCTCGAAGTTGTCCATGGGGCCTCAACGCTTCTTGCGCGCTATGGCGCCGCGCGCCTTGGCCTTTTGCGCGGCGCGCTCTTCGGCCTCTTTGAGCCGATAGCTCTCGCCTTCCAGGGTGAGGATCTCGGCGCGGTGCACCAGCCGATCGATGAGAGTGCCCACGCAGCTCGCGTTGGGGAAGACGTGGTTCCATTCGCTGAACACTTTGTTGGTCGTCACCAGCACGGGACGGCGGCTCTCGTAGCGGCGGGTGATGACCTCGAAGAGCAGATCGGCATAGCGCGTGTCGTAGGAGAGGTAGCCCACTTCATCGATGGCGAGCAGGCGCGGGCCGGTGTAGCGGCGAAGGCGCCGCCCGAGTGCGAGGGTGGAGTCCTGGGCGGCGAGATCGTGCAGCATGTCGGAGGCCAGCGTGAAGCGGGCGCTGAGCCCGTTGAGCAGCGCGTGATGGGCGAGGTTTTTGATGAGCATGGTCTTGCCCAGGCCCTTGTTGCCGACGAACACGACGTTGGCGGCTTCCTCGATGAAGGCGAGGGAGAACAGCTCCTCGATGGCAGCGCGGTCGCATTTCTCGGGCCAGTCCCAGTCGAAGTCGGCGATCGGCTTGAAGGCGCCCAGGCGGGCGTTATCGAGACGGCGCTTGAGCGAGCGGCGGGCGCGCTCGGTGGCTTCGATTTCGATCACGCGGGCGAGCCACGGCTCGCTGAGCAAGGTCTCGGCGTGGGCGGCCAGACCGTAGCAGCCGAGCCGGCGCAACTCGGCGCGCGCCGCCTCAAGGCTCACGGCGGTGGGCGGGGTCGTCGTCGGTGTCGTCATGGCGGGAGCTCTCCTGGGTGAGGCGGTCGTAATCGCTCAAGGGTTGAGATCGCATGCTCAACTCGCGCAGGCGTTGATCGTTGGGCAGGGCTACGGCAAGGGGCGGGCGCTGCCCTCGGGCATGGGCGTGGGCGTCGATGAAGTGGCGCACCGCGCCCAGATGGGCGGCATCTTCGGCGAGTGCTGCGGCGATGGCCGCCTCCAGGGCGGCTGCGCCGTGGCTCTCCAGCAGTTGCAGCAGCCCGCGCGTGAGTACCCCGAGGTGGGTGCCGCGTTCGGCGGCGCGCAGGAACAGTGCCTTGGCGCTCGGGGCGGCATGGTGCAGGCGGTCCTGCGCGCGGTGGGCGCGCGCGGCGCGTTTGTTGGCCACCAGGGCAGCCACGTGGGCCGGGTCTTCGATCTGCGCGCCACGCTCGAAGCTGCGCCGGTGCGTGGCGAGCACCTCCTGGCCATCGACCACGCGTACCGTCTCCAGGCTCGCGAGCAGCGTGAGGGTGCGTCTGACGTGGGTGTGCGGGATGGAGTAGTCGTTCAGATCGAAGCGCACGTAGGGCGTCTTGTGCGCGCTCACCACTACCCGCTCCTCGTCAGGGAAGGGCTGCGCGGGCAGCCCCAGTAGGTGGGGCTTCTCCTCGGCGAAGACCTCGCGCACTGTACGGCTACGGTCCTCGGGACAGGGCCGCGCGGCGGCCTCGCCCTCACACCAGGCGGCCGCCTGCGCGTTCAGGTCGTCGAGATCGCGAAACGACCGCGCGGCGAAGAAGGCTTCCCGTGCGTAGCGAATCGCCCGTTCGATCCGACCCTTCTCGTTGCCGCGCGCGACCGCAACCGGGCGAGGCTGGAAACGGTAATGGGCGGCCAGCTCCAGGAGCGTCGGATGGAAGCGAATCGCCTCGTCCCGGCGCTCGAGCACGGCCGAGCGCAGATTATCGTAGAGCAGGACCCTGGGCACGCACCCGAACCACGCGAACGCTTCGACATGGCCGCGGATGAAGTAGGGCATGCCGGCCCCGAGATAGAAACGCAGGAACAGATACCGCGAGTAGGAGAGCACCATCACGAAGGCCATCAGTGGACGCAGCGCCCGGCCGATGGCGAGCTTGCCGAAGTGCGCCCAGTCCGTCTGGCCTTGCTCTCCGGGCAAGGTGCGCAATCGCAGGTACGCCTCGCCCGCCGGGCGCGGGCGTAGCCGCGCCACGATCGCGCGGAAGTGATCGGGTGCTCCGGGGTAGCCGCGTGCACGCACCATCGTGTAGAGGCGTGAAGCGCGCAACGTCGGATACTTCGCGAGCGTCTCGGCGATGAACGCCAAGTACGGCTCGACGATCGAGGGCCGCACCGCACGCGGGAGCAGTGGCACCCCGGCCTGCGCGAGCACGCGCTGCACCGTTGAGTGATGCACGCGCAGCTGGCGCGCGATCGTCCCGATCGGCCAGTGCTCGGTGTGATGCAGGCGCAAGATCTCGGCTTCGAGCGAACGCGGGATCATCGCCGACACCGCGCCTCACGGCCCGCCGCGCACCGGTCCGAAGCGCACGAAGCGCGGCAGCCGCTGGCCGCAGAAGCTGCAGCGCGACAGCCCCAGCGCGCGCCATGCACCCGGGCGCTGTGCGGCATCGAAGGCAGTAACGTGAGCGTGCTGGACATGGGTTGCTGGTGTCGCGGTCGAACTCGCCGCCACTATGAGCGTGCCGAGCCCCTGCGCGGAACCCTGATGCGTCACTTTCTGCGCTTGGCGCGCACGCCATCGGCGTTGGCGCGCCGCGTGATGGCACGCGCCGCGGTAGCTCGACTGATAGCGCGCGCCGGCCCGGCGCAGCGACTCGCGCCGGCGCTCGCGTGCGCACCCTGCGGCGCAATACTGGTTGCCGCGGTCACAGCGCCGACAGATGCGCACCTGCCGCGCGCAGCCCCGGCAACTGAACAACCGATAGCTTGGTTCGCTCTCCCCCACGCAGCCCGCACGCAACGCTGGACAACGCCGTGACTTGCGGGCATAAAGGAAACGCGAACGCGTCCATATGCCGCGCGAGCATGTAGAAGGCCCGGGGTTCTTTCCAGGAATCTGCCCGGGCCTTCGCTTATCCGGCGTCCGGGCCTGAAGCATAGCGCAGACGTGTGGGCGACCCCCCCAATCATGGACGACCTGCTCGAAGAAATGCGC
>WYBJ01000307.1 GCA_011525945.1 Burkholderiaceae bacterium | reverse complement strand
TGAGCGGTGCGGCGGCGCGGCTGCCGCCCGAGAGCTCGATGTGGCCGATGCCGGTGAGCCCTTGCGTGCGCAGCACTGCCACGGTGTCCTCCTTGACCGGAGTGCCGCGCTCGATGGCGAGCGTGAGCTGCACGCGTTCGACGTCCTCCGGAGCGAGCACGATGCGCCGCACCGCCCCCACGTCCACGCCGCGGTAGCGCACCGGGGCATCCGGGCTGAGGCCCGAAACCGACTCCGTCATGTAGACGAGGTAGGTGTCGTACGCCTTGCGGTATGACTTCCCGCTGGACAACCACAGCACCCCGGCGATCAGCGCCGCACCGAGCAGCAGCACGAAGGCGCCGACGGCGGCGAAATTCACCTTTGCTTCCATGCCTGCTCCCGTGCGGCGCGGCCGCGCGGCCCGTAGAAGTACTCGCGCACCAGGGGATGGTCGGAGCGGGAGAGATCCTCCATCGTGTCCACGCCGAGCACGCGCCCTTCGTGCAGCACCCCGACCCGGTCGGCCGCGCGCCACAGCAGATCGAGGTCGTGCGTGACCATCATGATGGTGAGTCCGAGCGCGTCGCGCAGCTGCCGCACGAGCTCGTCGATGCCGACCGCGCTCAGGGGATCGAGCCCGGCGGTCGGCTCGTCGAGAAACAGCAGCTCGGGATCGAGCGCAAGCGCCCGCGCGAGCGCCGCGCGCTTGCGCATGCCGCCGGAAAGCTCGCTCGGGTACTTCGGGCCCGCGTCGGGCGGCAGGCCGGTCAGCGCGATCTTGACCGCAGCGAGCTCGGCGGCGAGCGCGCCCGAGACCCCCGCGTGCTCGTCGAGCACCATGCCGACGTTCTCGGCCACGGTGAGCGAGCTGAATAGCGCACCGCGCTCGAACATCACCCCCCAGCGCCGCCGCAACGGCAGCGCCGCCTGGTCGGAGAGACCGATGACCTCCCGGCCGAAAACGCGGATGGAGCCCGAGACGGGCGCCTGCAGCGCGATGATTTCGCGCAGCAGCGTCGACTTGCCGCAGCCGCTCGCGCCGACCAGCGCGAAGATTTCGCCGCGGCGCACCGCAAGGTTCACGTCCTCGTGCACCACCGCGGCGCCGAAACGCGTATTCAGCCGTTCGATCTCGATGACAGCGGGCCCGATCCCGTTCATGTCAGATGTCGAGGTAGCTGAACACAATCGAGAACAGCGCGTCGAACAGAATCACCAGGAAGATCGACTGCACCACGCTCACCGTCGTGCGGCTGCCGACGCTCACGGCGCTGCCGCTCACGTTGAAGCCCTGGTAGCAGCCGACCAGCGCGATGACCGCCGCGAATACAGGCGCCTTGCCGACGCCGATGAGACAGGAAGTCAGGCTAACGGAGTCCTCGAGGCGGTCGACGAACGTAGTGAAGCTCACGCCGAGCTGTGCGCGCGCCATGACCATCCCGCCGAGAATGCCCATCGCGTCGGTGTAGACCGTGAGCAGGGGCAGAGCGAGCACCAGGGCGAAGAGTTTCGGCAGCACCAGCAGGTCGATCGGGCCGATGCCGATAGTGCGCAGCGCGTCGACCTCCTCGGTCACTTTCATGGTTCCGATCTGTGCCGTGTAGGCGGAGCCCGAGCGGCCGGCGACGATGATCGCCGTGATGAGCGGCGAGAGCTCGCGCACCATCGACAAGCCCACCAGGTCCGCGATGTAGATGTTCGCCCCCACGCGCTGGAGCTGCTCCGCGCCCTGGTAGGCGATCACGATTCCGAGCAGGAATGTCAGCACGCCGGTGATCGGCAGAGCCTCGACACCCGCGGTCTGCAGGTTGTGGAGGATCGGCCGCCAGCGGATGCGCCGCGGATCGAACACCGAGCGGACCAATGCGATGGCGGTTTCGCCGGCGAAGGACAGCAGGCCGTAGCTGCCGACGGTCATCGCGTAGGCCCGGCGGCCCGCCTGCTCGAGCAGCCCGGGCGGCGACGGGGCGGGTGCGCCCGTAACGATCGTGTGCGAGGCAATGAGATCCACCAGCGTTCGAAACTCGGCGCGCAATGCGACGACGCGCACGGTGCGCCCTCGCGCTTCGAGCGCCCGGACCGTCCGGTGCAGCAGCCACGCGCCGGCGGTGTCCATGGTCGTGACGCCCGAGGCTTCGATCACGAGATCGCCGGCCGGAGCGGCGAGCGCTTCGAGCCGCGGCTCGAGCCGTGGCAGCTCGCGCAGCACCCAGGCGCCGGTGCAGCGCAGCTCGCTTGGCGCTGCTCCAGGCGCGAGATCGGCAGCCGTGTCGGGCTCGGGAGATTGGGGCGCGCTCATGATGCGTTTTAGCGTAACCGGCGACGTGCCCCCGCTCTTTGATCGAAGTCAAAGGGCAGGCTCCGGCGGTGCAGTTCGAGCCCGACACTCGTCCCACACAACCGACATCGCGCAGGGATCGCGGTCACTGCCGGGGAGTAGCGGGCCAGCGCAAACAGGCCCCGATCGTCGTCAAGCATGGCCTGGGTTTGACTTGGGTCAAGCCCGCAGCGACGAGGAAGCAGACAATGGACGCGCTCATTCATCGGCGTGATCGCAGTCGCGCCCGACCTCGGGGAAACGCCATGACGATCACATCTCTCCTGACGCTCAAGAACGACCGCATGCTGGCCAAGGAAAGGCTTGCTCGCGACTTACGGATGGCGCTGGATGACGCCGAGGAGTTGCTCACGTTGACGTCTGCCCAGGCGGGCGAACGGGTCGCAGACGTTCGCGGGCGCCTGCACGATTCCATTGCCAAGGCACGCGAGGAGGTCGAGCACCTTCGAGCGGAAGCCTCCGAGGTGGCCCACTCGATGGCTTCGGCGGCGGAGCAGTGCGTGCGTGAAAGCCCTTGGAAATCGCTCGGCGCCGCTGTGGCGACTGGCGCGGTCACCGGACTCTTGCTCGGGATGATGATCGGACGACGCTAGGTAAGCGGCGAGGCGACGCTGCAACGAGAAACTGCGGGCGTGCAACAAGCTCCTCACGCGCTTGTCGAGCAGGCGTTGGCCATAACGGATATTCGGCGCTGCGGCGGAGCACGGCTTTGAACGACACAACAGGACTCCAGGCATGAGGCCAAGCGTCATTCGGAAGAGGGCAGCAGATATTCGAGTGCCGCCGAATGTGCCGATCGACTGGGACACGGCGCGGCGCCGGCTGGACGGCCTGCCGGGCGGCGGCCTCAACATCGCGCACGAAGCGGTCGACCGGCATGCACGCAGCCCGCTCGCGCAGAAGACCGCGATTCGTTGGCTCGGCGCATCCGGGATGCGGCGGGACATCAGCTACGCGGAGCTCTCCGCGCTATCCAGCCGTTTCGCCAATCTGTTCCGCGCCCGGGGAATTACGAAGGGCGACGGCATCGTCGTGCTTTGCGGCCGCATTCCCGAGCTCTATGCCGCGGTGCTCGGAGGTCTCAAGTGCGGTGCGGCGGTATCGCCGCTGTTCTCGCAATTCGGCCCCGAGCCGCTCAAGACCCGCATCAACATCGGCCGCGGCAAGCTGCTGGTGACGACCGAGTCGCTCTACGAGCGCAAGGTGAAAAAGATTGCGGCCGGCGAGATGCCGCTGCTCGCTCACGTACTGGTCGTCGACAACGACGCGTTCAGGAACGAATTGAGCACTGTGTCGGATCGTTGCCGGATCGAGCACACGAGCGCCGATGACATCTCGTTCCTCCACTTCACCAGCGGCACGACCGGCATGCCCAAGGGCG
>WYBJ01000306.1 GCA_011525945.1 Burkholderiaceae bacterium | reverse complement strand
CGTTGTGTGCCCGCGCGGCGGGCAGGTTCCTGGGTAGGGATCGAGGCTGAGGGAAAGATCTTCACGCCCGTAGATGTGCTGAAGTTTTGTCGCTGCCAGGAACGGATGTGTCCGTCCATTGCTCGATTGTACGCATCGCCAGGAGCTCAGAACACGAACCGCCTTCCCACGGCTGCCGGCACCAGCACATCCTCGCTGTAAACCTGGGCAAGCGCGTGCAGCGCGCGCCACCCGGTGCAATGGCAGGGGACGATCCTGCGCAAGGAGAACGCGCTCAGATCTCGGATCGTATCGGGTATGACGGCCTCGACTCCGGCTCCCGACAAATGAAAGCCGCCCATAACCGCGTAAAGCGGCACATCGCCGAAGACACGGCGCGCGTCCTTCAGCACGTTGATCACACCGGCGTGGGAGCAGGCCGTAAAGACGACGATGCCTTTGCCTGCGACATGCGCGGCGACGTAACGCTCGTCCAGGATCAGCGGATCGGGCTCCCAGGCGACGCCATCCGGTTTAAGCCTCACGTGCTGCGCCAAGCCGCGCTCGTACGCCGTGACGCGCGGAATCTCGCCGCTCACGTAGAACAGCTCCTCCGCGATGACCCGCGCATCTGCGGAACTGACGATGGTCGCGCCTCGCCGCGCGAGATCGGCGGGATCCATCACGCGTTCGGCTGGAATCACGCAACCATCGGGCTGGCGCATACCGCGGGTCACGAACATCCCCTCGTTGACGTGAAAAGGCACAGGGTTCCCGCCGTTGGCGGAGACGACCAGACGCAATGCTTCGGGCAGGCCGCCGCCGTGATCCCAGTGCCCGTGCGAGAGGAAAATCGCACCGACCTCGCCGAATGGCGTGCCCAGCCGGTTGCCGTTGCGCGCCAGGGCGTAGGCTTCCGGGCCGGCATCGAAGAGCAGAATCCGAATGTCCTTACCCACGCGCGCGCTAATGACGAGCGACAGGCCATGAGCCGCGCAGCAGCGCACGTGGCCCGAGCTTACCCTGAGCCCATTGGCCCCAAGCGCTGCATTTTCCCCGGTCACACCCTGCGGCAGGGTCGACAATGGATCGACCAGGTTGTCGACCAGCACGCTCACCTCCAACGCGTCAACCGGCGTCAGCTCGCGTGCAATCGATTCGCTCATTCAATCCTCCCGCAGCACCACGCGACATGAGACGCCGAGAGCTTATGCCGGCATGTCGGTGAAGTAAACCGCGGCCGACGTGATTGCAGACTTGCCGCCTCGAGTGCCGGCGGAGCGGCCCCGGCTGCCCGCGTTGCTGTTCGCCCCGATGGCGGGAGCGCCGGATTCTAGCGCTCCCGCCTCGCGCGAACGCTAGAATGAGCCACAGCATTCGCGCGGCAGGTGGCATCCTGCGCGCAGCGACCGGCGCTCCAGCCTCGCAACCGATCACGGTGAATTCATGGCAGAACGGCCACCCGATCCGATACCCTCATCGACACCCGCGATCACCCGGCGCCCGGCTGACCTCATACTCACGAACGGGAACGTGATCACGGTCGATTCGGCGTTTCGCATCGCGCAGGCGATTGCCATCGCCGGAGAGCGGATCCTCGCTGTTGGCGCCGACGCCGAGGTACGCGCGCATGTCGCATCCTGGACGCGTGTCATCGACCTCGGCGGCCGGACGGTCATTCCGGGTCTCGTCGACGGCCATGCACATATGGATCGCGAAGGCCTTAAGAGCATCTATCCACCACTGGGTCGTGTGCGCTCGGTTCGCGACATCCAGGACCGCATCGCCGAACTCGCGCGCGAGCGCAACCCGGGCGAGTGGATCGTCACCATGCCGATCGGCGATCCGCCCTACTACTTCGACGTGCCCGGTATGCTCGCTGAGGGACGCTGGCCTACCCGCCAGGAACTCGACGCAGCAGCGCCGCACAATCCTGTCTTCATACGGCCGATCTGGGGTTTCTGGCGTCACACGCCGCCGCTCGTCGCCTGCGCCAACACCGAGGCGCTGCGTCGCGCCGGCATTACGCGCGAGACCATATCGCCCATCCCGGAGCTCACGATAGAGAAGGACGCAACCGGCGAACCGACCGGTGTCTTCATCGAGGACGGGATGCAACCGAGTGCGGAGCTCGTCTGGTTCCGCGACGCCACCGGCTTCAGCCGTGCCGAGCGCGCGCACACGCTCCCGCTCGCGGCGCGGGCCTATCACGCGTTCGGCACCACCAGCGTGTTCGAGGAGCACGGCGTCGCAAACGAGCTCCTCCGCGCCTACAAGGACGCGTCCCGCGAGGGCACACTGACGATGCGAGCAGCGCTGGCGTTCAGCCCGAACTGGAAGGCGAGCGGCGGCGCGCCGATCGGTCCGTTCATCGAGGCCTGGGCCGGATGGCTCGGCGAGCCGGCGCCCGGTGACGACTGGCTGAAGCTCACGGGGCTCTACGTCAACATAAACCACAGCCGCGCTGACGACATTCGCGCCGGCACGACACCGGACACCGGCTGGGCCGGCTTCAACTACGACACGGGCATGCCGCGGGAACGTTTGAAGGAGCTCCTGCTCCACTGCGCAGAGCACGACATCCGCGCGATCGCCAACGCGCACGTTACCCCGGGCGTCATCGACCTGTTCGAAGAAGTCGACCGCCTCAATCCGCTCGCTGGGCGACGCTGGGTCGTCGGGCACATCAGTACGCTCTCGGCACGCGACATCGAACGCATCGCGCGTATGGGTCTCGCGCTCAGCACGCACACGAACAGCTTCATCTACAAGAAAGGCGGTCAGCTGAAGCAGCAGCTCCCCGCGCAACGGCATGGCGAGATTACGCCGCTGCGCGACTTGCTCGGCGCCGGGATCAAGGTTGGGCTTGCCAGCGACAACGTGCCGGTATCGCTCTTCTGGCCTATCTGGCAGGTGGTCGCGCGATTGAGCGCAAAGGGGGAGTCCGTCGCGCCGGAGCAAGCCGTAAGCCGCGCCGAGGCCCTGCGCTGCGCCACCGTGGATTGCGCTTACCTCACCTTCGACGAGAACAAGAAGGGCTCACTCGAGCCCGGCAAGCTCGCGGACCTCGCGGTGCTGAGCGATAATCCGCTCACTATTGCCGAGCCCGAGCTGTGTAATATCCGCGCGCTGATGACCATGGTCGGCGGCAGGATCGTTTACGAGACCGAAAGCTGGTCCGATTGATCGTGAAGCCGTACTGACCCCGCAGCAGTCTTTGGCAACGAATCACCGCCGATCACACGCATGACAGACCTTAGCCCCCGGCGAGCCAGGTGGACTGCGCCACGTCGGGTCCAGCCTGCGACCAGAGCACCTTCTCATGGAGATTCGATCGTGACGCACCTCGCGACGCCCGCGCTCATGGCGGCACTCTTTGGCTTCGCATCTTCGCCTGCCACGGCCGCCGATGCGTACCCGTCGAAGTCGGTCCGATTCATCGTGCCGTTCACACCCGCTGGGCCGGTCGACATGCTGGCGCGGCTCGTCGGCGGCGAGTTGTCGAAATCCCTGGGCCAGCAGTTCGTGGTGGAAAACCGCCCCGGCGCCAATGGCATCGTCGGCACCGAGATGGCGGCGAAGGCGGCCGCCGACGGCTATACGCTGCTGCTGGGGAACGTCGGTCCGATCGCCGTCAACGTCAGCCTGTACAAGAAGCTCAAGTACGATCCCGTGCGGGACTTCGCACCGATCTCGATGGTCGCGCGCTCGCCACAGGTGCTGGTGGCACATCCATCGGTGCCGGCGTCCTCGATCAGAGAACTGACGGATCTCGCCAAAGCGAGACCGGGGCAACTGCAGTACGGCAGCCCCGGCGTCGGCTCGGGCCCGCACCTCACGATGGAGCTTTTCAAGGCGGTTGCCGGAAAGCTCGACATCACGCACGTACCGTACAAGGGCATCGCACCGGCGCTCTCGGACGCGCTCGGCGGCCAGATATCGCTGGTGATCACCAATGTCGTCCCGGTGCAGAACATGCTGAAGGCGGGGCGACTGAAGGCCTTGGCCGTCACGAGCCGGCAGCGCTCGCCGATCCTGCCGCACGTACCGACCATGATCGAATCGGGTCTGGCCGATTTCGAGGCGGTCGGGTGGTTCGGTGTGCTTGCGCCGGCGGGGACACCGGGGGAGATCGTCGCGAAGCTCAACCAGGAGATCGGCCGCGTCCAAGGTCTGCCGACCTTCAGGGAACAGTTGTCCGCACTCGGATCCGAGGCGTGGCGCATGACGCCGGAGGAGTTTCGCGCGCTCATCGAGAGCGACGTCGCCAAGTGGCGGAAGTTCATTACGCAGAGCAAGCTCACGCTCGACTGAGCCTGATCAGAAAGCCGCGATCAGCGGTCAAACCGCGTCGGCGAAAAGGGCTCGGGGTCGACGAACGGCGTCTCGCCGGTGATCATCTCGGCGAGTAGCCTTCCGGTCACGGGGCCGAGTGTCAGGCCATGATGCGCGTGCCCGAATGCAAACCAAAGATTGGCGTGGCGCGGCGCCTTGCCGATGATCGGCAGCATGTCCGGCGTGCAGGGACGCGCACCCATCCACGGGTCGGTGTCGAGCCGCTCCGCCAGCGGGAAGAGATCCCGTGCGATCGGCTCCGCGCGCGCGAGCTGCACGGGCGTCCTCATCGCGTCGCGCACGGCAAACTCCGCCCCCGTCGTAAGACGTATCCCGCGGCGCATCGGCGCAAGGAAGTATCCGCGCTCGTGATCGAGCACCGGGTGCGTGAGATATGCATCACCAGCCGCTCGATAATGCATGTGGTAGCCGCGCTTGACCGCAAGCGGAAACGCGTAACCCAACGCCCGCGTGAGCACGTCCGCCCAGGGACCGAGCGCCACGACCGCGGCACCCGCGGTCAAATCCCCGTGCGCCGTTCGCAAGCGCCACAGCGGACCGTCGGCTTTCAGGGCCGCGGCGTTTCCTTGAGCGAGCTCGCCGCCCAGATTCTGGTACAACTTCAAATACTCGCACGCGAGACCGTGCGGATCGTCCACGCTGACCGGCTCGGTGTAATGCAACGCGCCGCAGAGTACGGGCGCGATATGCGGCTCGAGCTCCTGCACCGTGCGCGCATCCAGCGCCCGAAACTCGACGCCGAACTCGCGCCGAATGCGCTCGGCTTCTTCGAAGCGCCGATCGCGTTCGCGGGCGCTGCGGAACAGCTTCAACCATCCCGAGCGCTTGAAAAGCGCGCTCGCGCCCGTCTCGGCGGCGAGCGCATCGTGCTCGCTCACGCAATGCTCGATCAGCCGCGAGTACTTGCGCGCGACTGCGGCATGGCGCGCCGGCCGCGAATGCAGCCAGTACCGGATCAGGAACGGCGCAAGCCGCGGTAGCGCCGTCGGGTGGTAGTAGGCGTCGATCGTCCGATTGACGGCATAGCGCGCCAGCGCGCCGAAATCGTGCGGGAAGCCGTAGGGGTAGACGCCTTCGCGCTGAATCAGGCCGGCATTGCCGAACGAGGTTTCTTCCGCGACGCCGCGCCGATCGACCAGCACCACGGAGCGCGATCGCCGCTGCAGATGCAAGGCGACGCAGATGCCGACGATGCCCGCGCCAAGGACGACGAGGTCGAAATGCCGCTGGTTCGGTGGTTTCGATGTCATCTCACACGCCGCCAGTTTCTTGCGGGTCAACAATTCGAGTACACAACACGGCGTTCCCCTTACTCTCCCGTCATGTGCTGATGTCAGCGCGCGGCACGTAGCATGAGCGGCAGGCTGGAAAAACCGCCGCTGGGATAGATCGCGTTGACCGCGTCCGCGCCCGGCACCAGGTCGATCCCTGCCGTGCGTCCGAGCAGCTCCTCCATCACGACGCGCAATTCCATGCGGGCCAACGGCGCGCCCAGGCACACATGGATGCCGGCGCCATAGAGAAGATTCTTACTCGCATCACGATCCAGCCGAAACGCGCCCGGATCCGGAAAGACGCGACCGTCCCGGTTGGCCGCAATCCACATCACCGAAATGCGCTCGCCGGAAGCGACGGTACGGCCGCCGATCTCCACCGCCCGCGTGGCGACACGCCGGTTGGCCACCAGAGGCCCGTGGATTCGCAGAATTTCGTCGATCGCCGCCGGCAGCAGACTCGGGCATGCGCGTAGCCGCTCCTGCAATCCGACGTTTGCCGCCATGTGGTGCGCGAGGATGCCCACAGCAGCCGAGATCGTACCGATCTCGCCTGCAGTCCAATTGCGCAGGATGCTGGTTACCTCTTCGCGGCTCAGCGCTCTGTCATGGATCCGTTCGCGCATGAGAGCTGCGGTGACGTCGTCCGCCCGCACGCCGTCCGGCTCGGACCGGGCATCGAGTTGAGCGCCGATGAAAGCATCGAACTCGCGCGCGACATCCGACAGCATCTGCCGATTGCGCAGGCGCATGGCCTCGTGATTCTTCCTCGTCCAGCGCGCCAATGATGCGTGCAGGGTTCGCGGCCAGCCGAGGAATGCACATTGCACGCGCACCGCGAAGGGCAGCGCAAGATCGGCTGTCATCTCCACCTCGGCGCGCGCGAGCGCCTCCCGCAACAACTCCACGACGAGCGCCCTGCAGACCGGCTCGAAGGCCCTCATTCGCTCGGCGTCAAAATACGGATCGATGATGCGTCGATAGGCGCCGTGCTCGGGCGGATCGATACCGTGCGGTACGGAGACGAATGCGGATACTGCATTGCTGAACGTTTCGTGATCGTGCAGCACCCGGATTACGTCTTCGTGACGGAACACCGACCATCGCATGGCCTCGCTGTATGCGACCGGACAACGCTCGCGCATTTCGTCATAAGCCGCCCGCTGGTCGAGCAGAACTTCGTCAGCCGTCGGCGCCCAATCCGCTTTCATCCGCCTGCCCATGCCCGTTTCTGGTCGATGCCGCTCGTGCCCGCACATTGCCACTCGAGCGTGCAACCCGGCACGCTGCGGCACGATACGCAACGGCGATCGACCAGCGCGCCGTCATCGAGCCTGATCGGCTGATTGTCTCACGAGCAGACGATTTCACGACGGTTGCCGACAAAGGCCGAAGCCTTGCCGAGCGAAACCTCTCCCGGCCTCACGTCCGCCTGTCGAAGGGGGTTCAGCAACGGCGAACAGCGCCGCAGACGGCGGCGCACTCACCGCATCCGCTCGCTCTGCCGCCATTCCCGGGAGCAGCGCGAGGTCACCCGCGCCTCCAGATGCCCGCCTCGGGGGCGGCCCCGAGCGGGCGGCATGACTGGAATCGTCTCTGCGATGCACGCCGCGGCGCCCGGCAAGGTGAGCTGGCAAGGCTGGGAGTCTGCGCAGCGTCGCCGGCGGCAACGTCGCCGCGCGTGTGCGCACGGTGACGGCCCGCTAGCCGACGCGCAGCAAACCCCGTTTCGCCTTGTGCAGCCGCTCGAATCCCGCCCGCGTCACCCGGATCATCTCTCCCACCTGCACACCAGCACGGCGATCGCGGGTGATCACGTTCGGCTGCACGACCACGATCATGTTCTCCGCCAGCGTCATGTCGGGCAGCTTCGAGCCCGCGGGACGACTTTTCGTGCCGAGGATGGGCTGCCAGTAGCCGCCGCCGAAACCGTGTACGAGGTCGTCGCAGATGGTGAAGCCGTTACGCTCGATCACGCCGGTCGCCTCGACGATCTCGTCCATCGTTGTGCCGTGGCGCATCACCTTCGTCACCGCGTCGAAGGCAGCCTCCGCCGTCGCGTGCAGATCGCGGTAGAGCGACGTCGGGTCGGCCTCCACCGTATATGTGCGCAGCACCTGGCCGGCGTAGTCCCACCAGAACGCGGAGATCTCGCAGAACACCATGTCGCCCTTGCGCACCTTGCGCGGCGCGGGATGTTGGCGCGGCACACAGAGCGCCGGGTCCTTCATCGAGGTCACGCCGATGTAATGGATCATCGTCGTGCCGCCATGCTTGATGTAGCCACTCTCGCAGGCCGCAGCTAGCTCGCGTTCACTGACGCCGGGCTTCGTCCCGGCGATCAGAGCAGCAAGGCCCGCATCCGACAGCGCGGCTCCGATCGTGAACCAGTCGAGTTCTTCCATCGACTTGATCATGCGCAGGCGCGTGTAACTCGCGTCCAGCGACACCAGATCGAGCGTCTTCCCCAGGGAACGGTACTTTGCCGCCCGCAGCGGCCCCATGACGCCGACCCGCCGTGCGCCACGGCGCTTGAGCTCCGCCGCAGCCTTCTCCAGCCCCCGGTGCTCGCCCCACACCACGTCCATATGCGGGCACATGTACTTCGCGAGCTCGGTGTGATTGACCCACTCCACCGACATCCACATCTTTTCCCCGGGACGAAACACGACCAAGGCCTCCGCCGTGCCGGGCCAACCGGTGACCCATTGCGTCGCGTTGCCCGAGCGGTTCTCGGTCACAACGAGCAGCGCGTCGGCGCCGGCTTCGCGCATCACCTCCGCCAGCGCCCGGTGCCGCCGCTCGTACTCCTCATCGGAGAAGCGCGGATACTCCTGCGTCATGATCGCCCGCTGGCGGGGCGCAAGTCTCAACGGCATCGAATCACCACCGTGCGCGGCATGTCGGCTCCCTGAATTCACGATCGGTCGGTAGCATTACTCAATCGTCCGGGATGGCGTCCCGGACACCGGACATCACGAGATCCCGGATGTACATGCAAAGCGGGTCACGATGCGTGCGTTCGTGCCAGTAGATGCCCACCTCCACTTCCGGCAGCAATGCAGGCAGGCTCACCAGCGCTACCTTGGCGAACCGCTGCATGGCGAGCGCGATGCGCTTCGGGACGGTGGCGATCAGGTCCGTGCCGGCCACCACATGCGGGATCACCAGCGAATTCTGCACGGTCAGAACGACCGTGCGCCCGAGCCGGCGCTTCTTCAGGATCTTGTCTATTGCGGTGTCGAAGAAACCAGTACGGCTTGGAGCAAACTTGACATGTCTGGCGGCGCAATACGCGGCCAGCGTGAGCGGTGACTTGACGATGGGGTGACCCGGACGAGTCACGCATACGGCCTCGTCCGAGAACAGTTTTCTGAATCGCAGCCGGGCGGTGCTGACGCGGCGAGGGCCGATACCCAGATCGACGTCGCCGCGCTCGAGCCACTCGTGCACCCGGCTCCCGTGGGAATTCCAAACTCTGAGGCGCACATTCGGCGCCGAGTGTTGCACGGCCCGCACGAGCGAGGGCACGAAAAGATACTGGTAGGAGCCGCTCGCGGCGAGCGTAACCGTTCCGGACAGGAGCCGTGGCGGCGTGGCATCGTTCAATGCGTCGAAAAAACGTGATGTCTGCGCGAGTATCTTCTCCGCCTTCACCAGCAGCGTTCGGGCTTTTGCCGTCGGAGTCATTCCGCCCCGAGTGCGGATCAGGAGCGGGTCGCGAAAATCCCGGCGAAGCTGTCCCAGGATAGCGCTCATGCGGGGCTGCGTGAGCCCCAACCGATCCGCAGCTTGTGTAACGCTGCGCTCGTTAACCAGGGCCTGCAGATACACGAGAGAGGAAATTTGGACGCTGGCGGCTTTCTGGCTTCGGACGGGGAGCAAATTCGGTGTTATCTACTGAGGGTTCATCGTCGGACGGCAACCGGATGAAGTAGATCCCGGCCGCTCGCATCGCCAAAATAGCGCGGACACGCCCTCCTGTCGAGCGACTGCGACTGCGACTGCGACACCGCGGTTATCCCTTGAGCCCGAGCCGGATAATGAGCTTTTGCATGGCATCGCGTTCCTGCTTCACGAACTGCCGGAATTCCTCGGGCGTATCCGTTTTGATCAGCGTCGCTTGCGCGAAAAATTGCTCCTTCATCTCGGGCTTGTCCATCACGGTGAGCAAGGCCGTTCGGAGCTTGGTCAATACCGGCTGCGGAGTACCTTTGGGCGCGATCAGCCCCACCCAGCCGCTCCACTCGAATCCCGGTATGGTTTCCCGGATGGGTGGGATACCGGGAATCAACGGCGTGCGCTCGCTCAACGTGTGACCCAGACCGCGTAGACGGCCGCTTCGGATGTAGCCCATGATGCTTGCCGCCGGCGCTATCAGCCAATGCGATTCGCCCGCGATCGTCGCCAAGGATGCACCTTGCTTGTAGGGCACGTGCGTGGTCGTCAGCCCCACCGCGTCGAGCAGCATCGTGCCGGTGAGATGCGTTTGCGACCCCGGCCCGGTAGACGCCATGTTGAGGGCGTTCCCATACTGTTTGACCCACTCTATCCACTGTTGCACGTTGTGAGGTGGAGTCTTCGCATTGACAGCCAGGATATTGGGCGTGATGGCAAACAGCGATATGAACTCGAAATCGTTGATCGAATCGTATGGAACCTTCCCCATGAGATTGGGCGTAATGGACATCGCGGTCGTGCTCGCCGCCGAAAGCGTGTATCCATCCGGCACCGAATTCTTCACGATCTCCATTCCAATGAGCCCGCCTGCGCCACCGCGATTGTCCACGATGATCTGCTTGCCCAGTTCCGCTGTCAGATGCTGAGCGACGATCCGGGTCAGCGTATCGTTCGAAGTACCCGGGCCCGTCGGCACGACGACTCGGATCGGACGCGTCGGATAGTCCGCGCCTGCCGCATGCGCGGTGACACCGGCAGTACCGAGTGCGAGTACGAACAACCAGGAACAAATCGCCATGTGAGCCCCTCGTCGTTTCGGTCTTTGCCGATCCCGTATCAGTCGACGCGAATGAACTGCATCGGATATCGGTGCATGGGTCGGGCGCCGCCCTCCTCGATTACCACCAGCCCGCCCGCCTGTAGCCCGCGCTTGCCGTCGGCAGTCACCACGTTCGGCTGGATCACCATCAGCATGCCGGCCTGGAAGACAACGGGCATCTGCGGGCGCTTGATCATGGCCGAGGGAATGTCCAGCCGTGGATCCTCGATATGCACACCCCATCCGTGCAGCAACGCGTCATAGGTTCGGTACCCCTTGCGGTCGATATCGGCGGCGGCGGCGCGCACATCGTGATCGGTCGCCCCGGGCCTCAATGCCTCCACGACCCGGTGATAGGCTTCCGCGGCGACTTCATACAACTGCTGATACTCCGGTGTGGGACGCGAGCCTATGCTGAACGGGCGATGGATCTGTCCGGCATACAGGCCGTAACTCGCGCTAATTTCGGTGAGCAACACGTCACCGCGCTGAATGCGCCGCGTGGACGGGTATTGCCAGGGGAAGATGATCTCCGGGTTCTCCATCGAAGTGGCGCCCATGTACTGCAGCCGCAGATTCCCGCCATCGCGCAGCACCGCTTCAGCGTTGATGGCGAGCAGCTCGTATTCCGGCATACCCACGCGCACGTTCTCGGACAGCCGCTCGATGATCTTGTCCGTGAATTCGGCGCCGCGCTGGAACCACGCGAGCTCCTCCGCGCTCTTCAGTCGGCGCGCCTCCGCCAGTACGTCCAATGCATCGACGAAAGTCGCCTGCGGCAAAGTCGCGGCAAGCGCATCCCGGTGCTCGGCCGACATTGCGGTCCGTCCCACGTTGCGCACGCCGACGATCCCGATGCGACCTCGTGAGCACCCCCAGTCGGCCAGCTGCTGCGCAAGCTGTTCGCCCGGATTGCTGCCGTACACGAATGCATTCGTCTCGCGCGCGCGCCCCGCCCGCCGGGCGCTATGCAGATACAGGGAGTTGCTGATCATTAGCGACGGCCCCGCGCCGGCCGCCATCAGGACATAGGCAGGGCCTGGATCCTGCCAGTTGGTCAGCCAATAAACGTTCGCGTGGTTGGCTCCCCGCGAGCCCGAATCCCCGACGATTACCAGCGCATCGAGGCCGCGTTTCTCCATCTCAGCGCGAACCGCACGCTCGCGTCGCTCGTACTCCGCTTCCGAAAACCGCGGAAAAATCTGCTCGTCGTCCATTCAACCTCCTTGCTCTGCACGCCCGTTATCGTGTGTCAGGTACATATCGATCTCGGGCGGGAATAGCTTACCTTGCGCATTGCTGCAGAAACATACTGCGCGACGTATGTTTGGCATTCCATGATCGATATGCCGATCAGCTCTCGTGGAAACGCGCGCCTGTCGAACGGGCGACCTCATCATGCTGGCGCCCCATACGAGCAAGCCCTGTTGCGGGCCGCTCACCGGATGCCTCCGCCGCCGGCCCGCTTCATGCTATATAGTTGACCGGATCGATCCAGACTGCCGTGCGCACCGCGCAGCAGCGCCGGGCGGCGGCGTTCGGGTTCGGCCAAGGTCGGTAGACGCGCACCGGTGCGTGTCGCACGAGCCAACGGGGCGTTGCTGCCGCGGTTTCGAAGTTCAACCTTCCGCCCAGGGAGAGTTGCCATGACTTCGTTCGCACGCCTGCGTCTCGCTCCGTGTCTGGGTTTGTGGCTCGTGTGTCTGTATTCCACTGTCGTCGCCGCGCAAACCGAGGTGCTGCCGTTTCCAACTATCGGAATGGACAGCAGATTCGATTTCGTCCACACGGGTTTGCCCGGCGCCCTCGGCATCGACTTTCGGTTCGCGGGGGCATTCGCGCCGCATTACCCCGCCGAAGAGAGTCACACGGTCGTGGTCACGTTCGAGTGGCGCAACAGCGTGGCCGATCCTTGGTCGTCGAGCCCGGATCATGTCAAGACCGTACCCGGCGCCATGACGGCGTTCTTCGACACCGGAGTCTTCCGCGCACCGGTCGATGCGTCGCTGGTCGCCATTCACTTCTTTGCTGGCGATTTCATGACGGTGAGTGGCGATTTCTCGCACATCTCGGTCGTGCCCGAGCCCAGCCGCGCATGGCTGTTCGCCTGCGGCCTTGGCGTCATCGGCTGGGCAGCGCATGCCGTTTCACGACGCGCGGCATCGGCATGACAAGCCCGGGCGGTGCCGCCCGGCGTTAGCGAGTCGAGAGCCGGGCTCAGGCTACACGCGCGAGTGAGTGTGGCGCGTGTCTCCTATAATGCAGACCGTCGCCGGTGTGCCGTATCGCTCTTGTTCCGGCACGAAACTCAATTCCGGAGACGCGATTCATGCATGCTTTTGCCGGCGCTACTGCCTTCGTAATCCTGACGCTGTGTAGCGCCATTGCGCCATTGCCTGCGCTGGCGCAGGGGTTTCCGGCGCGGCCCGTGCGCATCGTGGTGCCCTACCCGCCAGCTGGCACTTCCGATCTGCTCGCGAGACTCCTCGGCAAGCACCTCGCACAGATCTGGGGCCAACCGGTGGTGGTGGAAAACCGCGCAGGCGGCGGCGGGACGATCGGCACGGAACGCGTAACGCGAGCGAATTCGGATGGCCATACCATTCTGTTGGCCGCACCCGGCCCCACGACGATCAACCCGCACCTCATGGAGAGGCTGCCCTACGACCCGCTGAAGGACCTGGATCCGGTCACTCTGATCATGACGACACCCAGTCTCATGGTCGTGAACCCGGCAACTCCAGCGAAAACCGTGGCTGAGTTTGTCAAGGCCGCGAAAAGCGCTCAAGGAAAATTCAACTTCGCGTCCACGGGCAACGGATCCCCCAGCCATCTGATGGGTATTGCTCTCCAGCGCGCGGCGGGCGCGAAATTGGAACACATCGCCTACAAAGGTACTGCCGCCGCCATCACCGACCTTCTAGGAGGGCGTGTCCAAGTCATGTTCAACACGGTACCCGCCATCCTGGCGACCGTGAAGGCGGGTCGCGTTCGGGCGCTCGCCATCACCAGCCCGCAGCGCTTCGAGGGACTGCCGGACGTGCCGACCATGAAGGAGTCGGGGTTTGCCGGCATCGAATCGATCGGCTGGTACGGACTGCTGGTCCCCGCCGGCACACCGACTGCCGTAATAGGCAAGATTCAGGCGGATGTGGCTGCGACGCTGCGTAATTCGGAGGTATCGGATACGCTGCGCCGCGAAGGCTCAGACGTCGTCGGCAGCTCCCCTTCCGAGTTCCGCGAGTTCATCGCTCGCGACTATGACAAATTGGGGCAGCTTATCCGCGCCGCCAATCTGCGCGGAAACTGAGCGCGTATCGCATCAGCGCCTGCGCTCGACCAGCACGCGCGAACAACGGTCACCATGAATCGAAGTGAATTGATGCGACACCGTGCGTCGGACGAGCGATCATACGGAGCGCTGTGTCCTTGGCACACAATGCGTTGCTGACGGCGTCTTGAGCTGCCGGTCACGCCGCCAACGGTGGCATCGGTTGCCTGACCTTCCGATTCACGACGTCCGAATGCGCATGCGCATCGCATTTCTTTACACGCGCTCATGCGCGACGCCGGTGAAGACACCGTCGATCGCCGCAACTCGTTGATACGATGTCCAGATCGAAGATCGGCTTGCTTCTTGCTAAACCTTCTCGTCGCAGGCGCGCGACAGCGTACGCCTGAACGCTCATTTTGCACCCTTCGCAAAGGTCAATGACATGAAGCAACTCGTTCGAAGCACCATCGCCGGGCTCGCACTTTCGCTCGCTAGCGCGGCGCATGCGGTTCCGATGAACTTCTCTTTCCAGGGCACATTCACGCAGGACGACGAGGTACAGCTCTTCAACTTCACCGCCGACGGCAGTTCCACGGTCTACGTTGTGTCGTATGCGTACGGCGGGGGTACGCAAGCGAACGGTACGGTTCATGCACGTGGTGGCTTCGACACGATCCTTACGCTGTTCGATTCGACCGGTGCTTTCGTTACTGACAATGACGACGGAGCAAGCGCGTGCTTCTCAGCCGCCGCGGGGATCGCTGGTAGCGGCGGTAATCTCGATCCGGATACCGGCGTCATGTATGACACCTGCTTCTCAGCGGTCTTGTCGGCAGGCATGTACACGGTGGCGGTCACGCAGTACGATAGCTTCGCCAACGGGCCTACGCTAGCGGACGGATTCTCCGAGCAGGGCAACGGAAACTTCACCGCGACCTTGGGCAACTGCACGAACGGGCAGTTCTGCGACGTCTCCGGCGTAGACCCCTTCAACAACCGGACCAACGTCTGGGCCTACGACATCCTGAACGTCGCCTCAGCCGATCAGGTCGGCCGCGTACCGGAACCCGGCACGCTCGCGCTACTCGCACTGGGTCTGCTGCTTCCAGTCGCCGCACGGCGCAGAGCAAGATCCTGACCAGCGCCGAGCGACATCGAGCAATCGACGAAGAGCACGGACCGCGACATGACGACTCGCATGGCCGGTGCACTCTGCGTGCGCCGGTTCCGTGCCACCAACAGCACGCACCAGCACGTCTTGACTTGCCATCTCGATGACGCGGCCGCCATCTCGCCCGAGTGCTGACGGCAGGCAGCCAGACCGCTTCGGGCGCTCCAACGTCAATCGAAGGTGCGGGATCTCGTGAGCACGCTCTGTGCGCGCTACGTCCGCACGAACGCTTTTCATCCGGATTCCCGGCCGACTCGCTAACTCGCCCTCCGCACCACCCTCCGCAGTCCTCCCGAATCTACATCGCGCGGCGCCTGTTCGCGCTCGCGCCTTCGGGGCGAGTCAGGCGCAACACTGCGCCGATATCGTTCGCCTGCTCGAGTCCGAGCAGAGCACTCGCAAGTTCGTCGCGGCGGCGTGCGGAAAGATACGGCCCGGTCAGGCCGTCGAACTTGGCGCGCAACTCGGCGGCGGTGAGGAAGTTTTCCGGCTCGCCCTTGGGCGTGCGCACATAGGTCTCAAACGCACCGCGCGCGGTTCGGATCCGCACCGCAGCGCTCATCTCGGCCGGGAAGTCGGCCTGCGCTCTGTCATCGACCCGCGCGTGGACCTTCGTGCAAAGCGCGAGTGTCGCGGGATCGCCGAGGTGGCGGGCGTAATCGTCCCAGACGAAAGATCCGGTGCGAAGCGCCACCGATGCCACGAACGGCATCGAGAACTGCCCGTCCACCACCGATTTCGGCGCCTGCTTGGCGGGCTCGGGATTGCCGATCAGCTTCCAGCCGGGCTCGGGCAGCCCGACGCTGACCTCCTCCACATCCTGCGGCTTGATCGCGTGCTCGCGCGCGAGCGCGAGTATGCCGTCGAGGGCCGCGTGGCTGTACCGGCAGGACGGATACGGCTTAAGCGCGATCTTCAGCGTCTCGTAACGCTCGCCGAGCGCGTCGAGAACCTTTGCACCGTCCGCGGCCGGCGCGTAGGCGTGCAGGAACCCCCACTTGCCTTCAAGCGCCTCGGCCGCCCCTTTGTAGCCCTCGCGCGCGAGCGTCGCCGCCATCAGCCCGCACATCGCGGCATGCCCGACGTGCGAGCGCTTGGTCCACGCGCCGTTCACGAGGAACTGCATCGAACCGGCCGCCATGGACAGTACGATGCCGAACGCATTGGTGACCCCGTCCGCAGCGAGTCCGAAGACGCGAGCGGCCGCAGCCGCGGCCCCGAACGCGCCGCACGTCGCGGTCGGATGAAACCCGCGGTCGTAGTGCGCAGCGGGGTCGAGACCGAGGGCAAGCCGGATCTGCGTCTCATACCCCGCGACGGTCGCCGCGATCACCGTTTTCCCGTCGGCCCCGGCCATCTCGGCGGCGGCGAGCGCAGCCGGCACGATCGGGGCGCTCGGGTGGAGCGAACCGGACGCATGCGTATCGTCGAAATCGAGTGAGTGCGCGAGCGTTCCGTTCAACAACGCCGCACCGGGCGGCGTGTAGCCGGTCGCGTCTCCGATCACGCTGCAGGCGCCGCCGGTCAACCCCAGATGCAGCGCTGCGGATACCATCGCGGCAGTCGATTCGGCCTCGTTGCGCGCACGCACCGCGATGCCGACAAGATCCAGCGTGAGCGCCTTGGCGCGCTCGCGGACCTCCGCGGGTAGCGACTCACAGGTACTGTTGGCGACGAACGCGGCGAGCTCGCGGGTGATGGCGGTCATGATTTCTCCTTGAAGGTATTCGCCTGCGCTACGCTGCGCGAATTCCTTGCAGTGGATTGGGGAACACGCACACCATCATAGAAGGTGAGCCGGTTTCGGGCAATCGGGACTCGCGGCAGGCTACGCACGCTCGAGCTCGGGGACATCGAATGTATTCCCCGCACCCCAATCTAGCGTCCCGAGTCAGAAGTTCGCCGCACAAAAGATGCCGAAATCGACGCCATACTTTGTCGCGAATCCTCGCCAGGTGTCCAACCTGGCTGCGGTTCGCTTCGCGTCTGGCGTCGATTTCGACACTTTT
>WYBJ01000305.1 GCA_011525945.1 Burkholderiaceae bacterium | reverse complement strand
GATCCCGCCAGCGGCACGCTCGCTCTCGGCTGGATGCTGTCGAGCCGGTCGTCGTCCGGGGTTGCATAGTCGATCAGGCTATAAAGTCGATCGCCGATCGCGGTGCTCGGGGATTCGCCATCCAGTCCGCCGCGAAACTCCAGCCCCCAGTGCGATTCCTGGGACTCGAAAAAGATGATGTCGAGAGCATATAGCCCCGGGGTGGTGAACTCTACCGTCGTCGATGGCCCGCCAAACGCGTGGATGCCGTCGTTGCTCAGAATGCGGGTTCCTTGGATGTCGACCGCGCTGCCGTCGTCCGACGGAATATGAAACGTCCAGACCCCGGGCGATTGCACACCGAAAAAGCCGGCAAAGCGCATCACGGTATTGAGCACGTCATCGGGGAGTACCGCAGGGTTGTCAAGTGTTGCCTGGGCGGCGGCATCAAGGACATTGGCGTAGGTCGCAGAGGTTACCGTCGAGCCTGCGGGTCCCGCCGGGTAGTCCACCGTGGTGGAGAGGAAGTTGGCGGTCGCAAAGCCACCGTTGATGATCGCTTGGGCCTGGGCCAGGCTATCCGTGTTCGGGGCCACGTTGGTCCATAGTTGGCCCGTAAGGCCGTTCCCGAGAACCCCCGGGTACGCATGTGTGGGCGCGGTAAATGTGAACACTGCGGCCGAGGTGCCCGCGCAAGCCACCATGGCCGCGCAGCCCACCGCCAATTGCAACATCCTCATTTTCGTCTCCCTATGTCGCTGTCAAGTGAGACAGCGCCTCAGGCGAGGCAAGAACCGCGCCCAAAAATCTCTCTCGGCCTCAAGCCTTTGGGATTCCTGTAGTTACCGCGAGCTGATGTATCGTGTCAGTCGGACTGGCGTGACACTGGCAAGAACTCCGACACTTACCAGTTTGCCGAGGGCAAACGCATCCAGAGAAATCGAAATCGCGCCGTTGCTTGATCTTAATCCGCCCGAGCGCGCCACACGTCCGGATTGACCATGTGCACGGGTTTGCCGTCGATAAACGCCAGCACTTGTTCGAAGATGTCGCGGAACGAGTTCTGCATGTCCTCGCGAGTGACATAGCCGATGTGCGGCGTGCAAACCACGTTGTCCATGGTCAGCAGCGGATGGTTCGGATCTTGCACCGGCTCGTCTTCGAATACATCGACCGCAGCCATTCCCGGCCTTCCCGAGCGCAGCGCCGACACCAGCGCCCCGGGGGCGATCAAACCCGCGCGACTGGTATTGACGATGAGCGCGTCCGGCCGCATGCGTCTCAGGTCGGCTTCGGTGACGATCCCGCGGGTCGCATCGACCAGGCGCATGTGTAGTGAAATGACATCGCAGCGTTCGAACAACTCCTCCTTGCTCGAGGCGGCGTCCCAGCCGGCGTTGCGCGCGCGCTCACGCGAAGCCTCACGCGCCCAAATCAGCACGTTCATGCCGAATGCGCGCGCGTATCCGGCCACTACGCCGCCGATGCGCCCCCAGCCGTAGACGCCGAAGGTCTTGCCGCGCGCCGTACGCCCGACACCGCTCTGCCATTTCCCCGCACGCAACGAGGCCAACTGTTGCGGAATCTCGCGCAAGGCGCAGAGAACGAGCGCCCAGGTCAGCTCCGCGGTCGCGTGCGACGGCGTGCCCGGATGCATATTCGAGCAAACCAGCACACCGCGATCGGTGCATGCGTCAATATCGATGTGCGGCCAGACGCTGCGCTGGCTGATGAGGCGCAGCCGCGGCAACCGGTCGATAAGCGGCCGGCGGATCTGCGTGCGCTCGCGAATCAGCACCAGTGCTTCGGTGTCGGCGAGACGCTCGGCCAGTCGGTCGACATCCTGCACGTGATCGTTCCAGATCGTCACCCGGTGGCCATCAAGCATGCGAAAGCAGGCGAGCGTGCGCACGGTGTCGTGATAGTCATCGAGTATGGTGATGTTCATGCCGTTCTCCAATGTTCGGGTGCGCGCTCATGCTTGAGCCCGTTCGCTTCCCGACGTGCGATCACCCTTGCCTTGGAACATGCCGGCGGGTACATTTCGCCCGGTTTGCGGGATTGCGCCGGCGAGAGTAGCACGCGAGGAGAGCGGCGATGGCGTTCCGATGGGAAAGCAAATGGTGCGCGCTCGCGCGCATGGCAGGCCTGGCAACGGCGCTCGGCGCTGCGTGCGCTTTCGCTCAACCCTATCCCTACAAACCGATCCGCTACATCGTGCCGTTCGCAGCCGGCGGCGCGACCGACATCATCACCCGCATCCTCGCGCAACCACTCACCGAGAGCCTGGGGCAGCAGGTGGTCGTCGACAACCGCCCAGGCGCCGGTGCCATCGTCGGCACGTCGCTCCTGGCGAAGGCCCCGCCCGACGGCTATACGATCATCATGTGCGAGATCGCGCACGGCGCGAATCCCGCCTTGCACGAGAAGCTGCCCTACGATACGCGCAAGGATTTTGCGCCGATTGCCTGGGTGGCCCTGATTCCCACGGTGCTGGTAGTCCCGCCCACGTTGCCGATACGCTCGGTGCAGGAACTGATCGCACAAGCGCGCGCAAAGCCCGGGAGCTTGAACTACGCGTCCTCGGGTGTGGGCAGCGCGAACTTCCTTGCCGCCGAGCTCTTCAAGAGCGAGCTCGGTCTGGATATCGTCCACATCCCGTATCAGGGCGGCGGCCAGGCGGTCGCCGCGGTGCTGAGCGGTCAGGCGCAGATGCTGTTCGTCACGCTGCCGCCGTCGCTTCCGCACGTGAAAGCTGGCCGGTTGCGGGTGCTGGCGATCAGCAGCGGCAAGCGACTCGCCTCACTGCCGGGTATCCCGACGATCGCCGAGACGACCGGCAAGCCGATCGATATCTCGCTCTGGCTGGGAACGTTCGGCCCGGCCGGTACGTCTGCGGCGGTCATTCAGCGCCTCAATGGGGAGATCAACAAGGCGCTCGCCCTTCCCGGCACGCGCGAGCGGATGCAAGCCGTCGGCGCCGAGCCGGTCGGAGGTTCGCCGCAAAAACTCGCCGAGATGGTCGAGTCGGAAATCGAGCGCTGGACGAGGACGATCAAGCCCGTCATGCGCAAGAAGTAGCCGAGCCGTGCGCGCCTTCGCCGACGTGCACGGTAGCCATGGCGCTCGCCGCGCCAACGCCTAACGCGTCAGTCGAAGCGCGTGTCGAGCCCGCTTTGCGCCATCTCGGCTGCGCGCAGCAATGCCCGCGCCTTGTTCTCGGTCTCGATCCATTCGCTCTGCGCGACCGAGTCGGCGACGATGCCCGCACCCGCCTGCACCAGTAGCCGCCCGTCCTTCACCAACCCGGTACGAATCGCGATCGCCACATCCATGTCGCCCGAGAAGCTCAGGTAGCCCACGGCGCCAGCGTAGATTCCGCGCTTGCTCGGCTCCAGCTCGTCGATGATCTCCATCGCGCGTACCTTCGGCGCGCCCGATACCGTGCCGGCGGGAAACGCTGCTCGCAGAACATCCATCGCGCTCATTCCGGGCCGAAGCTTCCCCTCCACGTTGGAAGCGATGTGCATGACGTGTGAGTAGTGCTCGATGCCCATGTGCTCGGTCACGCGGACGGTGCCGAGCTGGGCGATGCGTCCTACGTCGTTGCGCCCCAGGTCCATCAGCATGACGTGCTCGGCGCGTTCCTTCGGATCCGCAAGCAGCTCGGCCGCAAGCCGCGCATCCTCGTCGCGCGTGGCGCCGCGCGGGCGGGTTCCGGCGATCGGCCGCACTGTCACAGCGTCGCCCTCGAGCCGCACTAGGATCTCCGGCGAGGCGCCGACCACCTGGTAGCCGCCGAAGTCGAGATAGAACATGTAGGGGGAAGGATTGAGCGCGCGCAACGCCCGGTAAAGTGCGAGTGGGGAGGCATCGAACGGCTGACTCATGCGCTGCGAAAGCACCACTTGCATGATATCGCCATCGACGATGTAGCGCTTGGCTCGCTCCACCGCGCCAATGAACTCCGCGCGCGCGAATTCGCTGCTCGGAGCGGCCGGCGACCGCGGGCGCTCGGTGGGAATTGCGACCGGCTGGCGTAGCTTTTGCACCAGATCGGCAAGTCGCGCACGACCGCGCTGGTAGGATTCGGTCTGTGCCGGATCGGCGTAGACGATGAAATAGAGCTTGCCCTTCAGATTATCGACCACCGCGACCTCGGTCGAGGCGAGCAGCACGATGTCGGGTGTGCCCACGCTGTCCGCCTTGTGCGTCTGCGCAAGCCGGCGCTCGAAGTAGCGCACGCAGTCGTAGCCGAAGAAACCGACCAATCCACCGCAGAACCGAGGCAGGGTCTCGGGCACGAACGCCTTGAAGCGATTGCGATAAGCGGCAACGAACTCGAGCGGATCGTCGAGCTCGCGTCGCTCGGCGATCTTGCCGTCGCGAATCTCGACGCACTCGCGCCCGCGCACTTCGATTCGCTCGTCGGTGGCAAGGCCGATGAATGAATAACGGCCGAAACGCTCGCCCCCCTGCACCGATTCGAGCAGATAGCTGTTCGGCGCGTTGGCGAGCTTGAGATAGACGGAAAGCGGCGTGTCGAGATCGGCAAAGGTCTCGACGGTGAGTGGAATGCGGTTATAGCCCCGGTCGGCGAGCGCCCGGAATTCGGACTCGGTCATGGCATCCTCGCGGAAAGTGTCGGTTCAAGCGCCCGGGCCACCAGGCCACGGGCACGCACAGGCAACGTTCACGCCGTGGCGCCATCGCCATCGCCTCGCGCCGCCTGCCGACACCACCCCGAGAATCACGGATCAAGCTTCCGTACCAGAGCCGCTGCTGCGGCAATAGAAGGCACTATAGCATCGACATCCAGAGTGCGTACATCGCGGCCTTCGTTGTAGCCGTAGGTAACGCAAAAAACCGGGCAGCCCGCAGCACGCGCGGCCTGGGCGTCGTTGATGGAGTCACCGATCATCAGCATCTGGGCCGGCGACACCCCGAGGCAGCGTGCCGCGTACGTAAGCGGCATCGGGTCGGGTTTCTTCTGCGGCAGCGTATCGCCGCACACCACCACCGGAAAATAGCGCGCGAAACCGACGCGCTCGAGCAGCGGCGCGGTAAAGCGAGCGGACTTGTTGGTGACGCAGGCAAGCCGCAGGCCCGCTCGGATCAGCGCCTCGAGCCCCTCGTGCACGCCCGGGTAGATCGTCGCGGTATCGCCGTTCACGCGCGCGTAATTCGCCTCGTAGACCGGCATCGCCTGCGCCACCAGTTTCTTGTCCGGCTCGGCCCCGAGCGCCGCGCGCAACGAGCGCTCGACCAAGTTGGAGATACCCTTGCCAACGAAGGTGCGTACCAGATCGAGCTCGAGCTTCGGTAGGTGCAACGCAGCCAACGTGTGATTGACCGCGTTGCACAAATCCTCGATCGTGTCGAGCATGGTGCCATCCAGATCGATGGCAACGGCGCCTACGGCGAGTGGAAACGGAACCGCGCTCATGGAACTGCGCCCGCGACGGCGCCAGCGCAAGCACGCTCGAGCTGCGCGCGCATCGCGGCGATCGTAGCCGCGTAATCGTCGCTGCCGAAAACCGCGCTGCCGGCGACGAAAGTATCTGCGCCGGCGAGCCCGATCTCGCCGATATTGTCGATCTTCACGCCGCCGTCGACCTCCAACCAGATGTCGCGTCCGGTCTGCTCGATGCGCTGCCGCGCCTCGCGCAACTTGTCCAGCGCGTGCGCAATGAACTGCTGGCCGCCGAAGCCGGGATTGACCGACATGATGAGGACCAGGTCGAGCTTGTCCATGACGTGATCGAGATATACCAGCGGAGTGGCGGGATTGAACACCAGGCCGGCTTTGCAGCCGTGGCTGCGGATCAAGGCAAGTGTGCGGTCGATGTGCTCCGAGGCCTCGGGATGGAAGGAGATGATGGTGGCGCCGGCCTGCGCGAAGTCCGGCACGATTCGATCCACCGGCTTCACCATGAGATGCACGTCGATCGGAACGTTGACGAGCCGGCGGATCGCGGCGCACACCACCGGACCGACGGTCAGATTGGGCACGTAATGATTGTCCATCACGTCGAAATGAATGATGTCCGCGCCTGCCGCGATCACCCGCTCGACCTCGTCGCCCAGATGTGCGAAGTCGGCGGAAAGTATGCTCGGCGCAATTCGAAACGGTCGCGTCATGAAAGCTCCCGTGCAGTTTCGCCGCGCAAGCAGCGGCGCGCGCACGTAGTGGCCCGATTCTAACGCAGCACGCAGTCGCGGCTCGGTCGCAACCGAGCTTGCGCTTGCTTCTCCGAACCGATGCTCACAGCGCGGGCGGCGGCTTGCCATGCGGTGCGATTTGGGGTGCAATACCTCGATGAGCGAAACCGCCAAGTACCACATACGCGTGAACACGCGCACGACCTACCTGGCGGACCAGTCCGACGAAGCGGCCGGGCGCTATGTGTTCGCATACACCATCACGATCACCAACGCGGGCACCGTGGCCGCGCAGTTGCTCAGCCGGCATTGGATCATCACCGACGCCAACGACAAAGTGCAGGAGGTGCGCGGGCTGGGTGTGGTGGGCAACCAGCCGTTGCTCGAGCCGCACGAGAGCTTCGAGTACACGAGCGGAACCGCGATCGCCACGGGCGTGGGCACGATGCGCGGCAGCTACCAGATGGTGGCGGCTGACGGGCACGAGTTCGACGCGCCGATCCCGGCGTTCACGCTCAGTATTCCGCGGGTCCTGCACTGATCGGCTGCTCGCGTGACCGCTCCGCTTGAGGTGCGGTGAAGCTCTCGACTTCGTACCGCTGGATCGCGCCGCTCTACGACGCAGTCGTGGCCGCACCGCTTGCCGCCGCGCGGCGGGCGAGTCTCGCGCAAATCCCGGCCAGCGGGCGTTTGCAGATCCTCCTCAGCGGCGCCGGCACCGGGCTCGACCTCTTGCACGTTCCTAGCTGCCATCGCTATGTCGCGACCGACCTGGTCGAGGCGATGCTCGCTCGCGCACGAGCGCGGGCGCGCTCGCTCGATTGCACGTTGGTTCGTGCGGACAGCGCGTGTCTTCCGTTCGCCCACGAGCGCTTCGACATCGTCATCCTGCACCTGATCGTGGCCGTCGTGGGCCAACCCGCTGCGGTGCTGGCAGAAGCGGCCCGGGTCACGCGCTGCGGCGGCACGCTGCTCGTGTTGGACAAGTTCCTCTCCCGATCGCAACCGGCACCGCTGCGACGCTTGCTGAGCCCGCTTGTCGGTCAGCTCGCGACGCGGCTCGACGTCGTGTTCGAGGACGTATTGGCGTGCGTGCCGCAATTGGGCGTGACGAGCGACCAGCCGGCGCTCGCAGGCGGCTGGTTCCGCCGCATCGCGCTGCGCAAGACCGCCTGAAGCGTGGTCAGACGTCAGTGCTCAACGCTTGCCCGAGTCATCCTTGTCGCGCCCGAGCCGCGGCGGGAAATCGTCGTCGCGCCGCCGCGATGAACCCATGGTGAGCCAGACGACAAGCACCAGCAGGCAGAGCGCGACGAAGGCTTCAAGAGCAATGACCCACATGATGGATGAGCAATCGCAGTTGTCGTTCGCACAAGGTGAGCTTGGCGCAGAACTACGCTGCGCGAGTCGGCACTTTAGTCGATGCGCGCGCGCGCGCCAATCAGGCCGTCATCTCGTCTTCCTGATCGCGCTGCTCGGTGCGGCGTGCAGCATGCAGCCGCCCGCGGGCGAACAGGCGCCGAAACCGCCGGCCGGCACCGAAGGTCCGATGGCCAAACGCCCCGTCACCGTGCCGGCCGCACCGGCACCCCCGTCGCCTGCGCAAGCGCCCGTCGCACCGGGCCAGGCGGCGAGAAAGCCGCCCGCGCTTGCCGCTGTCGGATTCGCCGATCTGCCGCAGTGGACGAACGACGATCATGCCTCGGCGCTGGCGGCCTTCGTGCGCGGCTGCGAAGCGTTGGCGGCGCGCGACGCCTGGCGTGCAGCTTGTGCGGCGGCCCGCAAGGTGCCCGCCGTGAATCCATCCGCCGCGCGTCGCTATTTCGAAGCGAATTTTCAACCTTTTCGCGCACTCGACGCCGACGGCGGCAGCGAGGGCCTCGTTACCGGTTATTACGAGCCGCTGCTGCACGGCAGCCGCACGCCCTCGACACGGTATCGTTTCCCGCTCTATGGCGTGCCCGATGACTTGCTCGTGGTGGATCTATCCGCGCTCTATCCCGAGCTCAAGGGACGGCGCGTGCGCGGGCGCCTGGAGGGCCGACGCATCGTTCCCTATTACTCGCGTGCGCAGATCGAGAACGGGCAAGCCGCGCTCGATGCCAAGGTGCTCTTCTGGGTGGACGATCCGGTCGATCTGTTCTTCCTCCAGGTGCAGGGCTCCGGTCAGATCCGTCTCGATACCGGCGAGCGGGTACGAGTCGGTTACGGCGATCAGAACGGCCATCCGTATCGCTCCATCGGCCGCTTCCTGGTCGATCGCGGCGAGCTTACGCTCGAAAAAGCGTCGATGCAGGCAATTCGGGAGTGGGCGCGAAAGAATCCCGACAAGCTGCCCGAGGTTCTTCGGCACAACGCGAGCTATGTCTTCTTTCGCGAACTCGCGTCCGATCTGCCGGGACCGCTCGGAGCGCTCGGCGTGCCGGTGAGCGCAGGCCGATCGCTCGCGGTCGACCCGCGCTACATTCCGCTTGGCGCGCCGGTCTATCTGGCGACGACCTGGCCCAACACGCAGCGCCCGTTGCAGCGACTCATGATGGCACAGGATACGGGCAGCGCCATTCGCGGCCCGATCCGCGGCGACTACTTCTGGGGCTACGGCGACCGAGCCGGCGTGCAAGCCGGTCGCATGCGCCAGAGCGCTCGAATGTGGGTGCTGTTGCCGCTCGGTGTTACGCCCGAGCGCGTATTGGCGAATTGAAGGCCGGAAGGCTCGTATCGCCCTTCACCCGGGAGCTCAATTCGTGGGACCGACGACGAAGCGCACGCGGCTGCGCACCGCGCGTCCATCCTTGATGGCCGGCGAAAACCTGAGCGCGCTGCACAGCTCGGCGGCTGCTGCCGTAAAAAGCCCGGTCGGCTTGACGGCGAGCACCGTCGCCCGATTGACGGCACCTGCCTCGTCGATCAGGAGCTCGTAGATCACCTCCCCAGTCGCACCGTAGGGATAGCAGGCGTCGGGCCGCGTCAACGGAACCGGTGGACGATCGAGCGCGGTGATCGCGTAGTAGTCCGGGGTGGCGGCAAGCGACGCCAGCGGGGTAACCCTATTGGCAGTCTGCTCATTGCTCGGCGCCGCCACCGTGCTCGCCGCAGCCGGAGCTTCGCGCTCGGGCGTCAACGGCGATGCCGCGCGAAATCCCGCGACCGCGCTTTCGGCTTCTTGTGTCAACGACAAGGCCGGCGCTGGCGAGGAAGCCTGCGCCACGACCGGCTGCTCGAGCGCTTCGATCCGCGCCTCAATCGGCGTCGCCGCAGTCGTGGGAGTGCTCGGCAACCCGGCCTGAACCATTACGACCAGCGCGGCATGCAAGAGGGCCGAAAGCGCCAAGGCAGCCGCAAGACGCCCGCGCGTGCCGCCATCGATACCCGCATCCACGGCCACGCGCGTCAAGCCAACGCCCGCAGGTCAGCTGCCGGGACGACCCGACTGGCTCGCCGCCTCGAGAAGCTTGCTCAAATCGGCGGCGGGCAGCGTGCCCGGTACACGGCTGCCATCGGCAAAGATCAAAGTCGGCGTACCCTTGATGCCTTTGTCTTGACCGAATTGCACGAGCTTTTCCAGCGGCGCGTCACAGTTCGCCGCCGCCTTGGGCGCGATGCCCTTCAGCATAAGATCGGTCCACGCCTTGGCGCGATCCTTCGAACACCAGACCCCGCGCGCTTTTTCCACCGAATCGTTGGACAGTATGGGGAACAGAAACACGTGAAGCGTCACGTCCTTGACGTTCACCAGCTCCTGCTCGAGACGCTTGCAATAGGGACAATTCGGATCGGTAAAGTACGCAAGCTTGCGTTTGCCGTTGCCGCGCACGACCTTGAACGATTGCTGCAGCGGCAGCGAATCGAACGGGATGGCCGATAGCTTGCGCAACCGCTCCGCGGTAAGGTCTGTGCGGGTCTTCGTGTCGACCAGGCGACCTTCCGCGATGATGTAGTTGACGTCGTTGTCAGTATAGATGATGACGCCGTTCGCGAACACCTCGTAGACGCCCGGCAGCGGGGTCGTGGCGACGCTTTCGACCGCAATGCCCGGATAGCGCGCCTGCATGTTCTTGCGCACATCGGCTTCGCTCGCGCTCGCGATCCCGCTTGCCAGCGCGGCCGCCAGCACCCAAGTCCAGACGATCGATCGTTTCAAGTCAGGCTCCTTGTCGCCGCGCTCAAGCAAGCGCGTGCTTGATGAGAATGTTTTTCAGCGGCACGATTGCGTTGGTAAACCGCAACCCCGTGTTACGCAGCCAGCTTGCGCCGTATCCGTGCGCGGCGAACAGGCGCTGCAATCGGTCGGTCGTCCATTGCATCGTCGCAACCGCCTCTCGGCGCGCCCGCGCGTAGCGGCGCAACAGGCGATAATCACCGCAATCGTCCTGTGCCCCGCGCTCACACAGCACCCGCGCGAGCTCGCATGCATCTGCGAAGCCGAGATTCAAGCCCTGCCCGGCAAGCGGATGGACGACGTGCGCGGCATCGCCCAACAACGCCAAGCGCGGGCGCACGGTCTCATTAACCCGGACGAGTTGCAAGGGAAATGACCGGGGCGGCGTAATCACATGCATATCGCCTAGAACATTGCGGCATGCCGTTGCGATCTCGCGGGCGAAATCGTCCATGTCCTGCGCTAGTAAATGCGTCGCGTGAGCGTCCGAGGTAGACCAGACCAGGGAGACGCGGTTCCCGGGCAAAGGCAGCAAGGCAATCACACCGTCGGCGACGAACCACTGACGCGCCACCGATTCGTGAGCAAGCTCGGTTTCGAAATTGGCGACCACGCCTTGTTGCCCGTAGGCACGCACACGGGACTCAATGCCGGCTGTTTCACGCACCCAGGAATTCATGCCGTCGGCACCGACTACAAGCCGTGCATCGACCGACCCGCCGTCGGCGAGCTCCACGCGAACGCTGTCATCGCCGCGCGCAAGTGTGAGCGGGGAATGGCCGAACAACCGATCGGCCGCTCCGTGCTCGGCGTTCACCGCCGCCAATGCGCGCTGGATTTCGCGGCTTTCGACGATGTAGCACAACTCCGCGAGCCCGCAATCGTAGGCGCTGAAGACGATCTCGGCGCCCTGGGCATCGCCGCAAACCTGCATGGCTTCGACCCGCGCGATGCGATCAGCCGGCATGCGCCCCCAGGCACCGCAAGCATCGAGGTGCTCCTTCGACCCCGGGCTGATCGCAAAGACGCGGCTGTCCCAACCGTCATGCGAAGGCACGGCGGGCCTGTCGGAATCGAGCAGCAGGGTGCGCAATCCACTCGCGCGCAATGCCGCAGCGAAACTCGCGCCCACGAGTCCCGCGCCGACCACGAGCACGTCGCACTTGAGCGCTGCATGCGCGCCATCCGATCCCGAGCCCTCGTCGTGCAATGCCTGCCTCCAGCGCGCGCAATCTACGCCAGTTTACGGCCCGCTCGGCCGCCGTTCCAGCCAAGGAACGCCAGACGGTGCGGCAGCAACGACGAACGGCCCGACGCCCGCGCCTCAGCCGCCTCGCCGAGCGCGCGATTCATGCCATAATATTGCCCCCGTGCGCGCTCGATACGTGCGGCGGCCATTTCCCGGGTGATGTAGCTCAACCGGTTAGAGCGCCACACTCATAATGTGGAGGTTGAGGGTTCGAGTCCCTCCATCACTACCAACCGTTGCCCGGCGCCGTCCGCACCGCAGACAACACACCCATGCTTATAATGTGCCCGAAACAAATTCCTGATTCTCTATGGCTTTCGATCGATTGACGAAAGTACTGGCGGGCTTGATCGTGATAGCCTGGCTGGCGCTCGAGGCGGGATCCGGTTACGCTCAGTTGCGCTCTTTGCCGGCGAATGCGAAGCGGGCCGAGTTCAGCGGCTATCAGAGCCCGTTCGTGATCATCGACGGCGAGGCACGCCGGCTCGCTCCCGGTGCGGTCATCTTCGATTCCAACAATCGCACCATCACACCCGGCTTCCTGCCGGCGAAAGCCGACGTGGCTTACACGATCGATCAGACCGGCTTGATCATGCGCATTTACCTTCTCACGGCGCAGGAACAACAGCGACTCGACGCGCTCCGGCGTTAGTCCGCCGTCATGGCGCGTAAAGTCTTCATTCGCACGTTCGGTTGCCAGATGAACGAGTACGACTCGGGCAAGATGGCGGACGTGCTGCACGCGGCGCGGGGCATGGAGCCGACCGACGACCCCGGTGAGGCCGACGTAATTCTGTTCAATACCTGCTCGGTGCGCGAGAAGGCGCAGGAAAAGGTGTTCCACGACCTGGGTCGAGTCAAGCATCTGAAGCGCGCGCGGCCCGGTCTTATCATCGGCGTAGGCGGATGCGTCGCAAGCCAGGAAGGCGCACAAATCGTCGCGCGCGCGCCCTATGTCGATCTGGTGTTCGGTCCGCAGACGCTGCACAGGCTGCCGGCATTGATCGACGAGCGGATTCGCACCGGCAAGGCACAAGTCGACATCTCATTTCCCGAGATCGAAAAATTCGACGCCCTGCCGCCCGCTCGGGTCGAAGGCGCGGCCGCGTTCGTCTCCATCATGGAAGGCTGCAGCAAGTACTGCACGTTCTGCGTCGTGCCGTACACACGCGGCGAGGAGGTTTCGCGCCCGCTTGACGATGTGCTGACCGAGATTGCCGTGCTCGCGCACCAGTCCGTGAAGGAAGTGACACTGCTCGGTCAGAACGTCAATGCCTGGCGCGGCGCTCTGCCCGACGGCGGCCTGGGCGATTTCGCGTTGCTGGTCGAGTACGCCGCGGCGATTCCCGGGATCGAGCGCATCCGTTTCACCACCTCGCATCCGAAGGAATTCACGCAACGCCTGATCGACGCCTATGCGGCGATACCGCAACTCGTGAGCCACGTGCACTTGCCGGTGCAATGCGGTTCGGATCGTGTCCTCAGTGCGATGAAGCGCGGCTATACCACGCTCGAGTACAAGTCGATCGTGCGCAGGCTGCGTGCAGTGCGCCCCGACTTGTCACTCTCCTCGGATTTCATCGTCGGCTTTCCGGGTGAAACCGAAGTCGACTTCGAGGCCACGTGCCGGTTGGTCGAAGAGGTCGGCTTCGATGCGAGTTTCAGCTTCGTGTTCAGCGCGCGCCCCGGCACGCCCGCGGCGAATCTGCGCGATGACACGCCGCAAGCCGTGAAGCTCGCACGTCTCAAGCGGCTGCAGGCCCTGATCGAAAGCCAGGCGCAAGCGATCAGCGCGGCGATGGTTGGCACCCGCCAACGTGTACTGGTTGATTCGCGTGCGCGCAAGGACGCAAGCGAACTTAGCGGGCGCACCGACAACAATCGAGTAGTCAATTTCGCCGGGCCCGAGCCGCTTCTCGGCCGCTTCGTCGACGTCGAAATTACCCAGGCACTCCCGCACTCGCTGCGCGGATGCTTGGTTGCACAATGACGCTCGCGTGCGCGCACGGCGCATGTAATTCTTGTGCGCCACACCCGTGTGCTTGCTGCTGGTGCCGAAATGCCCGACAATCCCCACCATGTCGCCTCCCTCGCTCGTTCGTCATTGAGAACGAAGTCCGTCGAGATCAGCTTCACGCCCGTCGACAACCAGCGCCTCGCCAACCTGTGCGGCGCGCTGGACGAAAACCTGCGATCGATCGAGTCGGCGCTCGATATATCCATCACCCGTCGCGGTGAGCTATTCCGCCTGTCCGGCGTACCCGAACGAACCGCGCAAGGCGTGCACGCCCTCGAACGCCTGTATGCGCAGGCTGGCGAGCATGTAAGCCCGGACGACATACAACTCGGCCTGGTCGAGGTGCGCCAGGACATGCCCGCGGCCGGTGCGAACGAGAGCGCAGCCCTGCTTACACGTAAGGGCGATCTGCGCGGACGTACCCCCCGGCAAGTGCAATACCTGCAAAACATCCAGACGCATGACATTACGTTCAGCATCGGCCCGGCCGGAACGGGCAAGACCTACCTTGCCGTGGCGTGCGCGGTTGACGCGCTGGAGCGCGATCGCGTCAAACGCATCGTGCTGGTGCGCCCCGCAGTCGAGGCGGGCGAGCGCCTGGGCTTCCTGCCCGGTGACATGGCGCAGAAAGTCGACCCGTACCTGCGCCCGTTGTACGACGCACTCTACGATCTGATGGGTTTCGACAAGGTCGGGCGGTTGTTCGAGCGCGGCACGATCGAGATTGCGCCGCTCGCGTTCATGCGCGGGCGCACCCTCAACCATTCATTCATCATCCTCGATGAAGCGCAGAATACGACGCCCGAGCAGATGAAGATGTTCCTCACGCGCATGGGCTTCGGCACCAAGGCAGTGATTACCGGCGATGTCACCCAGATCGATCTCGCGCGCGGGCAGAAGAGCGGCCTGGTCGAGGTACGCGAGGTGCTTGCCGATGTCACCGGCATCGCCTTCACGCTGTTCGAAAGCGTCGATGTCGTGCGTCATCCGTTGGTACAGCGCATAGTCAATGCGTACGAACAACACCGTCCGCGCAGCGACAAAGCGCAGGACTAGTACGCTCGTGTTCTCCCTCCAGCTTGCCTGTGAGGCAGTCGCGATCCCGCCGCGCCGCAAGCTGCGCGCGTGGGCGCAGTGCGCACTGGAGCGCGATGCGCGCGTAACCCTGCGGGTCGTGGACGGGCGAGAAGGAAGGCAGCTCAACCGCCGCTTTCGCGGTCGAGACTATGCCACCAACGTGCTCACTTTTGTCTACGAAGACCGTGTGCCGCTCGCTGGCGATATCGCCGTGTGCGCTCCCGTGGTGGCACGGGAAGCGCGGGCGGGCGCGATCGCACTGGAAGCGCATTACGCTCATCTGGTGGTCCACGGCATGCTCCACCTGCAGGGCTACGATCATGTGGCTGGACGCGAAGCGAAGGTCATGCAGGCGCGCGAGCGCGCGATACTGAGACGATTGGGTTATCCCGATCCGTACCGTCCCGCGCGCTGATCGGGGCAGCGGCATATGGGCAAGGCCATGGCGATTTCACCGACACACAGTCTTCTCGACCGCTTGGGTGCGCTTCTCATGCGCGAGCCGGGCGATCGCCAACAGCTCGTCTCGCTGCTGCACTCCTCGTTCCAGCGCAACCTGCTCGACGCCGACGCGTTGTCGATGATCGAGGGCGTGCTGCAGGTCTCCGAACTGCAGGCGCGCGACATCATGGTGCCGCGCTCGCAGATGGAAGTGATCGACGTGAAGGAGCCGCCCGATCGCTTCATCCCGCTGGTCATTCAGAGCGGACACTCGCGCTTTCCGGTGATCAACGAGAACAAGGACGACGTGATCGGTATCCTGCTCGCCAAGGATCTGCTGCGTTACTACGCTGGCGAGGAAGAGTTCAATGTTCGCGACATGCTGCGCCCGGCCGTATTCATCCCGGAATCGAAGCGCTTGAACGTGCTGCTGAAGGAGTTTCGCGCCAATCGAAATCACATGGCAATCGTCGTGGACGAATACGGTGGCGTGGCGGGGCTACTCACGATCGAGGACGTGCTCGAGCAGATTGTCGGCGAGATCGAGGACGAGCACGACTACGACGAGGCCGATGACAACATCGTGCAGGATGCCCCCGGACGCTACCGCGTGAAGGCGCTCACCGAGATCCGCGACTTCAACGCCGCGCTCGACTGCCATTTCGACGACGAGGATTTCGATACCGTCGGCGGATTGATCATCAACCACTTCGGCCGACTGCCCAAGCGCGGCGAATCGATCCGCATCGACAATCTGACGTTCAAGATCCTGCGCGCCGACAGCCGGCGGCTGCATCTGCTGGAGGTGGAACGCGGGCCGCAAGACCCGGACTCGGGCGATGCGGACAGTTAGGTTTTGGCCTCGGGCGGCTTGCTCGCGCCGCGCGCGCGACATCCGCATCGGCGGGTTCGTGCCGCTGGCGGCTTGCGCCGGCGCCTGATCGATGGCCGCTTGGCGCTGGAAACCGCCGGTTGCTGCGTTCTTCCTGGGCATCTGCACGGTCGGCGGGTTCGCACCTCTCGGATTGTTCGTGCTGCCTATCGTCACGCTTGCATGGCTGTTGCGCTTGGCCGAGCGGGCGGCGGCGCCGGGGGCCGCGTTCAAGCTCGGTCTTGCCTTCGGGCTCGGCTTCTTCGTCGCCGGCGTGTCGTGGGTCTATGTGAGCCTGCACGACTTCGGCGCGATGCCCGCGCCGCTCGCCGCGGGCGTCACCCTCGCCTTCTGCACCTATCTGGCGCTCTATCCAGCACTCGCCGTGAGCGCGGCCATACGCGTTCGGCGCGATTGGCTGCGGCGCTGTGTCGTGTTCCCGGGTGCATGGGTGCTCACCGAGTGGGTTCGCGGTTGGCTCTTCACGGGCTTTCCCTGGCTTCGCATCGGTTACTCGCAGGCCGCCGAGAGCCCGCTCACCGGCATCGCTCCGGTGCTGGGCATACACGGAGTCGGGCTCGCGCTTGTTGTCAGCGCCGGTCTGGCATTGCACGCATTCGCCCGCGGCTGGCGCAATCCCGATTGGCGGCCGCTTGCCGCGGCTCTCCTGCTCTGGGTTGGCGCCGCCGCGCTCAAGGCGAATACGTGGACCGAAGCGGTCGGCGCGCCGCTGCGGGTAAGCCTGCTACAGGGCAACGTCGAGCAGAGCATCAAATGGCGCCACGAGCAGGTCGCCGCGACACTGGCGTTGTACCGGCGCATGATCGTTGCGTCCTCGGCGCGGCTCGTGATCCTCCCCGAAACCGCGCTGCCGCTGTTCCTGCAGGACGTACCCGAAAACTTCCTGCAGTCGATCGAAGCGCATGCGAAAGCCAACGACGCCGATGTGCTGATCGGCCTGCCGGAGCGCGGCGCGGGCGGCTACTACAACAGCGTCGTGAGCATCGGCACTTCACCCAGGCAGGTGTACCGCAAGGTTCACCTCGTGCCGTTTGGCGAATTCATCCCGCTGCGGGCGCTGCTCGCGCCGATCGTGGAGTCGATGGCAATCCCGCTGACCGACTTTTCCCGCGGCGCGCCGACCCAGCGCCCGCTCGCCGTCGCCGGACAACGCGTCGCGGTCAACATCTGCTACGAGGACGTATTCGGTGAGGAGATCATCCGTCAATTGCCCGAAGCGACCTTGCTCGTCAATGTGAGCAACGTCGCCTGGTTCGGCGATTCGATCGCGCCAAGACAACACCTGCAGATCGCGCAGATGCGCGCGATCGAAACCGGGCGTCCCATGCTGCGGGCGACGAACACCGGCATGACGGCCGTGATCGCGCCCAACGGGCGCGTCACCCGCGTGGCGCCAACGTTTCGCACCGACACGCTCGACGCCGAAGTGCGCGGGCACACGGGTGCAACCCCTTACGTTCGCTTCGGTAATGCGCCGGCCTTGGGGCTCGCTGCACTATTCCTGCTCGCCGGGTTCATACGCCGCTCCGGTCAAGCCCGAGACTGAGCGTCTCGCCCGGCCGCAGATCCGGGTCGCGGCCGCAGCCGAACCCGGTAGAATTCGGCTCTTCGCAAAGCGCGCCGCTCACGCCCCGCGCGTCACCCGGAATTGCCCGCTCATGTCCGCTCGAACAGACCTGCCGAGCTTTCAGAAAATCATCCTCAGCCTGCAGCAGTACTGGGATGCGCAGGGGTGCGCGTTGCTGCAGCCGTACGACATGGAGGTCGGCGCAGGGACCTTCCACACCGCGACGTTCTTGCGCGCGATCGGCCCCGAGCCCTGGAATGCCGCTTACGTGCAACCCTCGCGCCGGCCGAAGGACGGGCGCTACGGCGACAATCCCAACCGCTTGCAGCACTACTATCAGTATCAAGTCATCATGAAGCCGTCGCCTGCGGCTTTCCAGGACTTGTATCTCGGCTCGCTTACGGCACTGGGGATCGACCTGGGCAGCAATGACATCCGCTTCGTCGAGGACGACTGGGAATCGCCGACGCTCGGTGCCTGGGGGTTGGGCTGGGAGGTGTGGCTGAACGGAATGGAAATCACGCAGTTCACCTACTTTCAGGAGGTCGGCGGCTTGGCTTGCCGGCCGGTTTCGGGCGAAATCACTTACGGACTGGAACGTTTGGCGATGTACCTGCAAGGCAAGGACAGCGTCTACGACCTGGTGTGGACACCGGGCTTGAGCTACGGCGACGTGTACCACCAGAACGAAGTGGAGCAGTCGCGCTACAACTTCGAGCTCGCCGACACCGAATGGCTGTTCCGTCAATTCGCGGACTGTGAGGCGCAGGCCATGCGTCTGCTCGCTCAGGAGCTGCCGCTGCCGGGGTACGAGCTGGTCATGAAGTGTTCGCACACCTTCAACCTGCTCGATGCACGCGGCGCGATTTCGGTGACCGAGCGCGCGGCCTACATCGCACGCGTGCGCACACTCGCGCGTGCGGTCGCCAAGAGCTACCTTCAGACACGCGAGCGGCTCGGGTTTCCGCTGCTGGCGGCCGTCACCCGATGAGCACCGAAGCCCTGTTGATCGAATTGCTGTGCGAAGAGCTGCCGCCGAAGGCGCTCTCCCGGCTCGCCGAAGCGCTGGCCGAGCAGCTCCGGGCCGGATTGCAGGCAGCCGGGTTCGTCGCTGCGGATAGCCCCGCTGCGGACGTGTTCGCCACACCGCGCCGGCTCGCCGTGCGATTGCCGCAAGTGCTCGGCCGGCAGCAAGACCGCGAGATCGTGCGCAAGGGACCCTCGGTGCAAGCCGCCCACGATGCCGGCGGCAAGCCCACAGCCGCACTGGCGGGGTTCGCGCGCTCCTGCGGCGTGCCGGTCGAGGCCCTGGAGCGCATTCAGGACGGCAACGCCGAGTACTGGGCGTTTCGTTCCCGGCGCGGAGGCGAAACGCTCGACGCGCACTTGCCGGCGCTGCTCGCCGAAGCGCTGAAGAAACTCCCGATCCCGAAGCTGATGCGCTGGGGCGCCGGCGAGGCGCAGTTCGTTCGCCCCGTGCACGGACTGGTGCTGCTGCACGGCAGCCGCGTCGTCCCCGGCGAGGTATTGGGGATTGCGAGCGGCAACACGACCCAAGGCCATCGCTTCCAGGGTGCGCGCGATATCGCGCTCGCGCACGCGAACGAATACGAGCAGAAGCTACGCGTGGACGGCAAGGTGATCGCGAGCTTCGCCGAGCGGCGCGCTGAGATCGCAGCCCAGATCGCCGTCCGGGCACGGGAGCTCGGCGCGGTGGTCGCCGAGCCGGAAAGTCTGCTCGACGAGGTGACCGCACTGGTCGAGCATCCCAGCGTCTATGTCGGGCAATTCGACGCGGAATTCCTGCAAGTGCCGCACGAGTGCCTGGTGCTGACGATGCGTCAGAACCAGAAGTATTTCCCGTTGCTGGATCGCACCGGGAAGCTGCGCAACGCGTTCCTGATCGTTGCCAACATGCGGCTCGATGATGCCGGCACCATCGTCGACGGCAACCAGCGGGTGGTGCGGCCACGGCTCGCCGATGCGCGATTTTTCTTCCAGCAAGACCAGAAAACGCCGCTTGCTGAGCGCCTGCCCGAGCTCGCGCGCATGGTCTACCACAACAAGCTCGGCTCGCAGCGCGAGCGCGTCGAGCGGCTGCGCGCGACCGCGGGGCACATTGCCGCGCGCCTCGCGGTCGATCCGATGGTCGTGGACCGCGCCGCACTCCTGTGCAAGGCGGATCTCGCGACCGGCATGGTGGGCGAATTTCCCGAGCTGCAGGGCGTCATGGGACGTTATTACGCGATCCACGGCGGCGATTCGGCCGAGGTCGGCCAGGCGATCGAGCAGCACTATCGACCGCGTTTCGCGGCCGACGCCCTGCCGGCGCTGGGTGCACCCGCGGTCCTGGCGCTCGCCGACAAGCTCGACATCCTGGTCGGAATCTACGGCGTCGGGCTTGTCCCGAGCGGCGATCGCGATCCGTTCGCGCTGCGCCGCCATGCCCTGGGGCTGCTGCGCATCGTGATCGAGTACGACCTGCCGCTCGCGCTGTACGACCTGATCGAGCGCGCGCGCACGAGCTTCGATCGTTCGCTCGCGCTCGGCCAGAGCGTGGTCTGCGACCTGATCGGATTCGTGCTCGACCGCTCGCTGGGCTACCTCAGCGAACGCGGCTATGCGCCCGAAGAAATCGAGTCGGTACTCGATCTCTACCGCGCGCGCGATCTGCCCTTGAACCAGCTTCTGCCGCGGCTCGAAGCGATCCGCCGTTTCCGTGCGCTGCCCGAGGCGGCGAGCCTGATCGAAGCAAACAAGCGTTCGCGCAACATCGTAGCGAAGGAGAAGGTGGCGCAGCTCGATCAATCGGTCTCGGAAGCACTGCTCGCGGAGCCGGCCGAAAGGGCGCTGTACGAGGTCCTGGCGCGGATGAAACCCGAAGTCGAATCGCAGGTCGAGCGGCGCGAGTTCGCCCGCGCGTTGAGTGCGCTCGCGCATCTGCGCGATCCCGTGGATCGGTTCTTCACCGATGTCCGGGTGGTGGTGCCCGAGGCGGCGCTGCGCACGAACCGCTTTGCGCTGCTCAATGCGCTCAACCACCTGCTCAACTGCGTAGCCAATATCTCCAGGTTGCCAGCATGAAACTGATCATTCTGGACCGCGACGGCGTCATCAATTTCGATAGCGATCGCTTCATCAAGACCCCGGAGGAGTGGCGGCCGATACCGGGCAGCCTGGAAGCGATCGCAATGCTCAATCAGCGCGGCTATCGCGTCGTGGTCGCGACCAACCAGTCCGGCATCGGCCGCGGCCTGCTCGACATGGCCGCCTTCAACGCCATCAACGACAAGATGGCGCGCACGCTGGCGCAAGCGGGCGGGCGCATCGATGCTGTCTTCTTTTGCCCGCACGCGGCGGACGCCCATTGCGACTGCCGCAAGCCCAAGGCCGGCATGCTGCTCGAGATCGGGCGGCGCTTCAATTCGAATCTGCAGGACGTTCCAGCCATCGGCGATGCGCTGCGCGACCTGCAGGCCGCGCACGAAGTCGGCGCCACACCAGTACTGGTCACGACCGGCAAGGGCAAGGTCACGCTCAAGGAAGGCAACCTGCCGCCGCATACGCAGGTGTTCGACGATCTCGCCGGATTCGCCCGGCACCTGGCGTCGTGAGCGCGGTGTTGGCCGTTCGGAAGATGCCGGCGCACTGTCTTCGGCGAGCGATGCGGCCGGCTTCGGGAGACAGGCGCCGCTGCGCGCCCCGGACGTGAGCACGGCACATGGCTGCGCTGCGACCGCGACCCGGGCTTGGCGCCATCGTGCGCTCGACCGTGTTCGCAGCGCTTGTCGTGCTGATCACGCCGCCCTACGCGCTGGCCTCGTGGCTGGTGCTGCCGTTACCGCCACACGCGCGCTATCGCATCGTCACTTCCTGGTCGCACGTCGTCATCGCACTCGCCCGTACCGTATGCGGCATCCGTTACCGCGTGCGTGGGTGCGTCCCTCAAGGCGGGCCCTACATCGTGCTTGCCAATCATCAGTCGGCGTGGGAGACGTTCGCATTCCAGGTGCTGTTGCCGCCGCAGGCGCTGGTGCTGAAGCATGGCTTGCTGTGGATCCCGTTTTTCGGCTGGGGGCTCGCGACGCTCTCGCCCATCACGGTGAAGCGCGCAGCGCCGGGTCAGACGTTACGCCGCCTGCTGGAGCAAGGCACGGATCGCATCCGGCAGGGCTTCTGGATCGTGATCTTTCCCGAGGGGACTCGAGTTCCGCCCGGCGAGCGCGCCACGTTCCATGGCGGCGGGGCGTGGCTTGCATGCCGCACCAACGTCGCCGTCGTCCCGATCGCGCACAATGCCGGGGAGTTGTGGCCCAAGAACAGCTTCATCAAGTACCCGGGAACGATCACGGTCAGCATCGGCGCGCCGATCGCGTGCGACGACATCGAGGCCGATGCGCTGAACCGCGACGTGGCCGCCTGGATCGAGCGCGAGATGGCGCGCATTACCGGTAGCGCGGCCTCACGGTCGTGATTTCACCGCGACGCTTCCTGCGCGCCGCTCGCGGGCATGGTTTCGCGGGCGAAACCGCTGCTATAGTCGGACACACCGACCGCCCGAGAGTCCGCAGATGCGACGCATCGTCTTGAGCCTGAGTCTGGCCGCCTTCGTGTGCGGCTGCGGGATGAAGGGACCGCTCTATCTCCCCACCGACAAGCCGGCGCAAAAGCACCCGGCGAAACCCGTGCCGAGCGTGCCCGCGCCCGGATCGGGCGCGCCGTCGTGACGCTGCTCATCGAGCGTCGCGGTGAGTTCGCCGTCGAGAGTGTCTCGCTCGACGCGATCGCGCAGCGTTTCGGCACGCCCTGCTACGTGTACTCGAAGGCCGCGCTGGTCGATGCGTACAGTCGATACCGGCGCGCATTCGCCGATCATGAGCACCGCATCCTGTACGCGGTGAAAGCCAACTCCAATCTTGCCATCCTCAAGCTCTTCAACAACCTCGGCAGCGGCTTCGACATCGTTTCCGGCGGCGAGCTTGCGCGCGTCCTGGCCGCGGGCGCGGACCCATCCCGGATCGTGTTCTCCGGCGTGGGCAAGAGCCAAAGCGAGATCGTGCAGGCCTTGGCCGCGCGCATCGCTTGCTTCAACGTCGAATCCGAACCCGAGCTCGAGCGCGTGTCGCGGCTTGCCACAGACTGCGGTGTTCGCGCCAACGTGAGTCTGCGCGTGAACCCGGACGTCGACGCGCGCACCCATCCCTACATCTCCACGGGCTTGCGGCAGGACAAGTTCGGCATTCCGCACGAGCAAGCGCTCGCGCTCTACCGCAAGGCAAACCAGCTGCCGGGAGTGCGCATCGCGGGCATCGACTGCCACATCGGTTCGCAGCTCACGACGGCCGCGCCGTTCGCCGCCGCGTTCGAGCGAGTGATCGCGCTCGCCGATGCGCTGCGTTCGGAAGGCATCGCCATCGAGCACATCGATGTGGGTGGCGGACTCGGCATCCGCTATCGGCCCGAAGACGAGCCGCCCAGCATCGAGCAGTACGTGCACGCGCTCACGTCCAGACTGGGCGAGCGGCGCCTGAGTATCATGGTCGAGCCGGGCCGTTCCATGGTGGGCAACGCCGGTCTCTTGCTCACCCGGGTCGAGTACTTGAAAGCGACACCGGAGCGCTCGTTCGTCGTCGTCGATGCGGCGATGAACGATCTGATTCGGCCTGCGCTCTACGATGCCTGGCACGAGATCCGTGCGCTCAACCACCGCAGTCCCGAGGCAGCGCGGCTTTGCCAGGTGGTCGGTCCGGTTTGCGAGAGCGGCGATTTCATCGGTCGCGATCGCACGCTTGCGCTCGAAGCAGACGATCTGATCGCTGTGCTCTCTGCGGGCGCCTACGGCATGAGCATGAGCTCGAACTACAACTCGCGCCCGCGCGCCGCCGAAGTCATCGTCGATGGCGATCGCGCTCATCTCGTGCGCGCACGCGAGACCATCGCCGAGCTGTACGCACGCGAATCGTTTCTCCCCGAGTGATCGTTGCTCGACGAGCGCTGCGCGGCGTCGCGCGTCGCATGCTCGCGCCGCGACATCGCGATCATCGCAAGTCGATGCAGCCGACTGTCGCACGGATGTCGCGCAGCGCGATGCGCGCGCAAAAAACTTGACGAGGCTGTTGTATTTTGATCTAGATCTGGCATAGAATGCGCTCACCAAGCATCCATCCTCTCGTCATGAGTGGATACAACGACGAAGCGATGCATGCAAAGTCGAATGGAAAGCTTGGCGGTGCGGGTCACGAGCTCGCACTGAACAGCAACCTCGTAAGGAGATGAGAATGGCCAAGAAGCCAGCGAAGAAGGCAGCGAAGAAGCCTGCGAAGAAAGCAGCCAAGAAGAAGGTGTAAAGAACAGGCGGGAGCAAGACTCCCGCTAGCAGCATAAGGCGGTGAGCATTCGTGCTCCCGCCTTTTTTGCTTTCTGGGGGACGCCGACAACGCCATCGATTCGCACGCGCCCGTCCTGGCACACGACGCTAGTGTCCCGAGTCAGAAGTTCGCCGCACAAAAGATGCCGAAATCGACGCCATACTTTGTCGCGAATCCTCGCCAGGTGTCCAACCTGGCTGCGGTTCGCTTCGCGTCTGGCGTCGATTTC
>WYBJ01000304.1 GCA_011525945.1 Burkholderiaceae bacterium | reverse complement strand
GGCGCCCTGACCCGTCGTCATCGTGGACTGTGCAACGCAGTCCGTCTTCGCGCCTGCTCGCCGCAGGCTTCGTGCAACGCCGCGCCCCAAACGACAACAGCGGGCGCCCCTCCGAGCCCTGGGTCAACGGCTCGACTCGATGAGCCAGCTTCCAACAGGAACGCGCCATCGACGCCAAGAACGGGTGCAGCCGTGGCATGCAATAGAACGCTCTGCACAAATCGGGAGTGGTGTCCCGAGTGCCTCGTAGATCCCGACACGCTCAGCGTGCGGGACGCACAGAAACACTGACCGGACAGGCAGCACACACCAGCAGGACCGCAGCAACGAGACGAGCCCGCAACGGAGACCGCAGGAGAACCGGGGTATCGACCGAAGCAACTCGAAACAGGCGACCTGCGGGCCGGCGTGGTGGACGCCGTTGTTAGCTGTGCGGACAGGAGCCATCGCCTCGACCACGGAGTTTAACGTCCCAATCTCGTTGGCGTGGGTGTGTACGTTTGCATAATCGGGGCCGCGCCGCAACATCCAGAGAGAGCATCACGTCCAGCATGATCCGATCACGCTGGGGGTATTGTTGGGGGTATTAGAAGCAATCGGACTGACCAGCGAGCGCGCTATATCCAGCGCTGATGCGACTTTTCGGACGCGAGTTCGATTCTCGCCGCCACCATTGATACCCCCAGCAACATCCACCGCCGTCCAAGTGACGGCGTTTTTCTTTTGTCGTCAAGATGGTCGCCAAGGCAATCGAAGAGATCTACAAGCACGATGTGCTGGAAACGGCCACGCGCATCCTTCAGCATCTGAACGGGGTCTTTCGCTATGCCCAGGCCAAGGGCCTTTGCCGCGACAATCCAGTCGGTCCGGCCCGGGAAATCCTGCCACGCAAGAAGGACAACGGACGCATTCCGGCACTGCCGGATTGAGCGGCGCTCGGAAACCTATTGCGGCGAGCGGAAATAGCCCGGCTTTCACCTTCGGTGCGTATGGCGATCGGCCGGGAGCCCATCGAAAAGGTGCACCGCGTGACGTTGGGGCTCGATGGCAAACACTGCCCGTACGGCTGGCGGAGCGCCTTCTCTACCCTGGCCCGCGATCAAGGTTTCGGCCGAGACGTAGTGGAACTCGCCCTCGATCACGCGCACGACAACGAGGTAGGACGCGCCTACGACCGCGGCGAGCGGTTCACACGGCGGGTGGAATTGTTCAACTGGTGGGAGAAACAACTCGTCGCCGCACAGTACGGCGCGACGATCATACCGCTGCAGCCCAAGACTAACATTGCGCGAGATCAGCACAGCGACAGACGGTGATGCTGTGAATTTCCGGTTGTCCACCGCCCGATGCGTGCGGGCCCTGCCTGGCGCGCGCGCACCCGGCGGTGGGTAACCGGTGTATCGATGGCGAAATCATCGGCGCTACTTCGCCGTGCTCGTTGCGGAAATTTGCAGCCCATCCTCCGAGCCCATGTCGAATTGGAGCCTCCCAAAGGCCACGATTCCGTGAGCAATCGGATCGACCATTACCTAACGCCAGGAGGCCAATCTCATCCGTGCGCCCCTATCAAGGCGAAGACGCCAACCTCGACCCCGACGCCGCGGCGCACGAGTCGCGGCAGGCGCTGGAGTTCCTCGACGCCCAGCACGCGGCGCTCGAACGCCTGGCAACCGAGCGTGCCAACGCGCTGCTGGCCGACCACCGCCGCGTGCGCGAGGCCGCACGCGACACCGGCCAGTACGCGGTGCGCGCGAGCCTCCCTGTGGACGTACTCGGCGTGTACGTGCTGCTGTCCGATGCGCTGTAGCCGCAGTAGTCGCAAGGTGCTAGCATGTGACTACATTGACCCGCCCATCCAGGAACAGTCGTGGCCCAATCCGTCGCCAGCATCCGCGAGCTGAAAAGCCGCCTGAGTCACTTCCTGCGGCTCGCTCGTGGCGGCGAATCCGTGGTGATCACCGATCGCGGCGTGCCGGTAGGACGCCTCGTGCCGATCGAACAGGATCTCGACGAGCGCGTCGCCGCGCTGCGCGCCGCGAGGCAACTGCAGTGGAGTGGCCGGCGGCTGGCGCCACGCAAGCCCGCCGTGCGGGTGCCAGCCGGCAAGAGCGTTGCGCAGCTCATCATCGAGGATCGCGATTGATCGTCTATCTCGACGCGAGCGCGCTGGTGAAGCGCTACGTCGCGGAAGCCGGATCGTCGGAGGTCGCGGCGGCGATCGCCAGCAGCCGCCTGCTCGCAACCGCCGTCATCAGTCGGGCAGAGGTCACGGCCGCACTGGCCAGGGCGGTACGCCTGAAGTTCGTCACCCGCAAGGCCGCGACTGCCGGCCTGTCGGATTTCGAGGCGGACTGGCCTGATCTCATCCGCCTGGAGGTGAGCGAAGCCGTGGTCGCGCGCGCAGCGTCGGTGGCCTGGCAGCAAGGTCTGCGCGGCTACGATGCGGTCCACCTCGCGAGCGCCGTGCACTGGCAGGAAGCGCTCGGCGAACCGGTCACAGTCGCGACCTACGATCGGGAGCTCTGGCGCGGCGCGCGGACCAGCGGGCTCGTGCCCTGGCCCACCGACTTGCCGTGAGTCCACGGCGCGGCTCGTCGTCCGGCTTCGACACGCGGCGCCTCGAAGGCGCGCTATGGCTTCCCGACGTGTTGGAGAAAGCCGCGCAGGGTCAGGCGAACGGCCAGGCGCCCGAGGACTATCACGTCCCGCGCAGCTTCACGCTGCAAGAGGAGATCGGCCGGGTGTTTCGTATCGCGCAGGCGCAGTGGAAGGTGTTCAGCGCGACCATCGAGCGCACCGATCTCGACGCCACCGTGAGCTCCCGCGCCTTCGTCGAGGAATTCCTGCGCGATGGGCTGCGCATCGGCGTCGAGGCCGCGCTCGTCACGCTCGGCGAGGGGTTCCTGAAGCACGCGGCCAACGAGCCGCTGCGCCGCGCGTTGATCGAAGGCCGCCTCGAGCGTCAGGCGTACTTCGAGGAGCTGCTGCGCCTCGTCTACCGTTTCATCTTCCTGTTCGCGGTGGAGGAGCGCGGCGTGCTGGAACGGACCTACACGGCCCACGACCTGAAGCCCTGGGCCGAAGCGCTGGGCTACGACGGCCCGCCGTTCCCCTTCGGCCCCGACCGCCGCGCGCAACTGCGCGCCGAGCTCGACGCGTATTACGCGCGCCTCTACGGCTTCACCCGCGAAGACCTCTGCTACATCCTCGATCCTGCCTCGGTGATGGGCGAGGATTACCCGTCAGAGACCTTCCGCGTGTTGAAGCAGAACGAGATGCGCGCGTTCGGCGAGTACCGCACCCAGCGGCTGGTGCTGGATGCGTGGGACCGCCTACAGAACGGAGACTTGCACTGATGCTCACGTCCCTGCGCATTCAGAATTTCAAGGCTTGGAAGGATACCGGGCCGATACGCCTGGCGCCGCTGACGGTGATATTCGGCGCGAACAGCGCGGGCAAGAGCAGCCTCGGGCACTTGCTGCTGGCGCTCAAACAGACGGTGCTCTCCACCGATCGCAAGCGTCCCTTGCACCTGGGCGACGAAAAGTCGCTGATCGAACTCGGCACATTCGAAGAATGCTTACATAACCACGATCTTGCCCGGCCGTTGAGCTTCGCTTTGGGCTGGCGCCTGCCTGACGAACTGGTGGTACGCGACCCGTTGAGCAAGCGGAAATTCAACGGAGACGAGCTGCAATTCGAAGTGAGTCTGCGGGCCGACAAGAAAGACCAGCCTCGCGTACAGCATCTTGGGTACAAACTCGTGCAGCAGGGTGAGCCGACATTGACGGTGCAATACGAGCGCGGCGAAAACAACAAGCTGGAAATCCACTCCGATGAATACGCGCTGATCCGCACGACCGGGCGCCCGTGGCCGCTGGACGAGCCGGACAAGTTCTATCGGATCTCGGACCAGAGCCGCGCCCGCTTCCAGAACGCAGAGTTTCTTTCCGATTTCGCGCTGCGAATGGAGGCGCAGTTGAACGGCCTGTCCTATCTTGGGCCTCTCAGGGAGTATCCCAAACGGATCTATTCCTGGTCGGGTGAAACGCCGGAAAGCGTCGGACATAAGGGCGAATTCTCCATCGCGGCGATCCTCGCGGCCAACGCACAGGGGCGGCACGTGAACCGTGGTCCGAGGAAGCGGCAGTACCCGTTTGACGAATTCATTGCGCAATGGTTGAGAGATCTCGGAGTCATCGAGAGCTTTTCCGTCAAACCCGTCGCGAAGGGCCGCAAGGAGTACGAGGTATTGGTGAAAACCTTCGCCGGCGGCAGCGAGGTCAAGCTTACCGATGTCGGCTTTGGCGTATCCCAGCTCCTGCCGGCGGTGGTGCAGGCGTTTTATTGCCCACCCCTTTCCACCGTTTGGATGGAACAACCCGAGATCCACCTGCATCCGCAAGTACAGGCCGCACTGGCGGACGTGTTCATTTCCGCTATCAAGGCTCGCGAAAATGGCGCGGAGCGCAACACTCAATTGGTCGTGGAGAGTCATTCGGAGCACTTTCTGAATCGCCTGCAGCGTCGCGTTGCCGAAGGTACGCTCGTGCCGGAGGATGTCGCGGTCTATTTCTGCCGTAAGGCGGGCTCTGCCACCGAACTGGAACCGCTACGCCTGAACATGTTCGGGGAGATAGAGAACTGGCCGGAGAATTTCTTCGGCGACGAAATGGGCGAGATCGCCGCTCGAACCCTGGCGGCGGCCGAAAGAAAGATCCAGCAGCGTGAAGCGAGTCATGAATGATGCGGGCGGTGATCGACACCAACGTGCTGTTGGTTGCCAACGAACAACACGGCGACGTTTCTCCCGAGTGTGTTCGCGAGTGCGTCCGGCGGTTGCAGATGATGCAAAGCTCGGGAGTGGTCGTGATCGACGATGGCTATCGCATCCTACGCGAGTATCAGAGCAAGACCCGCGTCAACCCGCCCAAAGGTGTGGGGGACGTCTTCTTGAAGTGGCTGCTGCGTAACGCAGGTCGTTCGAATCGTGTGCAGACCGTGGCTGTCACGGAAACCGCGGCAGACGAGTTTGCCGAATTTCCCGACTTGGTTTTGCAAGCGCGCTTCGACCCACCCGATCGGAAATTCGTTTCCGTTGCCTATACACACTCCGATCGGCCGCCCATCTGGCAAGCGGCGGATTGCAAGTGGCTGGATTGGTGGCCTGCGCTGGCGGCGCATGGCGTGCAGGTGGATTTCCTGTGCCCGGCCGACACATGTCGCTTCTACGCGGGGAAGTTCCCCGGCAAGCCAGTACCCGCACTACCCCGATCGGAAATGCCTTGAGCGTCTTCTTCCGGTTTCCACACACCCCGCACCTGGCCTGGCTCGGCCCAGGCACGCCACGCGACGACAAGGTGCTCGCTACCGACGAAGCGGCTGCGCTGCTCGCAGGCGAGGTGGTGGTCGAGGAAAAGCTCGACGGCGCCAACCTCGGCGTCTCGCTGGCGGAAGACGGCACGCCGCGGTTCCAGAACCGCGGGCAGTACCTGCACCCGCCGTTCGCAGGGCAGTTCCAGCGCCTGGGCGGCTGGATCACCGCGCATGGGGAGGCGCTGCGCCGCGACCTCTCGCCCGGGCTCATCGTGTTCGGCGAATGGTGCGCTGCCCGGCACTCGGTCGCGTACGACCGCCTGCCCGGCTGGCTCATCGTGTTCGACGTGTACGACCGGACGAACCAGCGCTTCTTCAGCACCGCACGCCGTGATGCAGTTGCCAAGCGCCTGGGGCTTGCCGTGGTGCGCAACGTGTCTCGCGGACATACGACGCTGGCGGATCTGACCACGCGCTTGACGACCGAGACGAGCCGTTATCGCACGGGACCGATCGAAGGCTTCGTCATTCGCAAGGAGGCATCTGATTGGCTACTCGCCCGCGCGAAGCTCGTCCACCCTGAGTTCGTGCAGAGCATCGGCGAACACTGGCGGCGCCGGCGTATCGAATGGAACCGTCTCGAGCACGGCACGACCGGCGAACCCGCGGGAGGGGCTGTGCGATGAACGTCCTCGAACGCGCCTTGGTCGAGAAGGCAGGCCGCGAGCACGGATGGGAGAACATCGCCGAGAGCATCGAGGCCCGCGCCGTGCTCGGCTCGGCGCGTCACCGCGGGCGGGCGACGGTCGCGGCCGGGAGCGGCTGCGACGCATGGCAGGTGAGTTTTCCGGACGGACCGCTCGTTCGCGAACTCGCCCGCAGCCTGCCGGAGCTTGCCAACCGCGGCGGCGGGTTCGCCGCGCCCGACAATCAGTTCCGATAACCGGTGGCGCGCCACAGCAGGCCGAAGAGGCGTACCCTTGAGGCGAGTCATGCGCTGCGCTTGTATACCGACACCCTGGAGGCGATCGACTGCACGGCGAAGTATGTGAACGGTGTACGCCTCTTCACGTATTTCGCTCGCCCCTTTCAAACCCGAGCAATGCCGATCCCGAGGGCGGGAACGGGGCTCGCACATCGCAAGCAAGGAGACGTAGATTTGAGTCGAGCTATCAAGTGGCTTTTCATCGTTTTGGCGGCGCTCGTCGGTGTCGTAATCGCGGTCGTCGGCTTCGTCGCGGCGACATTCGACCCGAACGACCACAAGGCGAGGATCGTCGAATTGGTCAAGCACAACACCGGGCGTTCGCTCGTACTCGAGGGCGATATCGCCCTTTCGTTGTTTCCGGTGATCGGTGCAAAGCTCGGAAGAGCTTCGCTATCGGAGCCGAATAGCAGCAAGCCGTTTGCCAACATCGAATCCGCGTTCGTCGCGGTGAAGTTCTGGCCCCTGCTCTCGAAGCAAGTGGTGGTCGATGCGATCGACTTGCAGGGTTTGCACCTTACCGTCGTGCGCGATCGCTCGGGGCGCATGAATTTCGACGATCTCTTGGGCGGAGATTCCGCAAGCGTGCAGTCCGGTGCGAAAACGCCCGAGAAATCGGCTGCACCGGGCGCAAGTGCGCCGAAATCCGGCGCTCCGGAATCGGGCAGCGCAGGATCGGGCGCCGCCGATTCCGCCGCGGCCGTCCGCGTCGACATCGCCCGCGTCGAGATCTCCCGGGCGGACGTGACCTTCTCCGACCAGGCAACCGGCGCGCAGTACCGCTTCTCGAACCTCGATCTCGAAACCGGACGCATTGCCAGCGGCATTGCCACGCCGGTCGAGCTCAGCGCGACCATCGCCTCGAACAAAGACAAGGCACGGATCGCGACGCGCCTCAAGACCAAACTCTCGTTCGACCTGGCACGGCAAGTCTATGGGCTCGACAAGCTCGATCTCTCCGCCAAGGGCGACTATGGCGACATCACCGCGCTCGATGCACACGTCAAAGGCAGTCTCGAAGTGCGCATGGACACCGGTGAGTACGTCGCAAGCGCGCTCGCGGCGCGCGCGAGCGGGAAGCGCCCGAGCGGCAACTTCGATTTGAAGCTCGACGCGCCCAAGCTCGCGCTTACCCGAGACAAGGTCGAAGGCGGAAAGATCGCGTTGGATGCGAGTTCGAGCGATGCGGATGGCAAGCTTATCGCCAAGATCACGCTGGACCGTCTCAGCGGTGCCTACAGTGCGGTCAAAGCCGAACCGCTCGCTGCCGACATCGCGCTGCAGGGCGCCGGGCGCGCCTACACGGCGCAATTGCGCGGCACGCTCAGCGCAAATCTCGACAAGAAAACCGCGGCGATGAATTTTTCGGGCACAGTCGATCAATCGAACGTACAGGGCCACGTGGTCGTGACGCGGTTCTCACCGCTTGCGTTCACCTTCGATCTCGCGGCCGATCAACTCGACGTCGACCGGCTGCTTGGGCACTCGTCCCCAAGGCAAGCGTCCGCGGGTGCTGGCGATCCGTCCTCGCCGGGCCCATCGCCCGCAACCCCCGCATCGGCCGGCCCGGCACCTGCGGCCCCGGCGCCGGCTGCGAAACACGCGCAAAGCGCCAGCGATGCCGGCGGCGATGCAATCGATCTCTCGGCGCTCAAAGGTTTGGACGCAGCGGGCAAAGTCCGCATCGGCAAGCTGATCGCGCATAACGTCAGGAGCGAGGACGTGCGCGCGACCATCAAGGCGAGCAACGGCCGGCTCGAAGTTGCGCCCCTCTCCGCGCGCCTCTATCAGGGAACGCTGGCCGGGTCGCTATCCGTGCAAGCGGCAAAGGCGCCTGTGTTTGCGCTGCGCCAGACGTTGACCGGCGTCGCGGTCGGCCCGCTGCTGCGCGATGCGGCACAGATCGATACCCTCGAAGGCAGGGGGACGGTGCGCGCCGATCTGAGCGCTCGCGGTGCCACCGTACAAGCGCTGAAGAAGGCGCTGAACGGCACTGCGTCGGTGAACCTCTCCGACGGCTCGGTCAAGGGCATCGACATCGCCGGCGCCATCCGCTCCGTACGCTCGAAGCTCGACGAGCTCAGAGGAAAATCGGTGCGAAGCTCGAACAAGAGCGAGAAAACCGATTTCACCGAGCTCAAGGCGAGCTTCAAGCTCACCAACGGCGTCGCGCACAACGACGATCTGCTGCTCAAGTCGCCGCTGCTGCGCCTCGAAGGGGCCGGTGACATCGATATCGGCGAAGAGCGCCTGGACTACCTGCTGAAGGCGACTCTGGTCGCGACCAGTAAAGGTCAGGGCGGACGTGACATCGACGAGGTGGCGGGTATCACGGTTCCCGTGCAGCTTACGGGCGCTCTGAGCTCACCGCAGTGGTCGATCGATTTCGCCGGTGTGGCCGCCTCGCTCGCGCAGAAGAAGCTGCAGGATGAGATCCAGCAACGCATTACCGGCAGCTCGCAGAAGCACGAATCGAGGCGCAGTCTCGAAGATGCGCTCAAGCGCGGCCTCGAAGGGCTCTTCCGCCGCTAGATGCAACGCTTCGCCATCGATTGCGCGTCCGCTTTGCGTAGCCGGTCGCACGCTACTTTGTGGAGGAAATCCAGCATGACACAGCCATTCGGTACGATCGACGCAGCGCAGCTCAAAGCGGCCCTGCACGACGGCGGCGAGATCGCACTCTTGGATGCACGCGACGAGGTTGCATTCGACGCGCGTCATCTCCTGATGGCGGCGTGCCTGCCACTGAGCCGACTGGAACTGCTGCTCGATGCCTGCGTGCCGCGACGCTGCGTGCGGGTGGTGTGGTGCGACGACGGTGAGGGACTCGCCGAGCGCGCCGCCCGGCGCATGGCGGCGTTCGGCTACACCGATGTGTCGGTGCTGACAGGCGGCATCGCAGCATGGGAAGCGGCCGGGTACCGCATATACAGCGGCGTGCACGTGCCGAGCAAGGCATTCGCCGAAGTGATCGAGCACCGCTCGGGCACGCCGTGGATCACGGCCGAGGCGCTGAAAGCGCTGATCGATGCGAAGGCCGACATCGCGCTATTCGACAGCCGCAGCTACGAGGAATTCCACGACAACAGCATTCCGACGGCGATCAGCGTTCCCGGCGCGGAGCTCGTCTACCGATTCGCCGACCTCGTGCCCTCCCCGAGCACCACGGTAATCGTCAACTGCGGCGGGCGTACGCGCAGCATCATTGGCGCGCAATCCCTCATCAATGCGGGCGTACCCAACAAGGTCGTTTCGCTGAAAAACGGTACCCAGGCCTGGCATCTGGCGGGCTACGAGGTGTTGAAAGGTGCGACTGCGCGCCCGCCTGCCGTATCTCGGCGCGGTCATGCCATCGCACGAGCGGCGGCGGATCGGATCGCCGCGCGCTTCGGCATTGCACGCGTCGATGTCGACGCTCTCGAGCGCTGGCGGGCTGAAGCCGCTACCCGCACGCTGTACGTATTCGACGTGCGCGATCCGGACGAGTACGCCGCAGGCCATATCGCCGGCATGAAGAATGTCCCCGGTGGTCAGCTCGTACAGGAGACGGATCGCCACGCGACCACCTGGGGCGCACGCGTCGTGCTCGTCGACGACGACGGCGTGCGCGCGATGCTGACGGCGCATTGGATGAAGCAGATGGGCTGGGACGCAGCCGCGATGACGGTCGACATGCGCGCGGTCGGCGACGCGACCGGCGCCTGGATGCCGCGGGTCCTGGGCTTGGAGGGCACAGCCGTATCGACCATCGATGCGGCCGCGTTACGCGCGCGCATGCAGGCGGGCGGCGTCAGCATCGTAGACGTGGACTGGAGCCGCGACTATCGCGACGGACACATCCCGGGTGCATGGTTCGGCCTGCGTTCGCGCCTCGCACAGATCGTGGCGCAGTTGCCATCGACCGGGCCGGTGGTGTTCACGTCGGCCGACGGTACGCTGGCGCGACTTGCCGCAGCCGACGCGAGCGCGATCAGGCCGGCGCTCGCGCTCGAAGGCGGGACCGCGGCCTGGCGCAAAGCGGGGTATGCGCTCGAACAGGGCGCCACCCGCATGGCGACCGCCGCGGACGACATCCGCCTGCGCGCTCGCGAACAGGCGGGCGGCGTGGAAGAAGCGATGCGCGCATATCTGTCGTGGGAGATCGATCTCGCCGCGCAGATGGCGCAGGACGACGACCAGCGCTTCGAGATCGGCTGAGCCGGTACAATCCGACGCACAATGAGAATGTCGAGCGTGCGTGCAAGGCCATGGCTCGTTGCGCTGCTGGCGGCGTGGCTGGTGTTCGCCGTCGGTGCGGCGCTTGCGGCCGAGCGCATCATCCTGGAGCAGAAATCGAGCTTCAACCCCATCGTCGTGAGCGAGGACGACGAGGGATTGCGCATCTTGCGCTTCGGCCGCTTCGGCGCGCGCCAAAGCGTGGTCAAGCTCGGCGATCCCGATCACCTCGAGCTACCCTATGCGCGCGTGATGATCCCGGTTGCGTTTCTGCTCGTCGACGAGCCCCGCAGCGCGCTGGTCGTCGGCCTCGGCGGGGGAACGATCCCGAGCTTTCTGCGCAAGCGCTTTCCGCAGATGACGATCGACGTGGTGGACATCGATCCGGACGTGGTGGCCGTCGCCAAAAGCCATTTCGGCTTCCACGAGGACGAGCGCATGCGCGCATACGTCGAGGACGGCCGCCGCTTCATCGAGCAGGCGACTCGACGCTACGATCTGATATTTCTCGACGGATTCGGCACCGACAGCGTTCCGCCGCACCTCACCACGCGCGAGTTCCTGACCGCGGTGCGGGAGATCGTGGCGCCACACGGTGCGGTGATCGGCAATGTCTGGGGCCGGCAGGTGAATCGTTTGTACGATTCGATGATCAAGACCTACCGCAGCGTTTTCGACGGCCTGCTGGTGGTCGACGTGATCGGCTCGGGCAACAAGATCGTGATCGCCACGCCCGACAAGCGCGACCCACCGCAGTACGAGCTCATCGAGCGCGCGCAGGCGATTTCTCGCAAGCTCGCGCTGCGCCACGAACTGCTCGAAGTGGCCGAGCGCAACGTGCGTACGCCAGGCGAGGACGGCATGACCGGGGAGCTCCTGACCGACGCCGTGGTCGGTGCGGCGCCTGCCCGCTGACGCGAGCTTGGGATCGGCTTCAGCTCGCAAACTGGCCGGGCCGACCCCAGGCGTAGGTCGCACAGGCGCAGCGACCATCGTTCTCGAATTCGAGCGTGCGACACAGGCCACGGACCAGATTCAGCCCACGCCCGTGCGCGCCCGCGTGCGGCGGCTTTCGCGGCAGCGCGCGCCAATCGAACCCCTCGCCGCTATCCTCGACCCGAATCACGAGCTCGCCGCCGCCGCGCCATTGTGCGCACACCGCGCTCATGCTAACCCAGCCGGCCGACAGCGATGCAAGCTGGCGCTCGCGAGCCTCGACGTAGTGCTCGAAGCCGTCGGGCAACGCCTTGAGTTTCGAGCTCAGCCGCAACACCCCGTGCTCGAGCGCGTTCGAATACAGTTCCGAGAACACCGTGTAGAGGGCCGAACGGTGTTTTTCGAGGCCGGGGATCTGCTGTAGTTGCGATACCAGCATGGGCACCGGGTCGCTCACGCGCAACGCGTCCGCATGCAGGTCGATCGCGATGCGCCACTGCCCACACCGGTCCGATGCCGCAACGGTGTCGGCGCTAACGCAAGCCGGCGCACGGTACGCATCGAACAGCTCGGGCGACACGCGGATTTCGACCAGGCTGGCGTCATCGGGAATCGGCTCGCCGGCACGAAACGCGCGCAGTGCCGCGCTGACTCGCAGCGCGGCGGCCGTGTTGCGCTCTGCGCCGACGGCCGCGCATTCGAGCCGCGCGCGCCCGAACTGCTCCCCATGCGCGTCGATGGCTTCGTGCACGCCGTCGCTCGCGAGCAGCACCCGCTCGCCGGGCGCAACGTCCACCAGACGCACGCAATCGGCCAGATCGAGCGCGCGCTGGATGCCCAGCGGCAGACCGGTGGAGCGCAACCGCTCGCGGATGGTGCTGCCGCCCAACACGAGGATATCCGGCATGCCGCAATTGACCACCCAAATCCGATCGAGGCTGCGGCTGACCTGAATGAAGGCCGCGGCCAGGAACTTACCGGTAGGCAGGTGAGCGGCGAGCTTGCGGTTCATCTCCTGTACGATTTGTTGCGGCGCGAAGCCCTTCGCCGTCATGGAACGGAATATCTCCGCCGTGGGCACGGCGGCCAGCGCGGCCGCAAGCCCGTGCCCGGTGAAGTCTCCGAGTAGCACGTTGAGATTGCCCGACGGACAGTACGCGGCGAGATAGATATCCGCACTGAAGCCATCGCTCGGCATGAGCTCGGCGTGCAGGGCGTTCGAGCGCGGATTTGGGCTCAGGACGACCTCATCGAGGAGCGCCTGTGCGACCGCCCAATCGCCTCTGGCCCGCGCCGAGCCCGGCATCAGGCGAGCGTACCGACCGGTCTGTTCGCTCGGTGCGGAGCGATGCGTGGTCGCGCGATCATCGCTCAGTCGATCATCCGAGGGCATGGAAAGCCTCCCGCACGCCAGCAGATTGCTGCGGCTTCGCGTGCGACGACGGACACAATGAAAGCGGGGATCTCGGATCACGCTCCCGCTTGCGACTGGCGCGGCACCTTGAGCCCTTCGTTGCCGCTTCGAACCCATATCGACAGCGACGGCGAATTCTTTATGCGCGCGAGGGCGCCCGTTCGCTCACAGTTCATACGAATCGGTGCTTGCAACCATCGCCTTCTCCACCACGGCGCCGGAAAGGTTCGGCGCAAACAGCGCGATGAAGGCATAAGTGAATTGACGCGGCCGCCGCCCGCGCAGCAAGGCGATGCGGGTCGTGTTGGTCCTGAATAGATGACGCGCATCCAGCATGCGCAGGTCGACATCGCGCCGCGGATCGAACGCCATGGCCGCAATGATGCCCACACCCAAGCCCAACTCGACGTAGGTCTTGATCACGTCGGAATCGATCGCGGCCAGCACGATGTCGGGCTTCAGGCCGCGAGCGGTAAACGCCTCGTCGATGTGCGTGCGCCCGGCGAAAGCGGCATCGTAGGTAATGAGGGGATAGCGCGCGAGCGACTCCAGCGACACGCGCGCCTGCGCGGTCAGGGGATGACCGGCCGGGACGATCAGCGCGTGCTGCCAGGTGTATCCCGGCAGGGCGAGCAGGCGCGGATAGTTCGCCAGCGCCTCGGTTGCGATGCCGACGTCGGCCGTTCCGGCAAGCGTCATCTCGGCAATCTGCGGCGGGTTGCCCTGCAGCAGGCTCAGGTGCACGCGCGGGTAGCGTCGCTTGAACTCGGCCACGACTCGCGGCAGCGCGTAGCGCGCCTGTGTATGCGTGACCGCGATGGTAAGTCCGCCCGCTTCCGGGTCGCGGAACTCGGCGGCCGCGCGGCGCAGGTTCTCCGTTTCCTCCAACGCCCGCTCGACGATCTGGGCGAGGATCCGCCCCGGTTCGGTCAGCGCGATCACGCGTTTGCCGCGGCGGACGAAGAAATCGACCCCCAGTTCGTCCTCCAATTGCCGGATTTGACGCGATATGCCCGGTTGCGAGGTGTGCAGTCGCCCGGCCGCGGTCGTGAGGCTCAATCCGGCGCGAATCGTTTCGCGCACGTAGCGAAGCTGTTGCAGGTTCATCACAACCTCATAATGCCGTTCAGTTCTAAATAAAGAATAACAAATTCGTTTTACATATAAAGAGTGCCGACTATCCTGCCGGGACTGTTTCCAGGGGCCATTCGCATGTACCGCTACGATGCCATCGACCAGCGCATGCTCGACGAGCGGGTCGCACAGTTTCGCGACCAGACCCAGCGCTTCCTCGCCGGCCTTCTCTCGGAGGATGAGTTTCGCCCCCTGAGACTACAGAATGGTCTGTACATTCAAAGATATGCGCCCATGCTTCGAATCGCCGTGCCGTACGGAATGCTCGCCAGCGAGCAACTGCGCAAGCTTGCCGACGTCGCCCGCAGGTACGATCGGGGCTATGGTCACTTCAGCACGCGGACCAATCTGCAGCTCAACTGGCCGCGTCTGGAGCAAGTGCCCGACATCCTGGCGGAGCTCGCTAGCGTGCAACTGCACGCCATCCAGACCAGCGGCAACTGCGTTCGCAACATTACCGCGGATCATTTCGCCGGCGTCGCCCCGGACGAGATCGTCGATCCGCTCGTTTGGTGCGAATTGCTGCGGCAATGGTCCGCATTCCACCCGGAGTTCGCCTACCTCCCGCGCAAGTTCAAGATCGGCGTAAGCGGTTCGCCCGCGGACCGCGCCGCGGTTGAGATTCACGACGTCGGCTTGCAGGCGGTGCGCGGTCGCGGCGGCGCGATCGGATTTCGCGTCCTGGTCGGCGGGGGTTTGGGTCGCACGCCGATCATCGGCCAGATCATTCGCGAGTTCCTGCCCTGGCCGCACCTGCTTACCTACCTCGAAGCCATCTTGCGCGTGTACAACCGCTACGGCCGGCGCGACAACATCTGGCGGGCGCGCATCAAGATCCTGCTCAAGGACCGCGGCATCGACGCATTTCGCGACGAGGTCGAGCAGGACTGGACCGCGTGCGGCAGGGATGGGCCGGCTACGCTCACCGCGCAGGAGATCGAACGCGTCGGCGCTCGCTTCACGCTGCCCGACTATCGCGAGCTGCCCGCGCGCTGCGATACGCTCGAGCGGCAGTTGGCGACATCGCGCGCCTTTGCCCTCTGGTACGAACGTAATGTCCACCCGCATCGCGTGGCCGGCTATGCCGCCGTCACGCTATCGCTGAAAAGGATCGGAGTCCCGCCGGGCGACGTTACGTCCGATCAGATGGAAGCCATCGCCGCGCTCGCCGATCGTTACAGCTTCGGCGAGCTGCGCGTCACGCACGAGCAAAACCTGGTGTTGGCCAACGTCGAGCGCTCGGATCTGCACGCTGTATGGCGGGAGGCGCACGCCGCGGGGCTCGCCACGCCGAACATCGGACTGCTTACCAACATCATCGCCTGTCCCGGGGGAGACTTCTGCTCACTCGCCAACGCGCGCTCGATCCCGATCGCGCAGGACATCCAGCGCCGTTTCGACGACCTGGACTACCTGTTCGATATCGGCGAGCTCGACCTCAATATCTCGGGCTGCATGAACTCGTGCGGGCACCACCACATCGGTCACATCGGCATCCTCGGTGTGGACAAGCACGGGAGCGAGCACTACCAGGTATCGATCGGCGGCTCGCAGGGACCCCGAGCCACGCTCGGTAAGGTCATCGGGCCCGCGTTCGGCGCCGATGAGGTCGCCACGGCGGTGGAGCGCCTGATCGATTGCTACCTGGCGTGCCGGGCGAGCGATGCCGAACGCTTCATCGACACCGTGCGGCGCATCGGCATCGAACCGTTCAAGGAATACGTCTATGCCTCACCTCATCCGACACCGACACGCGACCCGCGAGCATTGGCGTCTGCTTGATGCCGCGGCTCTGAAAGATTGGCGAGACGGCGCGTTCGAGTCCGGTATACAGCATGCCGGCGTATTGATCCCGCTCGCTCTCTGGCTCGAGCAGCCAAAGGAGCAACGAGGCGCCGCGCGCGGCGCCTTCGGTGTCGTCCTGCAAGGCGATGACGAGCCCGGCGCACTGGCCGCGGATCTCGACCGCATCGCGCTCATCGCGATCGAGTTCGCGCGCTTCAACGACGGCCGCGGCTACTCGATCGCGCGGCTACTGCGGCAACGCTTCGGCTTTCGCGGCGAGCTGCGTGCGATCGGCGACGTGTTGCGCGACCAGTTGTTCTACCTGCAGCGGGTGGGATTCGATGCATTCGAGTTGCGCGGCGACCAGGATGTCGCGGGCGCCTTGCGCGCATTTGGCGACTTCAGCGAAACCTACCAGGCCGCGGTCGACCAGCCGCTGCCCCTGTTCCGCCGGCGGATCGCATGAGCACGCCGGCAACGGTCTATCTCGTCGGCGCCGGGCCGGGCGCCGTGGATCTTCTGACTGTGCGCGCCGCGCGATTGCTCGCCCAGGCCGACATCGTTTTTCACGATGCCCTGGTGCGTGCGGAAACGATCGCACTGGCGACGCGCGCGAAGAAGGTGGCTGTCGGCAAGCGCTGCGGGCGCCACTCGGCGGCGCAGCACTTCATCAACCATCGTCTCGTCGCTGCCGCCGGCAAGTACCGCATGGTCGTTCGTCTCAAGGGCGGCGACCCGATGGTATTCGGCCGCAGCCAGGAAGAAATCGACGCCTTGACCGCGGCCGGTATCGCCGTCGAGGTGGTGCCGGGAGTCACGGCCGCGCTGGCGGCGGCGGCGCAGTTGCGCGTCTCGCTCACCCGGCGCGGCGCAAGCCGCAGCCTCACGCTTGCGACTCCGCGCTCGGGCGCCGGCAGTGCCGAGCGGGACTGGAGCGCAGCGCTTGCACCGGACGGTACGAGCGCGATCTACATGGGCGCCGGGGAAGCGTCGCGCGTGCGCCAGACACTGCTCGCACGAGGCTATGACGCGCACACGCCGGTTGCGATCTGTGAATCGGTTTCGCTGCCGGATGCGCGCACGCTGCGCGGGCGCCTGGCCGATCTGGACGAGCTCGCCGTAGCCCTCAGCGGCGGGCCAGCATTGATCCTCGTGGGTCGGGTGTTCGCAGCGGCAAGCACAGCCACGGATACGACGCCGGCGGCGGAGTACGCGGCCCGCGCGCCGCAGCACGCCGCTATTGCGCAATGAGCACGGTAGCCACACCCATCTCGCGCAGTTTCTCGCGTGCCCGTTCCGCCTCCTTGCGGTTGCGGAACGGGCCGATGTGGACGCGAGATTCGATGTAAACGGGAAAGCCTTGTGCTTCCAGGTTCGCCTTCAAGGCTTGCGCGTTCGTCGCCTGTAGAAACATGCCCGCCTGCAGATGCGGGCCGCGCGCCGGCTTGCTTGCGCCCGCAGCAGCGGACATCGCGCTCGTTGCCGGCGCACGCCTGGCCGTAGCGGCAGCTTGCTCGTCGGGCTTGGCCGCATCCAAATCCGCGGGCGCAGCGCGTGCCGCATGCGGTTTATCGGCAGCGATCGCGTGCGGCTGCGCTGGCCCGGCGTGCGCACCGGATGCCTGTTTCAGCGCGCGCTCGCTGCTCGCGGATCGCGCGTTCTCGGCGTCATGACGCCCGGTCGGATCGTCGAGGTCCGCGGCAGCTTTCGCCGGCTTTGCCTCGTTGCCGTCTTTCGCATCCGGTCCGTTCTGACTCTCTTGAGGTTCCGCAACGGCATTGCGCGGCGCGCTTGTAGGCGCCGCACCCGATGCTGCGGCCGCCGGCGCTTGCGAAATCTCTCCGGAGAGGGCCGGTGAGGAAGGCTTCGCGTGCTCTTGTGAAAGCGCGGCCGGTACGATCGCATCCGTAGCCGACGCGCCGTTCGGGCCGGTTGCGGAGCGTGTCAGCGCAACCACGGCGAGAATCGCCACAACCACCAGAACGCCGAGCGCAACGCCGATCCGAATCGCGAGGCTGCGGCGCAGCGCCTGGTGCGGAACGGAATCGACCGTGCTCACGATTGCGAACCGGTCATGGGCAAACACACCATCAGGCCGCCCGGGAGCGGTAGAGCGCCACGATCAAATCCGCTTCGGCGCGCGAGATCCCGCAGCTTTCGGCCACCGCAGCGGCATCCGCGCCCCGCTCGGCCATGTCGACGGCTTCGCGATACTGTCCCGAAGTCTGCGGCATCCGCCGCAGACTGTCGATCGCCGTCTCGAGCCCATCGATGCGCTCGCGAAGGGCGTCGATTTCCGTTCCTTGCGCATCGAGCCGCTCGCGTGCGCTCCTTTCTTGCTCGGCCTGGCGGCGCGTCGCCCGCATGAACGCGAACAATTCCACGACATACAGGCCAATCGCCAGCAGCGCGACAACAGCTACCTGTGACCATGTCAAAGTGATCGCACCCAGATCAGATCCCCCGGCGCATCCGGCCGCGTTGTTACCGGCCGCAGATCGCGCATCGCCCCGATTTACGTTAACAAATTCCGCCGCGGTTGTCAGCTTCGCCGTCCGCCAAGGAATACTTCGGGCCGATATCCGTTGCAGCTCACCGCACGCCAGCCGCGGAACGCCGGGCTGCTATTCGCGTGCACGATCGATTGACTATGACAGGCGGAACCTGAATACTGCGCGGACATCGGCTTGCTCCGGCTGTCGACGCCGCGTGCGGCTCCGATCCGACACTGTGGCCCACTGGCGCCTCGAAGCGCGCAGATTTCGTGCTGTTCAACTCCCACCCTTTCCTGTTCGTTTTCCTGCCGGTCGTTCTCAGCGGCTGCTTCATCCTCGCCAACCGGCGCGCGCGACTCGTCGTACCGTGGCTCGTGGGCGCGTCGATCGTCTTTTATGGCTGGTGGGACTGGCGCCACGTGCCGCTGTTGATCGGCTCGATTGCCTTCAACTACCTCGCGGGCGAAAGAATCGCTCGACGTGGCGGAGGGGCTTGCATACGTAACCGATGGCTGCTCGCCGCGGCGGTAGCGGCCAATCTCGGTTTGCTCGGCTACTTCAAATACGCGGGCTTCGTCGCCGCCAACGCAACCGCATTGCTCGATCTGGGTTGGCACTTCGATGCCATCGTGCTGCCGCTCGGCATTTCGTTCTTCACATTCACGCAGATCGCCTACCTGGTCGACGTCTATCGCGATCCGGTGCATTACCGCTTCATTCACTACGCACTGTTCGTCACCTACTTCCCGCACCTCATCGCAGGGCCGATCCTGCACCACCGCGAAATGATGCCGCAGTTCACGAACGAGCGCCGCTACCGGCTCGATTTGGAAAACGTGGCGGCCGGCCTGAGCCTGCTTGCGATCGGCCTATTCAAGAAAACCGTGCTCGCCGACGGCATCGCGCCGCATGCGGCGCCCGTATTCGACGGCGCATCCCAGGGCTATGCGCCGGGGGTACTGGAAGCCTGGGCCGCGGCACTGGCCTTCGGACTGCAACTTTACTTCGACTTCTCCGCTTATTCCGATATGGCGGTCGGATTGTCCAAGATGTTCGGAATCTCCCTGCCGGTGAACTTCGAGTCGCCATACAAGGCCACCAGCATCATCGAATTCTGGCGCCGCTGGCACATCACGCTCGCCCGCTTCCTGCGCCAGTATCTTTACTTTGCGCTCGGCGGAAGTCGGCGCGCAACGGTGCGTCGCTATACGAACTTGCTCGTGACGATGCTGCTCGGGGGCTTGTGGCACGGAGCCGCCTGGACTTTCGTTGCGTGGGGGGCGTTCCACGGCGCGCTGCTGATGATCAACCATGCCTGGCGCGATCTGCGCGCGCGCCTGAGCGGAGGTCCGAGTTGGCTTAAGCGAATCGAAGTCGCCATCGGCGCCGCCATCACGTTCGTGGCGGTGTTTGTCGGCTGGGTGTTGTTCCGGGCCGACGATCTGCCATCGGCCGTGACGATTCTGCGCGGCATGGCCGGGTTGAATGGAACATCGATCCCGCCACCGTGGCTGATGCAGATCGCAGCCGCGGCGCGCTGGTTGGTGGAGCAGGATTGGGGATTGCCGATAACGTTGCGACGCTGGATCTTTACCCATGTAGCCACGATCGATTCGCAGGTGCCGCGCGGGCTCACGGAAGCCGGCAACGCGGGCGTACTGATCAGCAAGGCGCAGTTGCTCTGGATCGGCGGCCTGCTGCTGATCGCCTGGTTTGCACCCAATACACGTCAGATCATGGCGCATACGCAAGCATTCATTTCGGCCGCTGCGGCGAGGCCGACCGTGCCGGCGCTGATGTGGCGGCTCGATCGTGGCTGGGCGATCGCCACCGCACTGCTGCTCGTTACCGGCCTCATGAGCATGAGCGGCATCAGCGAATTTCTCTATTTCCAGTTCTGAGCCGTAATGACTGCCAAGCGGTATCTCGTGATCGTCGCAGTTGTGACCGGCACGCTTGCCGCGGCGGTGCTTACCCTGTGCGCCCGCGTCGATCCCTACGGACTGAACGCAGATCGCCCGGCCGACATCGAAAGCGAGGTCGACGCAACCGAGCACGCCGGGGCGTTCTGGCGCAAAGCGTTCGCGGTGCGTCACATCCGGCCACGCACGGTCATTCTGGGCACGTCACGGGCTATGTCAGCGCTGGATTCCGGCCATCCCGCCTTCTCAGCCGAGGATGCACCTGTTTTCAACCTGGCGCTGGGCGGGGTCCAGGTCGATCAGATGCGCCTGCTATTGATTCATGCGAACACGGTTTCGCACCTGCGCAAGGCTGTGATCGGGCTCGACCTCGAGGCATTTCTCGGCGGCGGGCGGAGCGACTTTCACGCGGCAGCGCTGGCGGGCAACTCGCGCTCACAGCCCGCGTGGCTTGCCCGGCTCCTCGTCTACTTCTCGCCTACGGCGCTCGCGAGCGCGACTGCGCAACTCCTCGCGCCTCGGTCGGCGCTGTCCAGGCCGTCATTCGAGACCGTCTTGAAGGAACTCGACGGTCAGCGCGGTCTCGTGTGGACTGCCGAGATCAGGAATTTTTACGCCCGGCTCGCGCAACTCTTCCCCCCCGCCGCAACGACGACTCGGTGGAACACAGACCCGCGCCGGCGCGCGGCGATGCAATCGTTCAAACACCTCGTTGCATACGCGCGCGCGCACGACATCGAGCTGCGCTTGTTCATCTCGCCGGTACATGCCCGCTATCTGGAGTGGTATCGGCGCGTGGGCTGGTGGCCGCTGTTTCAGGACTGGAAACGCGAGCTTGTGAACGCCATCGCGCCAGAACCGCAGGCGCCCGCAACGCATGCGCCGATCATCTTGTGGGATTTCAGCGGCTTTCATTTCCCCACGACGGAAGCCATACCCAGGCTCGGTGACCTCGAGACCAGGATGAAGTGGTACCAGGAATCGTCGCATTACAGCCCGGCGCTCGGCGATTACATTCTGCGCCTCGTCGTCGCTGGCCACCGGGGAAACGGTTCGCCCTTGTCCGATGTACGCATCGACCGGGACAATATCGAGCGGCATCTGTGGCGCCTCGCGCGCGATGCGGAGGTCTGGCGTGACGCGCAACGCGCGGAAGCGGAGAACGTACGCGAGATGGCCGTGTACCTTCGCCGTGTCGGCAGAAAGTGATCTGGTGCCGGGCGCCGCGATAGCGCCGCAGCGGCGCGCGATCAGACCCGGGTCTCGACACCCTGACCGCGACGGCTGCGCGTGCGGCGCCGATCCAGCCACCACGCCAGCGCCGGCAACAGCACGAACGAGCCGGGCAATGCGAGCACGATGAGGTAAGGGCTCAGATGCGACAAGCGGCGCAGATGGCCGCGTAGCTCGGCGCGATCCTCTGCGCTCCAGCGCCCCTTGTTGCGCTGCTTCATCAGCAGCGGCATGAGGCCGCGCACCTGCAAAATCTCGTTCAAGAGATGGCGCTTCTCGCGCGCCGTGAGATCCTGCGCCGAGCGCAACACAGCGACGCTCTTTGCCCTGATCCGGCGGACCAATGTGCGCGCCATACGCAGCGATCAGTAGCCGGCGTAACGCAGCAGCGTCCGCACGCGCCGCACGAGTCGCCAGAAAGCAAAGCCGCGAGTCGCCCAACCCAGCAGCGTGCGGCCGCGCAGAACGAGCACCGCCGCGCCAGCCGCGAGGGTGACAGCCGGGTGTGCGTACAGAAAGCGGCCGGCTTGCAGCACCCGATCGATCAATGCCGCCGGCTTTTCCACGCTCCGGGCATAGCGTGCGAGGTCATGCCGCTGCCCCTCGATGCGGCCGCGTAAGCGCTCGCGCTCGACCAGCACGCGCGTAAGCGAGGTCTGCATCATGACTGCAGCAAATCGCGGTCGCGCTTGAGCTCGGCCAGACTCGACGCGAATAACTTCGGTCGCGCGGCGGCCCTGGTCTTGAGCGCCCGTAGCGCCAGCGCGCAACCGGCAAAGTAGAGCAAGGCAAGAACACCGACCGTCACCAGGCGATATTGATCCCACAGCGCGATGACGATCCAGGCTGTCAACAACAGCACGCCGGTGGCAGCGCAGAACAGCGCGATAGCCCCCAGGACGAGCATTTGCAGCGCGCGTACCCCCTGCTCCTCCAGCTCATTGGAGACGAGCTGCAGGCGCGCCTGGGCGAACGCGAGCGCGGTCGCGGCCAGTCCGCGCAGCGAAGCGAGGACGCCCGGGGGCGACGCACGCTCCCCACCGGACTCGTGCGCCATCACGGTCAGCGGCGCCCGATCAGCATGCCGATGATGAGCCCGACGCCGGCGGCGATGCCCACGGCATACCAGGGCTTGTCGTGCACGAATTCGTCGGTCACGCGCGCCGCCGCGCGCGTTCTCACCATCAGGGCCTCTTCAGCCTCGGCTACTCGGATTTTTGCGGTATGGATGCGATCCTGAATGCGCTCGCGCGCGGCCGTCACTTTCTCGCCCGCCTGGGCCGCGGTTGCCCGCAGCAGTTCTTCCGCATCGGCAATCACCAGCTTGAAATCCTGCACGAGTTTGTCCTTCGACGCTTCGTTGCCGAGATCGGGCATGACGGTCTCCTTATACCTGCCAATATGTGCCTGCGAAAAAGCAACCTAGGGTACCGGCTTTGTCGCCTTCGATCAACAGCTTGACGAACGCATAGGGCGCGCAGGCGCGCCGCGCGTACACTCGCGTGGCACGGGGGAGGCCCGCTCCGGGAGAGCCTCGACGCCGCATAGCGCCGTGGCGGCTACGAAAAGCGAGCAACGCGCCAAGCGCTCGCGATGCGTGCGTTACAGCGGCTTTTATTTGCGGCGGAAGTCTTCGTGGCAGTTCGAGCAGGCCTTCGCAGTCGCCCCGACCTGGGACTTGAGCTGGCCCGCGTCACCGCTCTTGGCGGCCTGGACCAGCTTCGCGGTCTCCGCTTGCAGCCGTTCCTGGTTTGTCTTGAACTTGTCCGGGTTGCTCCACACTTCGGGTAGCGCACGCGTATCGAGGCCGGATTCGCTTCCCTTGGGAAATCCCTCGAATGGCAGGTGGCTCACCAAGGAGACTGTCTCGGCGCGCTTGACCGCTTCCGCCTGATCGTAAGGACGCTGCCCCTTCGCCATCGCCGCGAGCACACCGAAATTCCAACTCATCACCGTGAACGCGGCCTTGCGCATCTTGATGTTGTCCTCGGGCTTTCTTTGTTGCGCGGCCGCCTCGAACGTGCTCCCGATTCCGACCGCGGCGATCACGGCGGCAATGACGCAGCTCCTTCTCATACGGCACTCCTTCTCACGGTTGATGGCCAGCACGAAAGCGCGCCCGATGGTGCATCGGGCACGCGCAAAACTCAACACCTGCCCGCGCTTCGTCGCGCCTTGGGTTGGTCGCGTGCAGATCCTGCTCGCGTGCCGGCGCGGCCGTTTCCCGCGCGCTTTCCGGTTACGTTCGTCGCCGCCGTCGGGCAAGAGGCGAAGGCAGATCCATGTCCAGGCGCAACGCAACGGCCCAAGGCGACCTCCCGTTCATTCGAGCGAGCCGTGTACACCGGCTTCGATTCCCGGCTCGATATACACGGGCGGCCGGCGCTTTATTCCCCGCGGCGATGCTTGCGGGCATCGGCACGTTGTAGCGCACGCCGAATCGCGCGATGATGGAGCCCCGCGCACACGCGCCAACCCGCCGGGAGCGTCCGCACGTGCCCCTGTCGCGCAAGTTCTTGCTCGGACTTTCGTCCAGCGGCTTCCATCGGCTGAGCTATACCGAATGGGGCGATGCGGCCTCGCCGCGGGTGGTGATCTGTGTTCACGGACTGACCCGCAACGCGCGCGATTTCGACTGGCTAGCGCTCGCGCTGGAGTCGCGCTGCCGCGTGATCTGCCCCGATGTGGTCGGACGCGGCCAAAGTGACTGGCTCGCGCGCAAGGACGACTACGCCTACCCGCAATACCTGGCGGATATGACGGCGTTGATCGCGCGCGCCACCGGGCACCTTGGGCCCGATGCCCGCATCGACTGGGTGGGCACGTCCATGGGCGGGTTGATCGGTATCGTGCTCGCCGCGCAGCCGGGCAATCCGATTCGTCGCCTGGTATTGAACGACGTCGGCCCATTCGTGCCCAAGGCGGCGCTGGCGCGCATCGCGCTTTACGTCGGCAACGCGCCACGGTTCGCGAGCCTGGATGACGCCGAGCGTTACGTGCGAATCGTGTCGGCGCCGTTCGGCCCGCTAACCGATGCGCAGTGGCGGCACCTCACCGAGCACAATGTACGCCGCGAGGCGGATGGAAGCTTCGTCATGGGCTATGACCCTGGTATTGCCGCCGCGTTTGCGGCGCCGCGGCTGCAAGACGTCGATCTGTGGGCATTGTGGGATCGGATCGATTGTCCCGTGCTGACGGTGCGCGGCATGGAGTCCGATGTGCTGTTGCCCGCCACCGCGGCGGAGATGACCCGGCGCGGTCCACGTACCCGACTCATCGAGTTGGCAGGAGTGGGTCATGCGCCGGCGCTGATGGCTGCGGATCAGGTCGAGGCGGTGTGCGATTTCCTGCTCGCGCCCGAGCGCTGAGCGCGCGCGAGCCCAACGCGCTCCTGACCGGCGTTACACCGCCGGCACGCCGCCGAGCCCGACACGAACGCCGCTCGCGGGCGGCGCGATGATTCGACGACGCGATCAGGCCCTGAAGACAGCGGGCATCGTGCCCCTGCTCTACGGATGATCGGCTGACACGGCCCCGGAACAATGCGCTAGACTCCATTTCCAGGATCTGCCCGCATCAGCGGGCACACGACGCTCCCCTCTCCCCCTGGGAGAGCAAGGGGCTGGGGGTGAGGGAAGAAACGCCGGGTTTCCGGGCGCAAGCCGGGATGCGCGCATCGTGGCGTCTCTCCCTGGTGTCGCAAGGAGGCGATCATGGCGCCCAAATCGACCCGAAACCGAGCGCGGCTGTCGAGCCTTGTGCTCGCACTTGTCCTCGCGTTGCCGGCGGCGCCGGCGGCCGCCGACCCGTTGCTGATGTTTCTGCTGGCCTTCGCGAAGAATCTGATCGAGTCGGCGATCGAGGCCAACGCCGCCAAACCTGCGCCCGCCGTGATCGTCCCCGCACCTGCGCCGTTGCCGAAGGCGCCGACGCGCATGGACGCGGCTGATCTGCAGGCGCTGGTGGACGAGAGCTTCGGCTATCTGACGCCGGCTCAGCGTGCTGAACTGCTCGCCGGCCTGGACAAGGCGCTGGCCGACCCGGCCAACGCCCCGTATCGCGATTCGATACTGCGCCAGTTCGTAGCCGTTGCCCGCCAGGTAAGTTTCGCTCAGGAGCAGCTCGAGCGCCTCTCGTCCGCGGACAAGCAGGCCCTCGCCGAGCGCTTCGCACGGAACTATCGCGCCCTCAGCCCCGAGCACCAGCAGGCGTTGTCACGGCAACTACAGACGCGGGCGCTGCCCCTGCCTGCCGATCTCAACGACATGATGCTCTCGGCGCTCGCCTCGGCGCAGTGACATCCGCCGGTTTGCGCTGCGCTCGCTGTCGCGCCGCCGGCGATCTCTCCAACAGCCCAGCCGGGAGATGAATGGCGGGCAAGAACAGGACCGGCTCCGCCTGCTCACACCTTGATCTTGAGCGAGACCGCCAACAGCGGGCCGAAGCGGATGATCGCGTCGCCGTCGATCAGATACGCCTGGCCCTTCGGAACCTCGTCGTTGTTGACGTACGTTCCGTTTCTGGATCCCAAGTCGCGCACCCATACGCCATCGCCATAAACGAGCAGCTCGGCGTGCTTGCGCGACACGTGCGTGTACGGCGTAAGCTCGCGCGCCAAGGGGGAGAAAGCGTAGTCGCGACCGATGTTGAGGTGCGCGGAGATCTCGCTTTTCTGGCCCCACGGCCACTCGAGCACGGCCCGAACGGGCTCGGCTTCCAGCGTGGTCGGCGCACCGCCCAACGCCGGGGCCGACTCCCGCGGCGGATCCGGCTCGTGCGCTGCGCTTAACGGATTGCCTTGCGAATGCGCTTTCTCGGTAACCGCTTCGACCATGCGCCCGAGCTCGCCCGGACGGAACAGCGAGGTCGTGTCGGCGTTCGGCGCCTCCTCGCTCGATTCGGTGCACGGCGCGATCGACGGCTCGCGCAGTTGCCCAGCGCGCACCGCATAGCCCAACTCGCGCAACTGTTCATGCACCGCGTCCATCAGCTCCTCGGTCGCCGGGTGGCGCGACCAGGCCGCTTGACTCAGCTCCTGCACGATCGCTGCATCGGCAGGCGTGCCGTCATCCTTGTAGCCGACAAACGCGCGAAAAGAAATCCGATCAAGGACGGCAAAGGCGGCTTCGGCTTCGGCAATGCCGTACCACTGCTTCAACAGCGCGATCTTGACCGCCGGCAGCGTGAGCGGCGTTCTCGCGCCCGCGCTTGCCGCCTCGATCATGGCATCGAGCGCCGCCCAATCGACCATCACGTCGACGCACGCGAGGAAATGCTCGGCCGTAGCGAGCGGCGGCACGCTGGAATCGGGACCAGGCTGATTCATGAGTGCGCTCTATTCTCGGCAGTGGCGGCAAGGGTACTGCGCTTTGTTCGATCGCTCAAGGACCAAAGCTCGCAGGACCGAACGCCATATCCTCGCCCGCCGCTGCGGCTGCCGTACCGAGCAGTGCCGCGGTGTCTTCGAACGACGTGGCAGCGGGCAGATCGAGTCCATGCTGTGCGAAGCGGCGCGCTGCGGCGATTGCGCCATCGCCCCAACCGGCATCACGCGCCCACTGGGCATGACGGCAAAGTAGCGCCAGGGCGGTGCAACGACCAAGACTCAGTGCCACGCGACGCGCATCGTGCTCGATGCCACCGCGCTCGCGGCCACCGCACAAGTGGGCATCGATTGCCTCCATCGCCGACTCGATCCGTGCGCCAATGCGCATCAGCTCCGAGGCGCGTGCCTCTTGCAGGATAAACCCGAGCTCCCGGTGCAGCACATCCATGCCGCCGTCCATGGCCGTTCGCATGGCATCGAGCGCGAGTACGTTGGTGGTCCCTTCCCAGATCGGCAGAACGTGGGCATCGCGCAGCAGCAACGCAATGCCGGTGTCCTCGATATAGCCTGCCCCGCCAAACGCCTCCACGGCCTCCGCCACCACCGTGGCCGCCTGACGCCCGGTCAATGCCTTGGTAATCGGCGTGAGCAGGCGCAGTAGCCTCGTCTGTTGCACGCTGGCAACACCGCTCTCGCTGCGTCCGACCAGCGCCGCGACGAAAGCCGTCAGATGCAGCGCGCCTTGGCACTCCGCCTCGAGCCCGGCCAGCGTGTCGCGGTGCAGCGGTTTGTCGATGAGCCGGCCCCCGAACGCGCAGCGCCGCGTCGCGTAGTCCTTCGCAAGCGCGATGCCGCGGCGCATCAGCGCCACCGCCACGATGGAGTTCCACATCCGGGTGATGTTGAGCATCGGCGCAATGTGCCGAACGCCATCGCCGAGGCCGCACACCGGCTCTGCCCGTGCGCCCTCCAGCTCCAATTCGGCCGTCGGCACCTTACGGGTTCCGAGCTTGTCTTTGAGACGATTGATCCGGATACCATTGAGCGCGCCGTGCTCGTCGCGTGTCTCCAGATAGAACAGAGCGAGACCTCGCCCGCCACTCGGGTTACCGTCCGGCCGAGCCAAGGTGAGCGCCACCTGCGCATTGACGGCGGAGGTAAACCACTTGCGTCCATACAGTCTCCAGCCTCTAGCGTCGCGCCGCGCCACGGTTTGCGACGCACCCACATCCGAGCCGCCGACCGCCTCGGTCATCCACTGGCCGCTCGTCCAGAACCGGTCCGGATCGCGGCTGGTGAGATGCGGTACGGCGCGCGCAACCAACTGCTCGTTGCCCGCATCGAGCAGCGCACGCGCGGCGCCGTCGGTCATGGCCAACGGGCAGCTATAGATATCGGTCGACGCCGCGAACAGGTACACCTTGGCGAACTGTACGATGCGTGCATGCATGCCGAACGCCTGCTCGTAGGCATCCGCGATCAGCCCGTGCTCGACGGCGAGCCGTTCGGCCTCCCGCCACAATGGCGTGGGCGTTATGCGGTCGATCCGATTGCCCCAGGCGTCCCACGGCACCAGACGAGGCTCGTTCAGCCTATCGTCGAGCTGCATGCGGTAAAGCGGCCCGGCGCCGAGTTCGCCGAGTCGATCGAACGAAACCTCGCAGGACTTGAGCACGCCGGCAGGCAACAGGTGCCGCAGCAGAGCGCGCAAGGGTCGGTCGCTACGATAGAGATGATGAAGCCGCGGCGGATCTTGCACGAAAGCCATAGCGCTCCTGCACCGGGCCGTGGCGGTATCGAGCACACGCCTCGGCCCGCTCAAGTCATATCAGGCGCATACCTCGACCCGATCGCGGCAGCGGCCACGCCGCCGCATCCGGAATCACCGCCCAGCCGTCGGTCTCGACGAGCATGGTGGGGACAACGGATGCGGCGACCTGCACGGTGGTGCTGCAGGCCAGGTGCTCACCGAAGTACTCACGGATCACGCCGTTGACCGTATCCTGATGCGAGATATCCTTGAAGTAGCGAGTGATCTTCACGATGTCCTGAAACCTGCCGCCAGCCGCCTCGACGATGCGCTTCATATTGTCGAGCACCATGCGTGCCTGCGCGGCGGGATCGTCGGGCAGCATCCACTCCTCGGGAACGTGCGGATGCTTGTGATCCGGCTTGTGCGGCCCCATGCCCGACATCATGAGCAGCGAGCCACCGCGGATCTTGCCCATGGCGATGAAGCGCGCATCGATACGCGGCTCGTTCTGGAATGTGTCCAGCCCCGCGCCGGCGATCCGTTTGCGTTGCAGATAGTCGACCGGAACCGGTTCGTCCACGACAGAGCCGCGCGCCACGTTGATCAGGTAGCCGCGCGACCCCAGCGCATCGAGAACGGCGGCGTTCACCAGCAGCAAGGTACGCCCGTCGGCCGTCTGTCTGGCGACGTATTCGGCACCGATGATCCCGCTCGCGCCGGGCCGGTTGTCCACGACCGCCGGCTGGCCGATGCGATCTGCGAGGCCCGCGCCCACAAGCCGCGCCTGTACATCCGATGACCCGCCGGGCGGGTAAGGAACCACAATTCGAAGCGGCTTGCCGAACTCGCCCAGTCCCAGCGCCGCGCAGGTGGCGACCATCGCCGCAAAACCGGCTGCCAGACGTGCGCATGTAAGGATACGCATGATGACCCGTCGCATCAGCACGGCCGACTTTAGCATACGCGCGGAAGGCCGCTTCCGCGGCATGCGCGGCAACCGTCTCGATGCGCGAGCGATGCGCCCGTTCATGGCTCTCGGATCGTTCCGGCGGTCGTGGCGCGAGCGCATCAGGTCCGGGTTGTCGGCGCCGGTGGACAAGGCCCGTGCCCTACAATCGATGCGTGTCGGAGCGTAAGTGCGAACGATCGCCCGCAGGAGGCCGGCCCGCGCCACGGTCCGCATCGATCGCTTCTGCGGTACTATCCGACAGTCCGACTTCCGATGCCTGTCGGCCATCGCACACACCCGACGGCTTCATCATGCGTACGGCACCGAATTGCAGCCAGCGCCGCGCAGTGGCGCTCGACGTTTCCTGGCTTACGAACGAGTCGCAAGAGCACGCGCACGAGATCGTCGCTCGCGCAGGATCCGCTATGCTTTCGGCGCAACGTGCAGAGCTCCGCGCGCGCCGCCGCCGGCACGCATGCGCGATTCGGAGCCGCCGCGCCTGCCGAGCGCTTGCACGCCCGCAGCTTCTATTCGCAATGAATCGCCGGTTCGTCCGGCGTACGGAGACTACCCATGGATGAATCGGCAGTGAAATGGAGCATGGACGCGCGCGGCGTGGCGACCGTCGTTTTCAATCGGCCGCGGGTCAACAACGCCTACAACGCCGAGCTGGTGCAGGGTGTGCTTGACGCCATTGACGCGCTGAGCGGCAAGAGCGACTTGCGAGTCGTCGTATTGCGCGGCGAAGGCAGGCATTTCCAGGCGGGCGCGGACCTGTCCTGGCTCAACGATGTCGCACAACGTCCGGTGGCCGACAACATCGCGGCCTCGCGCGCGACCGCGCTGGCGGTGCATCGGCTGAACACGGCGCCCGTGCCGACTGTCGCGCTGGTGCAAGGCGCGTGCTTCGGTGGCGGAACCGGCATCGTCGCCGCCTGCGACGTCGTGATCGCGGCGGACGATGCGCAATTCGCCATTGCCGAGACGCGCTGGGGGCTGGTGGCGAGCATTATCGTGCCGCAGCTGAACGATGCGATCGGCGTGCGTCAGGTGCGCCGCTACGCCCTGACCGGCGAGCGCTTCGGCGCCGAGGAGGCACGCCGAATCGGTCTCGTGCACGAAGTGGTCGCGCGCGCGGGCCTGGACGAAGCCGGTGCGCGCATCGTCGATCAGCTGTTGCAGAACGCGCCGCAAGCCAATGCGGACACCAAGGCGATCGCACTCGAGCACGCGTGGGGCGGACTGTCCGAGCAAACGCTCGAGCGGCTGATCGAGCATCACGCGCTCAAGCGCCGCTCGGACGAAGCGCGCGAAGGCATGGCGTCGTTTCGCGAAAAACGCCCGGCGGCATGGTACCGGCGTTGAGCGCCTGAACCGGCTCAGCCCTGCGCGGGTTTGCGCTGATAACGACCAGCGGGCACGAGTTCGGCCACCGTCCCGCCGGGGGCACGGAACTTCACCGGAATGACGCCCGGATCGCTGATGATCTCGCAGCCGTAGCGACGGATCTTGTCGATATACGCATCGACATCGTCCACCTCGATAGCGAAGTGATGGATGCACGGCCCCTCGCCGGCTGCCTTGGACTCGCGTGACGCAGTGCCCTCGTCATAGCGGATGAGCGCGAAGTCGATGTCGCCGACACGCAGATGGCGCGAGGTATGGTCGCGCACCTTGCTCGTCGCTTCCTCGGCGAAACCGAACACCTCCTGGTAGAAGCGGGTCGTCTGCTCCAGATCGTTCACCTTCAATGCGATATGCACGATGCGGTTCATAGGGCGTCTCCCTCCACGGACCGTTGAAGTTGGCAATCCCGCGCGCCGCCCGCTCGCATGGCGGGCGTGGGAAGCGAGCTATCAAGCGTCTGTCGAGTTGGGCGAGCTCGCGCCGAATCCCGCGCTCGACAACCGCTTTAGCGCATCCGCACCCGTCAAGCGCTCAGCGAACGCCCGCGCCGCCGCGGCATTCGCGCCGCGCACGGCAATCCCGAGCGCGTAGATCGTCGCGATCTGCAGCGACTGCGGCAGCGGCGCCACCAGATCCACGCCTTGCACCCACTTGATCTCGGTGATCTGGGTACAGCCGAGGACACCTGGCAAGCGCTCCTGCGCCATACACGTCATGGCCGCAAACCCGTTCGGGAAAGTCCGAAGCTTCGGCGTCACCGCCGCCGCGATGTCGAGCCGAGCGCACAGGCGAACGAACTGCGCACCGGCCGTTGCGATCGCAGGATCGGGCAGATAGATGGCTGCTGCCTGCAACAACGCCTGAGCCAGATCGCGCTCGGTTGCGACGTTCGGACGCACGGCCCCGGCCGGCACCGCGATGCCGCCCACGACCGCACCGAGGTCGCGGCGCGTACCCGCGACGACGTGGCCGGACGCGATCAGATCGTCGATCATTGCCGCGGTGAGGATCACGACATCGGCCGGCGCCCCATCGAGCAGCAGTTTCTTCTGCGCACCGACAGCGCCGTAGGTCACCGCAATTTCGCCGCGTCCCTCGCGCTGCCACGCGTCGATCGCCTGGTGCACCACCGATTGGGCCGCCCCGGCGCTTATGATGTGTAACGTCACGAACCCTCCGCACCTGTGATCAGCTTGTCGCGTGCTGTGCGATGATGCGTTTGACCTGCTCCGGATCGGGATCGATCACGCTGACGCGCTGCGGCAAATCCTCCAGATTCTCGAACCCGGGCGGGCGCTCGGGCTCGCGCCCGATGGCTTCGCGGATCGACTCGGCGAACTTCACCGGCAGCGCAGTTTCGAGGCAGATGAGCGGCACCCCCGACTCGCGGTACTGCAATCCCACCTTGACGCCGTCGGCGGTATGCGTGTCGATCAGCGTGCCGTAGGTTCGGTAGACCGAGCGTATGGTATCGATGCGGTCGCGGTGCGTGCTGCTGCCTGACACGAAGCCGGTGGCCGCTATGCGTACACGCTCGGCGGCCGACGCGAGCTCGAAGCTGCCGGCGACATCGAGCTGCCGCCACAGCGCCGCGAGCCGGCCCGCATCGCGCCCGACCAGATCGGACACGTAACGCTCGAAGTTGGAGGCCTTGGAGATGTCCATCGACGGGCTGCTCGTCTGGTGCACCTCGGAGGCCTTGCGTACGCGGTACACGCCGGTGCGAAAGAACTCGTCGAGCACATCGTTCTCGTTGGTGGCGGCGATCAGGCGCCGGATCGGCAGCCCCATCGAGCGCGCGACGTGGCCGGCGTAGATGTTGCCGAAGTTGCCCGAGGGAACGGCGAACGAGACCTGCTCGTCGTCCCCGAGCGTAGCGGCGAAATAACCCTTGAAGTAATACACGACCTGGGCCGCGATGCGTGCCCAGTTGATCGAATTGACCGCGCCGATGCGAAACAGCGCCTTGAACTCGGCATCCGCATTCACCGCCTTGACCATGTCCTGGCAATCGTCGAACACCCCGCGCACGGCCAGGTTGATGATGTTCGTATCGGGCAGCGCGTACATCTGTGCCGCCTGGAATGGGCTCATCTTGCCGTACGGCGAGAGCATGAAGACCTTCAGCCGCCGCTTGCCGCGCATCGCGTGCTCGGCGCTCGAACCGGTATCGCCCGAGGTCGCCCCCAGGATGTTCATGGTCGTGCCCGCGCGCTCGAGCGCGTACTCGAAGACCTCGCCGAGGAACTGCATGGCGATGTCCTTGAAGGCGAGAGTGGGCCCGTTGGAGAGTCCCAGGATATGCAGACCTGGCTCCAGCGTACGCAAAGGCGTGATCTCGGCCGAACCGAAGCGCTCGCGCGTGTACGCACGCGCGAGCATCGCACGCAGGTCTTCCGCGGGCAGATCGTCGGCGAAGCGGTGCAGGATCTCGAATGCGAGCTCGGGGTAGGCGAGCGCGCGCAGCCGCGCGAGCTCGCCGGCATCGATGACGGGATAGCTCTCGGGGATCGCGAGACCGCCATCGGCCGCGAGCCCGCCGAGCAGAACTTCGCCGAAGCGCTGCGCCGGCGTACCGCCGCGCGTGCTGACATAGCGCATGGTCATATTCGTCTAGGCCTGACCCAGCTCTTCGAGCCGGATGCGCGTGACTTCGCCGCTCACCACGGGCAGCGCCTCGATGCGCGCGAGCGCCGCGTTGATGTGCTTCTCGCGCGTGAGATGGGTGAGCATCACGATGTCGACCTGCTGCTCCCCCTCGCCCGGTTCTTTCTGCACCATCGCGTCGATCGAGATGGCGAGGTCTGCGAGGATGCGCGTGATGTCGGCCAGCACCCCGGGCCGATCTTCCACGCGCATGCGCAGATAATACGCAGTCTCGACCTCGTCCATCGGCAGAATCGGCATGTTCGACAGGCGATCGGACTGGAAGGCGAGATGCGGCACGCGATGGCGCGGATCGGCCGTATGCATACGCGTCACATCGAGAAGGTCCGCAACGATCGCCGAGGCGGTCGGCTCGGCACCTGCACCCGCGCCATAGTACATCGTCTGCCCGACCGCATCGCCCTTGACCAGGATCGCGTTCATTACGCCTTCGACGTTGGCGATCAGCCGCCGCGCGGGAACAAGCGCCGGATGCACGCGCAGCTCGAAGCCCTGTGCAACGCGCTTGGTGATACCGAGCAGCTTGATACGGTAGCCCAGTTCCTCGGCGTAGCGGATATCCTCGCGCGCGAGCCTGGTGATGCCCTCGGTGTAGCAGGCCGAGAACTGCATCGGGATGCCGAAGCCGATTGCCGCCATGATCGTGAGCTTGTGCGCGGCATCGGTCCCCTGCACATCGAATGTCGGATCGGCCTCGGCGTAACCGAGCTGCTGCGCTTCGCGCAGGACGTCGGCGAACGCGCTTCCCTTCGCCCGCATCTCGGACAGGATGAAGTTGCTGGTGCCGTTGATGATGCCGGCGATCCACTCGATGCGGTTGGCAGCGAGCCCCTCGCGCAGCGCCTTGATGATCGGCACGCCGCCCGCCACCGCACCCTCGAACGCCACCATCACGCCTTTGCGCTGTGCGGCTGCGAAAATCTCGTTGCCGTGCGTCGCGAGCAACGCCTTGTTCGCCGTCACCACCTGCTTGCCGTTCTCGATCGCCTTGAGCACCAGTTCGCGTGCCACCGAAGTGCCGCCGATCAGCTCGACCACGATGTCGATGTCGGGATCGTTCACGACAGCGAACGCGTCCGCGGTGAGCTCGACCGACGCGCCGACAATGGCCCGGGCCTTGTCGAGATCCTTTTCCGCCACCTTGGCCAGGCGGATGGCACGGCCCGCGCGGCGCGCGATCTCTTCCTCGTTACGTTGCAGCACCCGGAACGTACCGCCGCCGACGGTGCCGATGCCGAGCAGTCCCACCTGAATGGGCTTCAGGGCCGCGCTCATAGCAAACCATCCTTCCGGAACATGTCCCTGATCCCGCGGATCGCCTGTCTGGTCCTGGCTTCGTTCTCGATGAGCGCGAAGCGCACGTGGTCATCGCCGTACTCGCCGAAGCCGATGCCGGGCGACACCGCGACCTTGGCATCGATCATCAGCTTCTTGCTGAACTCGAGCGAGCCCGCCTTGCGGTAGATCTGCGGGATCTTCGCCCAGACGTACATGGACGCTCGCGGCACCTCGACCTCCCAGCCGATCGCCTTGAGTCCCTGGCAGGTCACGTCGCGCCGCTTCTGGTAGAGCCTGCGCACTTCCTCCACGCAATCCTGCGGGCCTTCCAGCGCGATGATCGACGCGATCTGGATCGGCGCGAACATGCCGTAATCGTGATAGCTCTTCATGCGACCCAGTGCCGTTACCAGCTCGCGGTTACCGACCATGAAGCCCACGCGCCAGCCGGCCATGCTGTACGACTTGGACAGGGTGAAGAACTCGACCGCGATGTCGAGCGCGCCGGGCACCTGCATGATCGAAGGCGCCCTGTAGCCATCGAAAACGATGTCGGCATAGGCGATGTCGTGTACGACGTAGACGTGGTGCTCGCGCGCCATCGCCACGAGTTTCTCGAAGAAGCCGAGATCCACGCATTGGGTCGTGGGGTTGCTGGGAAAATTGACGATCAGCATCTTCGGCTTCGGATACGAGCCGCGGATCGCCTTCTCGAACTCGTCGAAAAAATCCGCGCCGGGCACCATCGGCACATGGCGGATGTCGGCGCCCGCGATCACCGGCCCGTAGATGTGGATCGGGTAACTCGGGTTGGGCACGAGCACGATGTCGCCCGTGTCGAGTGTGGCGAGCGCCAGGTGCGCCAAGCCTTCCTTGGAGCCGATCGTCACGATCGCCTCGCTGTCCGGGTCGAGGTCGACGTCGTAGCGGGTCTTGTACCAGTTGCAGATGGCGCGGCGCAGTCGCGGAATGCCCTTGGAGACCGAGTAGCGGTGGGTATCGGGCCGCTGCACCGCCTCGATCAGCTTGGCGACGATATGGCTCGGCGTCGGCTGGTCCGGATTCCCCATCGAGAGATCGACCACGTCTTCGCCGCGCCGGCGGGAACTCGCCTTGAGCTCTCCCGTGACGTTGAAGACGTAAGGCGGCAAGCGCTTGATGCGGGAGAACTCTTCCATCGGGAACCGGGGCGGCCGCAACGGGCCAAAAGGGTATCATTCTAGCCGCGCCCGAGAGTCACGGGCAACGCAACAGACTCGATCGTGAAGCTTCATCTCGCCCGCGGCGAAGGCCGCAACCAGATCACCAGCGCCGGCAGCGGTTACGTGAGCGTCAACGGCACGCGTCACGAGACGAGCCTGGTCGTCACGCCGGACCGCGTTTCCGCCTGGCCGGTAATGGACGCAAGCACGATCAAGGCGGCGGACGTCGCGTCGCTTATCGAGCATGCACCGGAAGTCGCGCTGATCGGCACGGGTGCTCGCCTGCACTTTCCGCCGGCAAGCGTGCTACGGCCTCTGATCGATGCCGGAATCGGTTACGAAGTGATGGACACGCAGGCGGCCTGCCGCACGTACGGCATTCTCGTGAGCGAGGGCAGACGCGTGCTCGCCGCGCTGATCGTGGCCTGAGCGCGACATCGAGACTCGACGCAGCGCCTTGCGAGGCTGCATGCTCTTGCAATGTGCCGGGCGCAATCGCGCTCGGACGGCGGAGCCGTTCTGCCGTCGCGGCAGACATCGCTGGCGAATTCCAGGCGATAGGATTTTGCTATGATGGGGTCGGCGCGGCCAGCAGGTTACGACGCGAGCCCGCGACGCGAAACGCTCGCCGATTGCAGGCTAGCACGATCCTTGCGATAGGCAAGCCAGGAATTGGGCGTCGAGACGGGTCATGATTCGCGATCGGAGCGGCGCAAATCGTGGCATCCTGCGCGCTCGCGCGAGGGCACGAGCAACGCCCGCTCCCCGCTGCAAGCGAACGTCACCGCCTGGATCGAGGGTCGGTGTGCGTTCGACGTCGCGCTTATCACACATCGGAGCGGCTGCGGTGAAACGGATGCCGACACCAACCATGCTTTTGCGTGCCACGACCACTGCGAGTGCGTTGCGACCGGCGGACGATGCCGAGGCGCAAACCGAGACCGGCCCCGTGCCGCTATCGAATGCCGACATCCGCGCCATGACCTTGCCGCTCGAACGCGTGTTCGCCCAGGTGAACCGCATCATCCTCGGCAAGGCCCATCAGATCCGCCTGGCGTTGTCGTGCCTGCTGGCAGGAGGGCACCTCCTGATCGAGGATATTCCGGGCGTGGGCAAGACGACGCTCGCGCACGCGCTTGCCAGTACGCTCGGCTTGGACTTTCAGCGCATCCAGTTCACCAGCGATCTGCTGCCGGCCGATATCATCGGTGTCTCGGTGTTCGATCGCGAGGCGGGGTCGTTCAAGTTCCATCCCGGACCGATCTTCACCCAGGTGCTGCTCGCCGATGAGGTCAATCGGGCGACACCCAAGACGCAAAGCGCACTGCTCGAGGCGATGGAAGAACGCCAGGTTACGACCGAGGGCGAGACACGCCCCCTGCCCGAGCCGTTTTTCGTCATTGCAACGCAGAATCCATCGCACCAGGTCGGCACCTTTCCGCTGCCCGAATCGCAGCTCGACCGTTTCCTCATGCGCATCCGCCTGGGTTATCCGGGCGCCGATGCCGAACGCGCATTGCTGCAGGCAAGCCCGCGGCGCGCCCTGCTCAGCCGGATCGAGCCCTGCATCGGCGCGGACGAGCTGGCGAGTTTGTGCGCCGGTGTCGCTCGCGTGCATGCTTCCGCGGCGCTGATCGATTACGTGCAGGCGCTGATCCGACACACGCGCACCGCACCCGAGCTTACGTCGGGCTTGAGCCCGCGTGCCGGACTCGCCCTGCTGCAAGCCGCGCGCGCGTGGGCCTTGATGGATGCGCGCGGCGAAGTGCTGCCCGAGGACGTGCAGGCCGTGACCCCCGGCGTGGTCGGTCATCGGTTGCACGCAGCCGATCCGCATGGACGTATCAACGGCGTCGACGTGGCTGCGCGCCTGATCGAGGCCGTGGCCATTCCTTGACGGCGGCAACACCCGCGGCCGCCCATGCGTGCCCTGCCCCTTGCACTGCGACGCTGGATCGATATCTGGCTCTACCAGCTACGCGGACCGCAGCCCGGCCCCATCGTGCTCGGGCACCGGCGCGTCTACATCCTGCCGACCTCGCACGGATGCATCTTTTTCCTGGTGCTCGTGCTGATGCTCGCCGGCTCGGTCAACTACTCGCTCGCGCTCGGCTTCGTCCTCACGTTTCTGCTCGCCGGACTGGGCGTAAACGGGATGCTGTACACGTTCCGCAACATGGCGAATCTGCGCATTTCGACGGGGCGGGCGCGCTCTGTGTTCGCCGGCGATGCGGCCGAGTTCCCGCTGCGCATCGAGAACCCCACCGAAGTCGATCGCGCCGCCCTGGAAGCGGTCTCGTCGACCGGCCATGCGTATGGATTCGACGTCGCGGCAGGCACCGATACGCTAGCGCCGATCATGCTCGCCACGCGTAGCCGCGGTCGGCTCGCCATCGGCAGGGTGATGCTGCGGACACGTTTTCCGCTCGGTCTTTTCCGCGCCTGGACCTATCTCGAACCGGATGTCGACTGTATCGTGTTCGCTCGCCCGGAAACGCCGCCGGCGCCCCTGCCCGCACCCACCGGCGAACGCGGCGAGGGATCGGCGTCTGCGCTTGGCAACGAAGATTTCGCCGGACTTCGCGCCTATCACGCCAGCGACTCGCCGCGACGCATCGCGTGGAAAGCCGACGCGCAGAATCGGGGGCTGCTGAGCAAGGTGTTCAGCGGCGAGGCCGAAAGCGAGCTGTGGCTCGACTGGAACGCGCTGCCGCCAACGATGCCGATCGAAGCGCGCATTTCGCGGCTCACGCGCTGGGTGCTCGATGCAGACGCCGCCGGCATGACCTACGGCCTGCGCCTCGCCTCGCAGGTGATCGAGCCGGCGGCGGGTGCCGGCCATCGCACGCGCTGCCTGGAAACGCTCGCGCTGCTGCCGCAATGACGCCGCGCCTCGACACCCGCAACGTCGCCTGGATGGCGCTGTCCATGGCATTGGTCACGTTGCCGCATGTCGAGCGCCTGCCCGTCTGGATTACCGCGCTGGCGGCGCTCGCGATCGCCTGGCGGCTGTACCTCGGCTGGAAAGGCGGGCAACTCCCCCGCAAGTGGCTGCTGCTCACCGTGGTGGCGGGTGCGAGCGCGGGCATCTATGTCAGCTTCGGCACCCTGTTCGGACGCGACGCGGGGGTCGCGCTGCTGGTGGTGATGCTGACGCTGAAGCTGCTCGAGATGGCGAGCATGCGCGATGCCATGATCGTCATCTTCCTGTCGTACTTCGTCGTACTGACGAACTTCCTGTACTCGCAGACCATTCCCACGGCGGCTCTGATGCTGGTGGGTGTCTGGGTGATCACCGGCACGATGATCGGCCTGCAGTGGCGAGAAGGCGCGCTGCGCTACCAGGAGACATTGCGCTTGTCGGCGATCATGCTGGCGCAAGCCACACCTCTGATGCTGGTGTTGTTCCTGCTCTTCCCGCGCGTCCAGGGTCCGCTGTGGGGCCTGCCGCGCGATGCGTTCGCCGGCGTCAGCGGGCTGTCCGATTCCATGAGCCCGGGAACGCTGAGCCAGCTGAGCCTGTCCGACGCGGTCGCGTTTCGCGTGCAGTTCCAGGGGGAGATACCCAAGCCGAACCAGCTCTACTGGCGCGGACCGGTGCTGTGGTACTTCGACGGCACGTCGTGGCACATGGGCATGACGTTCGAATCGGCGACCCCCAGTTATGCGCCGGTCGGAACGGGCGCCGCGTACAGCTACACCGTCACGCTCGAACCGCACGACAAGCGCTGGCTGTTCGCGCTCGACTTGCCCGCCAAGCTCGCTCCCGAGAGTCGTTTCACGACGGATTTCCAGATGCTTGCGAACCGGCCGGTGCGAAGCCGCACGCGCTACGAGATGACCTCGCACACCAGTTACCGGTTGGGCTACGAGGGATTGAGCCCGTACGAGCGCCGGCGTGCGCTGCAGTTGCCGGACGGTTACAACTGGCGCACGCGGGCGCTCGCGCTCAATATGCGCAACGCCGCGCGTGACGACGAAGACATGGTGAAGCAGGTTCTCGCGATGTTTCGCACCCAGCCGTTCTTCTATACGCTTACCCCGCCGCTGCTGGGCGACAATCCGGTCGACGATTTCCTGTTCAACACCCGCAGCGGTTTCTGCGAGCACTACGCCTCGGCGTTCGCCGTTCTCATGCGCGCGGCAGGCATTCCGGCGCGCGTCGTGACGGGCTATCAGGGCGGGGAAGTCAACCCCATCGGCAATTACATGATCGTGCGCCAGTCCGAGGCGCATGCCTGGGCCGAGGTATGGATCGCTGGACGCGGCTGGGTGCGGGTCGATCCGACCGCGGCGGTGTCGCCGCTGCGCGTGGAATCCGGTATCGCCGCCGCGGTGCCGGCGACCGACGCCTTGCCCCTGGCGCTTCGCAGCAACAGCGAATGGCTACGCCAACTGCGCTTCACCTGGGACTCGTTCGCGAACTCCTGGAATCAGTGGGTGCTCGGCTACAACCCCGAGCGCCAGTACTGGTTGCTGTCGCGGGTGGGCCTGGACCGCGCCACCTCGCAAACGCTCGCGCTCATCCTGCTCGGCATCACCGCCTTCATTACCTGCATCTTCGCGGTCGTGATCTTGCGCCGCCTGCACCGGCACGCGCGCGACCCGGTGGTCGCGATCTACGCGCGCTTCTGCCGCAAGCTCGCGCGACGCGGTGCGCAACGCGCGCCATCCGAAGGTCCGGCGGACTTCGCCGATCGCGCGGCGCGGCGCGTTCCGGAGGCCGCGGCGGCGATCCGCGCGATCACCGAGTCGTACATCGCGCTGCGTTACGGGGCCGGTAGCGACCGCGCGCAGGTGCGGCGGCTGAAGCGGCTGGTGCGCGAGCTGCAATGAGGCGTGAACGGGCATCGTCACACCTCACGTCGGCGGCGGCAGAAACCTCATCGGATCCACGGGCTTGCCCAAGCGCCGAATTTCGAAGTGCAGCATGACGCGGCTCGCATCCGAGTCGCCCATCTCCGCGATCTTCTGGCCCTTGGCGACAGTGTCGCCCTGCTTCACCAGGACGCTGCGGTTGTGTGCGTAAGCCGACAGGTAGGTGTCGTTGTGCTTGATGATGACGAGATTGCCGTAGCCACGCAGTCCGTGGCCGGTGTACACGACCCGGCCGGGTGCCGCCGCGACGATCGCCTGACCGGGATTTCCCGCGATCTGCACGCCCTTCGGCCCGCCATTCTCGTTGAACTCCGCGATCACCTTGCCCTTGGTCGGCCACCCCCAGTTCACCGCGTCGGGATCGTCGGCTGCGCTCGGCGCAGGCTGCCTTTCCGGTACGCTGGTCGGTGCCGGTGCAGCACTCGTCGCGGGCGCCGGTGTGGTTTCCTGCAACTGGGCGAGTGCGGCTTGCGAGTACGGCAGTTTTACGGCTTGCGGCGTGGTGATGAGGTCGGCCGGCGGCGTTTCGGTTGTCAACGGTTTGTCGCCAGGCGGCGGCAGCGGTGTGCCGACAGCGCCCATCGCCTGCCCTTGTACGGGCGGAGGCGCCTGATAAGGCTGGGTCACGGTTGCTCCGGGCGCGACAGGGGCGCTTGGCGCCGCGATGCTTGGTGCGCCCGCGGGTGCGTTCGGATCCTTCACCAGCAGCACCTGCCCGACCTCGATAGCGGCGGGATTGCTAATGTTGTTCCAGCGCGCGAGATCGCGGTAGCCGACGCCGTGCGCGTTGGCGATGGCGTACAACGTATCGCCGCGCTTGACAGTATAGGTGCCCGGGCGCGCCTCGGCCATGCTCGGCGAGGGTTTGCGCTCCACCACCGGCGCGGGTCGCTTTGCGACCATGCAACCGCTCAACGCGACGATGAGAGCTGCAACGAGCGCGTGCGTTCGCATCCTCATCGCAGCGTGCCCGAGCGCAGCGGTACGAAATGAACTTCTTCCAGCATGTTGTCGATCAGACCCGAAGCCGAGCGCTCGATCAGACAAAGCCGTTGCTTCTGGGTTCCCAGCGGCAAGATCATTCTACCACCCGGTGCCAATTGTTCGGCCAACGCCGCAGGCGGCGCACTCGCCGCCGCCGCGACTACGATCGCGTCAAACGGCGCCGCTTCCGGCAAACCCTCCTGGCCGTCCGCGAGCTTCATGCGCACGTTGCGCAGTTTCAGCTCGCGCAGGATGCGCACGCGCGCCTGTTCGAGCAAGGCGCCGATGCGCTCGACCGAGAACACCTCGCGCGCAATCTTCGAGAGCACCGCGGCCTGATAACCGCATCCGGTGCCCACCTCGAGCACGCGCCCGAGCGGGCCGCCGGCGCGCGCCAACTCGCACATGCGCGCGACCGTGAGCGGATGCGAAATCGTCTGACCGTGACCGAGCGGAAGCGATACATCGTCGTACGCACGGCTCGCCAACGCTTCGTCGACGAAGATGTGGCGCGGGATTTCGGCCATCGCGCCGAGCACCGCGGCGTCGCGCACGCCGCTGGCGCGCAAGCGCTCGACCATGCGCAGGCGCGTGCGCTCCGAGGTCATGCCGATGCCGCGAACGCGCTGGCTCATCGAGCACGCGCGAGCCAGTCGCGCACCGCGTCGAGTTGGGCGAAGTGCGTCAGATCCATCTGCAAGGGTGTGACCGAAACGCGCCGGTTGGCGATCGCGTGAAAGTCGGTGCCCTCGCCGTCGTCGTGTGCCGGCCCCGCTGCCCCCACCCAGTACACCGCGTCTCCGCGCGGCGTCGTCGCGCGCACCGCGGGTTCGGCCTTATGGCGTTTGCCCAGCCGCGTGACTTCCATGCCTCGCACCTGCGCGAGCGGCAGATCGGGCACGTTGACGTTCAACAGCACATTGGCCGCCGGCGCGCCTTCGCGAAAGCCCTCGACCAGCCGGCACGCAAAGTGCGCGGCGGTGTCGAAGTGCGCAGCGCGGCCGCCGGCCAGAGAGATCGCGAGCGACGGGATGCCGAGCAGGAAGCCCTCGGTCGCGGCGGCGACCGTTCCCGAATAGATCGTGTCGTCACCCATGTTGGCGCCGTCGTTGATGCCCGAGACGATCATGTCGGGGACGAAATCGATCAATCCCGTGACCGCCAGGTGCACGCAATCGGTGGGCGTGCCATTGACGTAACTGAACCCGCTCGGCGCGCGCCGCAGTGTGAGCGGCCGGTCGAGCGTGAGCGAATTGCTGGCGCCGCTACGATCGCGTTCGGGAGCGACCACGGTCACTTCGGCCACGCGCGAAAGCGCTCGCGCCAATACCGCGAGCCCGGGCGCGAAATAGCCGTCGTCGTTGCTCAGCAGGATGCGCATTGCCGCGAACCGCTTTCAGCCCAGCCGCTCGATGACCACCTGGGTGAAGGCGAGCGTGCCGAGCGGACCCTTGAGATCCGCGGTGCGCGTCTGTGGATTCGACAAAGCCGCATCGATCGCCGCTTCGATTGCCGCCGCCGCGCGCGTCAACGCATCCGAGCCGTGCCGGCGCCCCATCCACTCCAGCATCATCGCGGTCGAAAGGATGAGGGAGGTGGGGTTGGCCTTGTCCTGGCCGGCGATGTCGGGCGCCGAGCCGTGCTGCGCCTGCGCGACGCACAAGTCGTCGCCGGCATTGACCGATCCGCCGAGGCCGAGGCTACCCGAGATCTCGGAGGCTTCGTCGGACAGGATGTCGCCGAACATGTTGCCGGTGACAATCACGTCGAAGCGCGTCGGGTCGCGCACCAGCAGCGCCGCCATCGCATCGACGATCACTTCCTCCAGTTGCACGTCGGGGAACTCCTGTGCAACCTTGCGCACCTCGCGCAGGAACAGAGCATCCGAGATGCGCAACACGTTCTGCTTGTGTACCGCCGTCACCTTCTTGCGCCGCCCCTGTGCCGCCTCGAACGCGCGCCGCGCGATCCGGTTACAGCACTTGGCCGTGACGCGGCGTATCGACAGCGCAATGTCCTCGGTCGGCATGAACTCGCCAATCCCCATATACATGTTGCGATCGGCATAGAAACCCTCGGTGCACTCGCGGAAGATCACGAGGTCCACCGGCTTGCCGGTCAGGCCCACGCCAAGGCGCGACTTGGCGGGGCGGATGTTGGCGTACAGGTCGAGCTTGACGCGGAATTCGCCGGACGGATTGACCCCGCCTCGATCTGAAGGCGGGTAGTCCAGATGCGAGACGGGGCCGAGGATGACGCCGGCGCAGCGCCTTGCCGTTTCCAGGATGCGCGCCGGAAAGGTCGTGCCCTCTTTCTTCAGCGTGGCAAAGCCCATCTCGTCGTGCCTGCACTGCAAGCCGAGGCCGAAGCGCTCGTTCGCGCGCTCGAGCACGCGTAGCGTCGCTTGCGAGATTTCCGGGCCGATACCATCGCCCGGCAGGACCAGGATGTCCATCGCGGCTGTCTCCAGATCTTGAGTGTCGAGGAGGCCGATTCTAACCGGCTCGCAGACCGGCAACGGTTCGCGCCGCAGCGGCACGAACGAGCGCGAAGCAAGCGCGGGAGAAAGCGGCTGCAATCGCCGGGCGCTACAATTCTCGCCTCACTGAACGACGCGCACGAGGCGATCCCATGGAGAAGCGATTGAACGCAAAGACGGCACTCGTCACGGGCGCATCGCGCGGCATCGGGCGGGCGGTGGCGTTGCGGCTCGCCGCTGAAGGTGCGCTGGTCTATCTTGCCGCCGACGGCACCGAAGGGGAATTGGACGAGACCGCGGCCGCCTGCAAGGCCGCGGGGGCGCCGCAGGCATTCTGGGGCGTGCACGATCTCGCGCACGCAGCCGTACCCGAGGCGATGATCGCCACCGCCCATGCGCGCATGCGGCGCATCGACATCCTGGTGAACAATGCGGGCGTGCGCGTGCGCAAGGCGTTCGGCGAGTTCACGCGCGAGGAGTTCGACCGCACGGTCGCGATCAATCTGCGCGCACCGTTCTTCGCCAGTCAGGCGGTGGTGCCGATCATGCGCGCACAAGGCGGCGGGCACATCGTTCATATGGCGAGCCAGCTTGGCATCGTCGCGTCACGCTACGGAGCGATCTACAACCTCACCAAGGCCGGGCTCATCCAGCTTACCCGCGCGATGGCCTTGGAGCTCGCGGCCGACGGCATCTCGGTCAACGCCGTGTGTCCCGGCCCCGTGACCACCGAAGGTTTCCTTGCAGGCCGCAACCCCGGTGAGCTCGAGCAGCGCGCACGCGACGTGCCGATCGGGCGCTTCGGTACGGCTGAGGAAGTCGCCGGTGTGGTGGCGTTTCTATGCTCGAAGGACGCGGGCTACGTGATCGGGCATGCGCTGGTGATGGATGGCGGGTATGTGGTTCATTGAGCCGAGGATAGATTGGGTGAAGGGTGCATTGAGTGAAGGGTGAAGAGTGAAGAGTGAAAAGTGAAGGGTGAAGACCGACCTGCGGGTTCAGGCGCCTTTCACGCTTCACTTCACTTTTCACCCTTCACTTCTTCACTCATCTATGTAGATCCCGACTGATGAACTCCCCATTCAACGGCGCCGAATAATCGCTCGCCAGGAACACCACCACATTGGAGAACTCGTCGGGCTGGTAGACGAAGCCCGCGGCGAGCAGGCGCTTGATCTCCTCCTCGGTCTTGCCGACGCGCCACAAGGGGGTATCGGTCGCGCCCGGCCCGAAGCAGTTGATGCGCACGCCCGTGTCCTTGAGCTCCAGCGAGACCGCGCGCGTAAAGCCGATGATCCCGGCCTTCGACGCCGCATACGCCGAGCCCTTGGGCTGACCGCGGATGCCGGTGCCCGAGGCCGTGCTCAGCACCACGCCGCGCCCGCGCGGCAGCATGCGCCGTATGGCGGCGCGCGCGCCCAGGTACACGCTCTTCAGGTTGAGCGTGATTACCGCGTCCCACTGCGCCTCCGCCATGTCGACCAGCGCCCGGCGCGGAAACGTCCCGGCGATGTTGACCAGTACATCCAGCGGACCCCATGCGGCTTCGGTACGATCGAGCAACTCGTCGATCGCCGCCGCCTGCGTCACATCGGTATGAACGGCAATCGCGCGTCCGCCCGCGTGCGTAATCGCATCGACCGTGGCGCGTGCGGCGGCCATGTCGATATCGGCCACCGCGATCGAGGCGCCGGCTTTCGCCATCGCAAGTCCGTAGCAGCGACCGAGTCCGCCGCCGCCGCCGGTCATTGCGATCGATTTTCCTGCGAGGAGCTGCATTTGGTTTCTCCGCCCGTTCGTGCCTGGTGTGCGCGCCATCTTAAGGCATAATGGCTGCGAGCCGATCGAACGGCTCGTCCAGGAGGAGAAAGATGAGACTGGCGAAATTCGCAGCCGCGTTGCTGGGCACGATCGCACTATTGCCTGTCGCGCCGCAGGCGTACGCGCAGGACTATCCCCATCGACCCATACGCATGGTGGTCCCCTGGCCGCCTGGCGGCGTGACCGACGTCGTCGCGCGCACGCTCGCGCAACTCATGTCGGACTCGCTCGGGCAGCCCATCGTCGCCGACAACCGCCCGGGCGCTGCCGGAACGGTCGGCGTGGGGATCGTCGCCAAAGCCCCGCCCGACGGCTACACCATCATGATGACCGACGTACCGAGCCATGCCATCAGTGCGTCGCTCTATACGCGGCTCCCATACGACCCGGCGAAGGACATCGAGCCGATCGCGCTGCCTTCGCGCGCGCCGCTGGTGCTGGTGGTCAACCCGAAGCTCGGCGTCAAGTCGATCCCGCAACTGATCGAGTACGCCAAGGCGCACGCCGACACTTTCTCGTTTGCTTCCTCGGGGCCGGGCTCGATCACGCATCTCACCGCCGAGCGGTTCGTGCGCGACACCAAGATCAAAGCCCTGCACATACCCTACAAGGGAGGCAACCCGGCCACCGCCGCGCTCGTCGCCGGCGAGGCCAACATGTATTTCGCGTGCATCTCGGCGGCGATCCCGCACGTCAAGGCGGGGCGCCTCACGCTGCTCGGAATCACGCTGGCGAAGCGCTCACCGCTCTGGCCCGACACACCCACGCTCGCCGAGTTCATCCCCGGTTGGGAAATGGGCTGCAACACGGGCTTGTTCGCTCCGGGCGGAACGCCTGCGGCGATCACGGCACGCCTGCACGCCGAAGCGATGAAAGCCGTCCAGCAGCCGCGAATGAAGGCGGTGCTCAGCGCAAATTCCGCCGAATCCTCGTCGTTCACCCAGGCCGAGTTCAAGGCGTACGTCGCACAGGAAATGAAGGACTGGGGCGCCGTGGTGCGCGCGGCCGGGCTCAAGGTGGACTGAGCGCGGCGACTGCCCCGGTCGATTCGCGCCACGCATGCGCCGCGCATGCGCATCTGCGCTTGTGCGCCAGCGCGCGGCCGCGCGCGTCGCACCCCCCACTCACGCCGTACGGTTTCCTTCCCGGTGTCGCCGCGCGCGCCTACCTGGGCGATTGCACCGGCACGATGCGCGTGACTCGGTACACCGTGCCGACCTTGTCCGCTTCGAACGTCACCTTGTCACCCGGCTTGACGGCATCGAGCATGGCCGGGTCGGCAACCTGGAACACCATGGTCATCGGCGGCATGTCGAGGTTGCGGATCGGTCCATGGCGGATCGTGATCTTCTTGCCTTCGCGGTCGACGCGGCGCACTTCTCCTTCGGTCGGCGAAGCCACCGCCTGCGCCACCTTGGTCGACTTGTGACGCGCGTCGTCCGCTAGCGCGGCGAACGCGACGCTGAAAGCCAGTAACAGAACCGTGCCGAGTGTGCGTTTCATGACTGCTCCTTTGCAAATCGGGTGATGCGCCGGCGTAGCGGCAAAGCCCACGGGCCGCGGCGCGTGCGCGCGAACCTACTTGACGATGACCTTACCCACCATGCCGGCCTCGAAGTGTCCCGGAATGAGGCAGGCGTAGTAGAACTCGCCCGGTCGCGTGAATTGCCAGACGATACGTTCGCTCTTCGCGGGTGCGACGTGCGCCATGTAGGGCGCATCGTGCTCCATGCCCGGGTGCTTGCGCATGAGCTCGGCGTGCTCCTTCAGCTCGTTCATCGAACCGAACACGATTTCGTGCGTGATCTTTCCCCCGTTGTTCACCTCGAAGCGGATCGTTTCGCCGCGCTTGACGATGATCTGCGCGGGCGTGTAGCGCATGGTGTCGGCCATGTCGATTCGCACCGTGCGCGTGACCTTCTTCGGATCGCCCTGCCGGCCGAACGAATGCTCCTCGGTCGAAATGGCGCTCGGTTTGGTTTCCTTACCCTTGGGCGTGTCGCCGTGAGACCACGCCGTCCCGGCAAGCGCAAAGCCGACGAGCAGGACCGCTGTGACCGCACCCTCCATGCCGTTTTTCTTCATGCCGTTCTCCCGTTCGTGTTCACCATGATCAATGCCCGCCATGGCCACGGGGCTTGCGCGCGCTGAGCTCGCGCCCCGTCGCTGTCGGCACGGCGGGTGTCTTCGCGACAGATTGGGCCGCGGCGCGCTGCGCGGCCGGTGCGGCGCCGGTCCACTCGTAGGCGACGCTGCCCTGCGGGTGCTTGTACCACCCGGGATCCTTGTAGTCGCCGCGCGCAAGCCCTTCACGCACCTTCACCACCGTGAACATGCCGCCCATCTCGATCGCTCCGAACGGTCCGGCGCCGGTCATCATCGGCAGCGTGTTGTCGGGAAGCGGCATCTCCATCGTCCCCATGTCGGCCATGCCGCGCTCACCCATCACCATGTAGTCGGGAACAAGCTTGATGAGCTTCTCGGCGACCCCGCGATGATCGACGCCGATCATGGTGGGAACGTCGTGCCCCATCGCGTTCATCACGTGATGCGACTTGTGGCAATGAAAGGCCCAGTCGCCCGGGTTGTCGGCGACGAACTCGAATGCGCGCATCTGGCCCACCGCCACGTCGACCGTGACCTCGGGCCAGCGCGCACCTTTCGGCACCCAGCCGCCGTCGGTGCACGTCACCTCGAACTCATGGCCATGGATGTGGATCGGATGGTTGGTCATGGTGAGATTCCCGATCCGCACCCGCACGCGATCGCCCTTGCGCACGACCAGCGTATCGATGCCGGGGAAGACGCGACTGTTCCAGGACCAGAGGTTGAAGTCCAGCATCTCGGCCACCTTCGGCGTGTAGGCGCCGGGCTCGATGAGATACGCATTGATGAGGAACACGAAGTCGCGATCGACCCGCATGCGCTTCGGATCCTTGGGGTGAACGACGATGAAACCCATCATCCCCATCGCCATCTGCACCATCTCGTCGGCATGCGGGTGGTACATGAAAGTGCCCGACTTGGTCATGACGAATTCGTAGACGTAGGTCTTGCCGACCGGTATCTGCGGCTGATTGAGCCCGCCCACGCCATCCATGCCGTTAGGGACGAGAATGCCGTGCCAGTGAATGGTGGTGTGTTCGGGCAGCCTGTTGGTGACGAAGATACGTACCTTGTCGCCTTCGACGCATTCGATCGTCGGCCCGGGGGACTGCCCGTTGTAGCCCCAGAGGTTCGCCGTCATGCCAGGCGCAAGCTGGCGACGCACCGGCTCGGCGATGAGATGAAACTCCTTCCAGCCGTTGTTCAGCCGCCACGGCAGCGACCAGCCGTTCAGGGTCACGACCGGGTTATAGGCTGGCCCATGGGAAGGTATGAGCGGCGGTTGCGTTTCGGGTCGCGTCTGTAGCGGCGCCTCCGGCACGGCCCCTTGCGCAGCCCTGCTTACGAGCGCTGCACCGAGCAACGCGCCTGCGGAACGACCGATGAAATTGCGGCGTGAGGTCATTGCGATCGTGTCCTCGGTATCGTCTCAATGGCCGCCCGCGACCGGCGCCGCGGCAGGTATCGCGGTCGCCGAACCGGCGGTCATGGCAGCGGGCGAGGCGGTGCTCAGCGCGAGCTCCAGGGCCGCGTCGGCCAGCCAGAAATCGCGCAACGCCTCGATGTAGGTATTGACGGCGGCGATCTGCTGGCGCGCGTCGAGCAGCAGCTCGAACACGCCGATCAGCATGCCATTGTAGCGCAGCATGTTCTCGTCCGAGATACGTTTTCGCAGCGGCACGATCTCGTCGCGGTAGTGCCGCGCAAGATCGAATGCGGTGCGGTACGCCGCGTACGCCACACGCACTTCCGAGCGCGCCTGCACCGCGATGTCGGCAGCACGGTCGACCGCCTGCTGGTACCTGTATTGCGCGCGCGCGTTGCGCGCCGTGCCCCAGTCGAAGATCGGCAAGCGCAGCTCGATCTCGTAACCGGTCTGGCGTGCGAGGCCCGTTTCGCTGTTGCGCTGATAGCCCAGCTCCAGCACGCTCACGAAGCCGGTGGCGCGCGTGAGGTCGAGCGAGGCCGCGATGTCCCGCGCTTCCTGCATCGCCGCCTGCACATCCAGACGCGTGCGCAGCGCTCTCGGTTCGAGGTCCTCGAGCTGCCGGGCCGAGCGTGGCAGCTCGGGAAGACGATCCGGCATCTTGAACGCGACGTCCTCGCCCCATAGGCCCATGAGCTGCGTGAGCCGTTCACGCTCGGTGAGCGCCACCTGCCGGGCGCGAGCAAGCTGCGCCGTCGCCTCGGCGTAGAACACCTGCTCGCGCGCGTGATCGAGCTTGCTGAAATTACCTGCCGCCGCCATGCGTCGTGCGAGCTCTGCGCCCGCTTCGGACGCCTCCTTCACCTGCTCGGCGTAGCGCACGCCCTCGCGGGCAGAAACGGCGCGATACCATGTTCGGCGCGTATCGGCGGCCACGCGCAGCACCTCGGCCGCGACCTGCGTCTGGGTTTGCTGGAAGCGCCGCTGCTCCAGTTCCGTGCGGATCGGTATCGTGACAAGCGCCAGCAGGTCGACGAGGAACGTGCGCTCGATCTCGAGCTCGTCGCTGCGGCGAAGGCGCGTGAAGGAAAAGCCAGGATTACGCATCCGCCCGGCCTGCACGACATCGGCTTCCGCGATGCCGAGATCGGCATAGGTGGCCTGCAAGCCCCGGTTGCTAAGAAGCGCGATCTGCACAGCGGCATCCGCGCTCAGCGGTGCTTCGAGCAGTTTCTCGACCGAAGCACGCGCGCGACTGCGGTCCGCGTCGCTGCGAATCCACTGCGGGCGTTGCTTGAGACCCCGATCGGCGGTCGCGGCCGTGACGGCATCGAGGCCGCCGTCGCGGGAGAACGATGCGCATCCGCCGAGTACAAATGCGGCGGCGACGACGAGCAGCCGAGGAAGAAAGGCAACACGAACGGTCATCATCGCCCCCTCAATGACCATGATGGCCGCCGCCGGCAGCAGGCTTGCCCGGAGGCTTACCGTCGGCGGGCGCGCCGCGCCCCGGCGCCTGCATGCCGGCTTCGGGAGCTATCACTGCCCCGGTTCCTGGAGTACCGGGCGCTGCCTGCGCCGCGCCACGAAAGATGCCGGCGTGACCGCCGATGCGACCGACCTCGTCGTTGACCTCGCGCCATGGCGCCAAAGCCTGCTCCCGGTAAGGAACGTAGCCCTCGAACGCCGAGCGGTAGGTCGCCTGCGGCACGCGCGCGGCTGCATCGGTCGGGCTGGGCGCCGCAGCATGCTGCGCGAAAGCATCCAGCGCGATCGCGCCGAACGCCGCCCATATTGTGTACGGCTTCATGGTCACCTCGCCTTCCGCGGCTGCGATGCCGCGCTGACGTGCGTGCGAACGGGCGTCCCGCTGACGTGCACCGCGCGCCGGCGCCCGCTGGGCGCCGCCCGAAGCGAGCGGCGACGCGAATCAGAACAACCGACACCCGGCCTCAGCTCATGACTGCGGATTCGGCACAGGCATCGCAGGTTTTCGTGCAGATGCAGCACGCACGCGCGTGCGCGGCGCCGCTCGTCGGCTCGACGGCGCGCCGATCGTGATCGCTTCGATGATCGGGCACTTGGCGGCGGCGCCATGCCGGCACCGCGCCACCAGCTTTGCCAGGGCGCCTTCCATCCGGCGCAGGTCCTTGAGTCGCGAGCGGATTTCCGCGAGCCGCGCGGCTGCGATGCGGCGAACCTCGGCGCGATTGGCGCCGTCCTCGAGCGCCAACAGCCCTTCGATCTCGTGCAGCGAAAAGCCAAGCTCCTGTGCACGCTTGATGAAGCGGATACGGGCGACATGGCCGCGGTCGTAGTTGCGAAAACCGCCCGGCTGGTGCTCGGGTTGCGCAACCAGACCCCGCCGCTCATAGTAGCGAATGGTCTCCACGCCGACCGCAGCGGCCTCCGCCGCCTTTGCTATGGTGAATGCCGTTGCGTTCATTTCATCGCCCTTGACTCCGTACCTCGGTACGGACTTTAGACTGTCCTCGTAGACAAACACAAGACCCGGGAGCCCACAATGAAATCCGACGTGCGCGAACCAAACCGCCAGCACGATCACCCCCAAAGCCGCGACCACGGCCACAGCTGCTGCGGCGGTAAACACGTCCACGCCTCCGAGCACGGCAGTGTACGCGAGCATCGACACGACGCGGCATTGGCGGGTGTTGTCAGCGGCGAGAGCACCATCGACCCCGTGTGCGGCATGCGCGTGAATCCGGGGTCTGCCGCCGGTTCGTTTGCGCACGAAGGCGTCGACTACCACTTCTGCAGCACCCACTGCCTGGCACGCTTCAAGGCGGACCCCGGCCAATACCTCCGCCCGCAAGCGGCAACGCCGCCGCCGGCCGCACCGGCGGGGACGCAATACACCTGTCCGATGCACCCCGAGATCATCCGCGACGGGCCCGACGACTGCCCGCTTTGCGGCATGCCCCTGGTACCGATCGCAGGCAGCGGGGAGACGGACGATACCGAACTCATCGAGCTTACCCGCCGCTTCTGGATCGGCGCAGCCCTGTCGATTCCGCT
>WYBJ01000303.1 GCA_011525945.1 Burkholderiaceae bacterium | reverse complement strand
CGGTGGCGCGGGCTTTCAGGTCACGGCCTACACGCAGACCTGGTCGGATGTCGAAGCGCGCATCGGCTCGCGCGCCAAGGCGGGCCAGATCGCCGGCAACTTCAACACCCTCGTCATGCTGCGCGTGAAGGAGCTGGCGACCGCGGAGCTTCTCACGAACCAGCTCGCCGACGTGCGCATCGTCTCGACCGTGGTTTCGTCGTCCGTGTCCGACACCAACGACCCGAGCGATTTCGCGGACTTCGCGAGCCGCAACGAAGATCGCATCACCACGGAAACCGTCCCGATGCTATCGGCCGCCGAACTGGTGCAGCTTCCCAAGGGCGAGGCCTTTGCGCTGATTCACGGCGGGCAGCTCTGGAAGTTGCGCATGCCGCTGCCGGATGCGAGCGACGATCGGTTCATGCCTGCCGATCTCGACGCGATCGGCGACGAGATGACCGGTCGTTGCGAGCGTCATGGGCATCAATCGGCGCCGTCGCCTCCGGATGAGGCACACCGTGGCGTCTAGCAATGCATCCTTCCGCGAGCGCGTTTTCGCGCGGGTGCTGCTGGCACCCTTCAAGCTGTTGCTCGCGGGCGCCCTGGCAATCATTGGGATTCTTGTCCTCGCTTGGATCGTCGACTGGGTGCTCGTCTTCCAGGTCTGGCCGGAGGGTGTGACGCGATTGAGGCGCATCTTCGCCTCCGACCTCGAGCGGGGGATCGAGCTTGCGGCGTTGCAGGGTCTCGTGCCGGGGGTGATCTCCGCGAGCGCCAATCTTCTCTATGCGGTGGTGTTTCGGGCGAGCGGTATCCACGACATGGGGCTTCGCTTCGCGCAACCCGATGCGCTGTCGATTCCCGACGCCATCGTCCGAAACTTCTATATCGCAAACCGCGACGCCATCGAGGTTGCGATGATCGGGACGAGACTCGTCGCAGTGCGCTTGGCAACGATCCTGTGCATGCTGCCGCTGGGTCTTCTGATGTACGCGGTCGGGTCGGCGGGCGGTATGGCCGAGCGCGCGATCCGCCGCGCTTGCGGTGGGCGCGAATCGGCGAGTCTCTATCATCGGGCGAAGCATCTGCAGGTCGCGGCCATCGCACTCACGGTTCTGACGATCCTCGCATGGCCGACTGCGGTGAACCCGGTTTGCGTCGGGGTGGTGCTTGCCGTGGTCGTCGGCATCCTTGCGCGGATACAGTGGGCCTACTACAAGAAGCACCTGTGATGCGGCCGGGCAGATGGGAGCGAGGGCGGGGAGGTCGCATGGGTGGCGCGCTTACGCAGCATCGCCGTGCGGTGCGAACCGAACCCGCGGCGATTCGCAAGGCCAATTCGAGCGGCGAATCCACGGATCGCTGTCCCCTGACGCGCCAGCGATTACATCGCGCGCATGCGCTCTCGGCACGGCATGCGAGTCAAGGTGCGAGCGCGCCTCGCAAGCCGCCGCCGTAACGATGCTACTTCGCCGGATACGGTACTACCGAATCGCGAAGGAGCCGCGCGACTTTGGCCTCCGACGGGCACATGCGCAGAAGATGCCGGGACCCTGTTACGCGCAGGATCGGTTGCCCGTCCCATTGACGTCTGACGTCAATCTCGAAGTAGGAGGTCTTTCGTTTCATGGCGTGGCGCACGGAGATGGCGTAGGCGGCCCGGGATTCGCCCATCGGCTCGATGACGGGATGCGACCATGCGCCCGAATAGCGCTTGCCGTGCGCTTCCACGAACGCAAACTTCGGACCGCCGTTTGCACCCAGATAGTAGCGCGGCTCGGCGGTCGCGTCGTGAAGAACGCCCCTGCCGAATCCGTACCCGGTGTCGTCAGCCTCGATGAGGCGTACGCCTTCCGACTGAACGGGCGTGCCTCGCGTGCGAACAGACCGGTCGAGCACGCATCCGCGCCAATAGCGCAGGCGCTGAATCCCATCGAGGATGTCTTTCTCCATGAGGACGTACGAAACGAACCCCGATGGAATCATCAGGACGATGCCGCCGGCGGCCAGCAGGACGCGGCGTGGGCGCGTTTTGGAGGTCGCCGCAACCAGCATGCCAATGCTGATAAGCAGAAAAAGCGGTGAGAGTTGAGAAAACACATAAAGTGCTCCGAGCAGCAACAAGGTCGTCAACACGGTGTGCTTCCTTCATAGACGCGAGGATCGGTGGGGTTACGCACGACGCGCGCGGATCCCCGGCGTGAAGCGCAAGGCGGTGAGCGCGTGGGCGGGCCTCGCGCGCGCAAGACTATGCGAGCGCGCCCTGCGGTCGTGTCCGCCCGGAGAGGGCAAGTCGCGCGCCCCCGCCTCGCTATCGGGTGAGGCGGCTCGAACGGGAACTGCGTCCGGAAAGGCTTAGGGACGCTTGCCGGGGATCATGGTCTGCGCAGTCGATAAGAGCAAACGCGCGCACTATCGCGGTCCGGCGCGCGTGTGACAACAAGGCCCGAGCGAGTACAGCGATATTCCACCGGGGTACCTGAAAATGGTACCTTGCCGTTGGCTGCGAGCATTCGGGGAGCGAGCGCGTGAACGCGAGTTACGTATTCGAGGCATTGCGAGCGCATATGCGCGCTCGCGGCATGACGTACGAGGACCTGGCCTCGGCCGTGAAGCTCTCGGAATCCGCCATCAAGAAAATCTTCGCCAAGGGTGATTGCTCCTTGAGCCGCCTCGATCAGATCTGCGCCGTGATCCAGGTCGACCTATCGGAGATCGCCCGCGGAGCGCCTCGGCAGCGTAACCGCATCAATCAACTGACCCGCGAGCAGGAACAGGAGCTCGCCGATCACATCAGGCTTCTCATTGTCGCCGTGTGTACCATGCAGGGGCTGCGATTCGAGGAGATCGTGAGCCTCTACAAGCTCACCGAAGCGCAGTGCGTAGCACTCTTGGCGCGCCTGGACAAAATTGGTTTTCTGGACTTGCTGCCTCATAACCGATACCGCTTGCTGGTCGCGAGGACCTTCCGGTGGATTCCGGACGGCCCGATCATGCGATGGGCGAAAGCGCATGCGTCGGACTACTTCGATCATCTTTTTACCGGTCCGGGCGAGACGCTGCGGGTCGTGAACGTGCGTCT
>WYBJ01000302.1 GCA_011525945.1 Burkholderiaceae bacterium | reverse complement strand
GCAGTTCTCCTGTCGTAGCAGTGAATGAATCGCGCGTGTCCGTCGTAACCTGCGCGTCGATGAGAAGATCGATCTCGGCCATTTGCTGGGGGGTCAAATACCAACTCGCCGCGCTCACATTGGCGCTCACCTGCTCGGCGGATGTTGCCCCGGCGATGACGCTGGATACCACCGGCTGGGTCAGCAGCCATCCGAATGCGAGCTCGAGAAGTGTCTTGCCGTACCGCGCGCCGTACTGTTCGAGCCGCGCGGCTGCGGTCCGATGCGTCGCCGTGAGATAGCACTCGGCGAGCCGCTTCTGCGTGGCGAGCCGACTGCCGTCGGGCAGGCTGCCATGCAGGTACTTGCCGGTGAGCAGGCCGGCGGCCAGGGGGTAGCAGGGCAGCAGGCTCGCGCCGCGCGCCGCGAGCGCGGGGGTCAGATCGACCCGAATGGCGGGCGCGATCAGGCTGTATTCGCTCTGACAGGTGACGAAGCCGCTCACGCCCAGATGCGCCGCCGTGGTGTGCGCGTGCGCGAACTGGGCCGCCGAGAAGTTGGAGCATCCGATCGCGCGCACCTTGCCTTGCTGCACCAGATCGTCGAGGGCGCGCAGCGTCTCGTCCATAGGCGTGCGCGGGTCCGGATGGTGCAACTGGTAGAGGTCAATCCAGTCGGTGCCGAGCCGTTTCAGGCTCGCATGCGCCGCGGCCATGATTTCGCCGCGCGATGCGCCTTCGACCGGAATCGATTCGTGTTTGTGCGACTGGCAGCCGAATTTGGTCGCGAGCACGACCTGCTTGCGCCTGTCCCCGAGCGCCTCCCCCAGGCAGCGCTCGGAGCCCCCGACCGCCCCATAGCGATTGCCGTAGCTATTCGCCGTATCGAACAAGGTGATACCCAGGTCGAGCGCACGATGCACGACCTGGCGCGATGCTTCCCTGTCGATGCGCCCGCCGAGGCTGTTGCACCCCAGGCCGACAGCCGACACCTCGATCCCCGATCGTCCCAGCGTCCGAGTCTTCATCGCGACCTGCTCCCCACCGCATCCGCGGGCTCGCACATCGACGTGAGTTCGCGCACCGATGCGAGCTGTTCCAAGGCCCGGAACTTCCGGCATAGCGCTGCGGCGGCGTCAGGCGCAAGCACGCGACTCGCGCAATCGATGAACTTCGCCTCGAGCGCTTCGAGACCGATCGGATTCTCGGCTGTTCGCCCCAATGGCCGATCCACTCTTGCGTGCAGCACCCGGCCGTCTCGCAGGGTGACTTTCACTTCGGCATCGAACGGGTCGTCCGCGCAGAAGACCGGCCCGGTATAAGGCTTCGCCCTCACCTTGAGCAACATCGCCTGCGTGACAGGATCGCGGTAAGCGTCTGCCTCGAAATCGTCGAGAACCACCTTGCCGTTCAGCAACGCCCGACTCACACAGTACTGGACGCTGAATTTCGCCTCGAGGCCGCTCGTCGGCTGCGCACGATCGGTGTGCGCGAGCGCGCGTTGCGAGGTAAACGACTCGACAAGCTCTACACGCGATGGATCGATCGTGCCGTGGCGGCGCACCAAGTCGAGTGCAGCCTGCACCGCGGCGTGCGTGCTGTAGCAGCACGGATAGAGCTTATAGCTCGCACCGGGAGAGACGATGTCGAACGGTGCTGCCCAGCCCCGCAATATGCTCGCTTTGCTGAACGGCTCGCCGCCTTCGTTGAAGAGTCTGAAGAAACCTTGCTTGTGCTCGAAAGCAGCGCAGTTCGCGGTGAAGCCTTTGCGTGCCAGCATGGCCGCGAACAGCCCGCCGCGCGCGCATTGGCCCGCATGCAGGGGCTTGGTCATCGTACCGAAGTTTGCTTTGGTTCCGGCGGCAAGCGAGGTGCTCAAGGCAAGAGCGCGCTCGGTCTGTGCAACGTCGAGACGAAGGAGATGAGAGCATGCCGCGGTGACGGCGAACACCCCCAGGGTAGCGGTCGGATGCCAGCCTTTGTCGGAATGGTGCGGATTCAACGCGCGCCCGATACCGGCCGCTTCGTAGCCCGCCGTATGCGCCGCCAGCAGGTCTTGCATGGTGTGCTGTCCCGCTTCGCCTGCGGCAAGCAGCGCCGGCACCATCGTCGCCGAGACGTGACCACCCATATTGCTCGCGGTGTTGTCGAAATCCAGAGCGTGCGCGGCGGTCGCGTTGACGAGCGCCGCGTCGAGCGCCCGCGTGCGCCGTGACGAGCCGAATATCAGGGCGGGCCCGCCGGCGGGCTCGTCGAGCACCGCATCCACCAAACGCGGTGCGTCTTCGGCCGCGCCCGCCAGCATCACGCCGACCGTATCGAGTAGCGCGATCTTGCTCCAGTGAACCGCTTCCGGCGGCAGATCGGCGTAGCGCAGAGCAACGATACGCTCCGCCAACTCGCGAGCCAGTCCCATGCGGCGAGATCCTCCATCAGGTTATCGGCGAACCCATACTACGCCTGTGCCTTAGTGCGGTGAAATGATATGTTTCTATACCCTTATTGCCCGTCAGACATACGATGACCCTCCAGCAACTGAAGGCCTTGCGCGAGATCGCCGAGCGCGGCCTCAATTTCTCACGTGCGGCCGTTGCGCTCAACACGACCCAACCGGCCATCAGCAAGATGATCCGCGCACTCGAGCACGAGCTCGGCGTCGAGCTGCTGGTGCGCGCGGGCAAGACGATACTGCGGCTCACACCGGAAGGCGAAGAAGCACTGGCGCGAGCGCGCAGCGTGCTGCTCGAGATCGGCACGCTGGCATGTATCGGCGTGGAACACAGCCATCCCCGGTCGGGTGAGATCAAGATCGCGACCACGCATACGCAGGCGAGCTACGGTCTCGTGGAGCCGATCAGGCGATTCAACGCGCGCTACCCGCAAGTCGCGCTGCATTTGCAGCAGGGCGATGTTGCCCAAAAGGTGTCCAAGGGCGACGTCGACCTTGGCGTAGATGCACGCCCGCAGAAGGTGCCTGACAACACGCTCACGCTCGACGCGTATCGCATCGAACGCTGCATCGTTGCTCCACCCGGGCATCCCATACTCGCCATCCGAAAGCCGACCGCCAAGGACCTCGCTCGCTACCCGATGATCGACTACGAGGGAGGTTCGCAGACCGCGGCGCTGCTGCGCGCGATGTTCGTCCACGCCGGAGTCGCCCCGCATTTCGCGATAACGGGAACGGATGCGACGGCCGTGATGGCTTACGCCGAAGCAGGCGTCGGTATCGCCATCCTGCAAAAACAGATATTCGACCGGACGAGGACGCGGCGGCTGAAGGCAATTGACGCATCGCACCTGTTTCCCGACTCGAAGACCGCGATATTCCTGCGGCGCAACGCTCGCCCGCCGGGTTTTGTCTACGACTTTATCGAGCTGGTGTCGTCGCGCTGGACGAGATCCGAGGTAGATGCACTGCTGCATGGCAGCCAGGCCGCGCCGCAGACGCCACTGTCGTCCCGACACTCGTCCAGCAAAAAGCGCTGAGCAAGCGGGTGCCGCGCACCAAGGACGTCGCGCCAGCGCCGGCCGTAGCGGATCTGCGTGAGAATCGGCAGGGGCCGGCTCGGCGAGCATCCGCCAAATGATTCATCGCGCGCACACGCGCGCCGACAGGCACCGGCAGCGCGACCCGAGCGGCTGCGCACGGCCCATCAGGGCTGGATCTGCAACAGCCGCGCCGGGTTCTCACACAGGATCATCTCGCGCTCCCGTTGCGTAAGGCCCGGAATCGACTCAACGAAATCCACCGGCTGTTTGACCGACATCGCCTGGGGAAAGTCGGTGCCCGCGACGATCCGGTCGGCACCGACGAGATCGATCAGATTGCGCATGATCTGCGCATGGTGCGTGATCAGATCGTAGTGAAAGCGACGCAGGTATTCACTCGCCGGCTTCTTCATGTGCTCGAGCTCGGGGCTCACCGCGATGCCGAGGTCGAGACGTCCGACGAGCCATGGGAACGTGCCGCCGGCATGCGGCAGGAAAACCTCCAGATTCGGAAACGCGTCGAGAACGCCGCCGCAGACGAGACTGGTCGCTGCGTAACCCGCCTCCTGCGGATTGCCGAGCGTGTTGAGCATGAAGAAATCTTTCATGCGTTCGGCGCCGGTCGGATAGAGATTGGTGAGAAAAAGCGGCAGGCCGAGCGCTTCGGCGCGCTCGTAGATCGGCCAGAATTCGCGCTCGTGCAGGTTCTTGCCCTCGATGTGCTCGGCGATGAACACGGCGCGCATGCACGCGTGCTTCGCCATGCGTTCGAGCTCCTGCGCCGCCAGCCGCACGTCCTGCATCGGCAGCACGATGCAGCCATAGAAACGATCCGGGTACTTGCGATGCGCGTCCACGCACGCGTCATTGTGCGCTGCCGCGAGCTCCAGGCCGAATCCCGCCGGCGCCCAGTACACCAGTGGATTGGTCATCGACAGCGCGTAGGCGTCGACCTTGCGTTTGTCCATGTCGGCGATGATGTCGTCGAGATTCGTCATGGTCTTGCGCATGTTCGATTTCTGCGTGCAGCCGGGCACCGATACGACCACGGGATTGCCCTTGGCGTCCTCGCCCATGACGGCGCCATGCGAAGGACCCTTGCGGACCATGAGATCCACGAAAGCCTGCGGATACCAGTGCACATGCGCATCGATCACCCGACGGTAGGGTCGTGGAGCAGCATCGGTACTCGACTGCGCGTTGGGCGAGGTGTGGTTCGGCTCGGACAAGGGATGACTCCTTTCAAGTGGTTGCACTGAGAGCGGGCAATGGCTGTAGCGAGGCGGCACAACGAGATAAGTCAGCGCGCAGCGTGGATATGTACGCCCCGCCCGTTACCGCAACGCATGCTCACTGCGGCTGGATACCGACGGCTCGCACGATCTTGGAATAGACCTCGATTTCCGAGACGAGGAACTTGCGCGCTTCCTCGGGCGTATTTGCGAGAGGGTCATAGCCACCCGCATTCAGAATCTTGCTGATCTTCGGGCTGTGGACCGACACGTGCGCGGCCTGCTGCAGCCTGCGCAGGATCGGCGCGGGCGTGCCCTTGGGGGCGAGCCAGGCGTTCCACCCCGAATCTTTGCTGAATCCGGGGAGCCCGGACTCGGCGATCGTCGGCACATCCGGAAGGACCGACCAGCGCGACGCGCCGGTGAAACCCAGCGCACGCACCTTGCCGGCCTTGACGTGGGCCACCGCAATCGTGGGCGGAATGAACATGATCTGCACCTCGCCGCCCAGCACCGCGTTGATCGCGGGGGCGACGCCCTTGTACGCCACGTGCGTCATCTTCACGCCGGCCGCCTGGCTGAACATCTCCGCCACGAGATGCGTGGAATTGCCGATTCCGCCGCTGCCGTACGCCACCTTGCTTGCGGGCTTCCTGGCGATCTCTATCAGTTCCTTGACCGATCTTGCGCCGAAAGAGGGGCTGCCGAGCAGCACGTAGCCGGCGCCGCGCGCGACGATCGTCACCGGATCGAGGTCTTTCAGCGTGTCGTAGGGCAACGACTTGTAGACGCTGGGATTGATCGCGATCGAGGTCGAAACGTGCAGCAGCGTGTAGCCGTCGGGCGCCGCATTCACCACCATCTGCGTGCCGATGATGCCGTTCGCGCCGCCGCGGTTATCAATGACGAAGGTCTGGTTGAGGACCGGCTCCGCGCCATTGGCGATCGCCCGCGCGAGGATCGTCGCCGTGCCTCCCGCATTGAACGGGACGATCATGCGTATCGGACGACTCGGGTATTGCTCGGCGGGGAGCGCAGCGCTCGATGCGAGCAATGCGAATAGTACGAGAACGAAGGTAGCTGTACGGTTCATGGGGGTTGCTTGCTCAGGTTGAAATGGTTGCCTTCGAACGGCAGGCAGCGATGTGCGGGCATTGCGGCCAGGATCTCCTCCTCTTGTATTCTAAACCCAGCTTTTCCCAGAACTGCGAGTGGCGATCGCGATCGCCTGCACACTGCACCGAGAGCCGCCGCGAAAAAATCGGTTACCCTATGAATGCTGCAATTCAGGAACCTTCATGAAGGAGCACGCCCTCAAGCGGTTCTTCGGCCCTTCGAGCGTGGCCCTGGTCGGTGCCACCGAGGATCTGGACCGCTTCGCCGGCCGCGTCCTGCTGCGCATGACGCAGTTCGGCTACCAGGGCCGCATCTTCCCGGTCAACCCGAGATTCGAGTCGGTACGGGCGCTCGCGTGCTATCCGAGCGTGCGCAACCTGCCCGAGGCGCCCGACCACGTCGGCATCGTCGTGCCGGCGGCGGCCGTGATGGATATCCTCGAAGACTGCGCGCTTCGCGGGGCACGTTTCGCGACGGTCTACACCGGCGGCTTCGCCGAGACCGGCACGCCTCAGGGACGAGCGATGCAGGCGCAGATCACGGAGTTCGCGCGCCGCACGGGCGTGCGCGTCATGGGTCCGAACTGCAACGGCATGGTCAGCTTCGTCGACGGCTTCGCGATGACCACATCGGCGACCATCGCCGGGCCGCGCAAAGCACCGGGAAACATCGGCGTGGTTTCGCAGAGCGGAGGTGCGGGTCAGACCAATGTTATGTGGCGCGCGCAAGAGCTCGGCCTCGGCATCAGCTATCAGGTGAGTTGCGGCAACTCCGCGGATCTCAACATTCTCGATTTCATGCAGTTCATGATCGACGATGACGCGACCGACGTCGTGATGGTGCTGGCCGAGCATATCCCCGACGGTGCGAGACTGCTCGAAGTAGCGCACCGGGCGGCCGAGCGCGAAAAGCCGATCGTGATGGTCAAGCTCGGACGCACCACGGCGGGCGCCCATGCCGCAGCCTCGCACACTGGTGCGATGGCGGGCGCGGACGCGGTGTGCGATGCGATCCTGCGCCAGTGCGGAGTCATCCGCGTCGACGACTGCAACGAGCTCGCCGAAGTGGCGATGCTACTGCGCACGAAGCGCTGGCCGAGGGGCACGCGTGCCGGCGCGACCACCATCTCCGGCGGCAACGGGGTGCTGCTCGTTGATCTCGGCGCGAGCATAGGCATCAGCTTCCCGGAATACAGCGACAAGACGAAGGAATGTCTGGCGGACCTGCTCCCCAAGCTCGCGACGACGGGGAACCCGACCGACGTCACGAACGCCGCGATCGGCAAGCCCGACATCTTCCGGCGCTGTATCGAGACGATCGCGGGTGACGACAATATCGACGCCGCGATCCCCATCTTCACCATGTCCCAGGCGAGCGACGTGCGGCAGGCGGTCGACGCGGCGAAAGCGGTGGCAAAGCCCGTCGTCGTGCTCTGGATCGGCGCTTGCAATGACGATCCCGCATTCACCCAGAAGACACTGATCGAAGCCGGCGTGCCTGTATACCGCAACACCCTCGCTTGTCTCAAGGCGGTCCGGGCGGCGATGCGCTATGGCGAGTTCCTGATGAACCGCCGCGATCCGCCCGCGCGGCCCGACGGTATCGACACCGATAGGGCGCGTGCGCTGGTGGACTCCGCGCACGGGGCGCTCACCGAGCGCGTGAGCAAGCAGCTTATCGCGGCTTACGGCATGCGCTGCACGCGTGAAGCACTTGCGCGCGACGCCGACGAGGCTGTACGCATCGCGCGCGAGATCGGTGGCCCCGTGGCGGTCAAGATCGAATCGGCCGACATCCCGCACAAGACCGAATCCGGCGCGATCCGCCTCGGTGTCGCAAGCGACACCGCCGTGCGTAAAGCGTTCGACGACGTCTTGCAGGCCGCGCGCACCTACCAGCCGGAGGCGGCACTCGACGGCGTTCTGGTGCAGGCCATGGCGCCGGCCGGCACCGAGATCATGCTCGGCGCCGTCGTCGATCCCGTCTACGGGCCGGTGGTAGCGGCGGGCCTCGGCGGCGTCTACGTCGAGGTGCTGCGCGACCTCGCCTACCGCGCTGCGCCGGTGGATGCGGAGCAAGCGCGCGCGATGCTGCGCGAGTTGCGCGGCTACGAGCTGCTGGAGGGCGTGCGCGGCGGCGCGCCACGCGACATCGATGCCCTGTGCGACCAGATCGTGCGGCTATCGTGGCTGGCGCACGATCTGCGCGGCGAGATCGCCGAGCTCGACATCAACCCGCTGGTGCTCCTCGAACGCGGCGCAGGGACGTGCGCCGTCGACGCGCTGGTGGTGAAACGCGTGGCCGGGGAAGCTTAGCCATGGCGCAGCACGGTCTCACGCGCGAAGCACGCGCCGGGGTGCTGTGGATCGCCTTCGACCGCCCGAGAGCGGCGAACGCGACGGATCGGCCGCTCGCGCAGGCATTTGCCGCGGCGCTCGCCGAAGCAGCGACAGATGCATCGGTGGGCGCGGTGGTAATGACCGGCACCGGCGACAAGGCGTTTTCTGCCGGCATCGATATCAAGAATCCCGACAACCTCGAGCACGCTGCGCTCGCGGCGCACCGCCGCGGCGTGGTGACGACGTGCCTCTCGGCGATCGTCGAGTTCGACAAGCCGCTCGTCGCCGCGCTGAACGGCCACGCCGTCGGCCTCGGCTGCATGCTCGCGCTTCTCGCCGACCGTGTGATCGCGGCGCAGCACGCCGGCCTTTCGCTGCCGGAGATCGACATCGGAATCCCCACCTTCCTCGGCATCTCGATTCTGCAGCGCGCCGCCGGATCCGCGGTCGCGCGAGACTTCGTGCTGACGGGACGACGTCTGAGCGCAGCCCAAGCGCACAATCGAGGACTGATTGCCGACGTGGCTGCGCCCGGCGCGCTCGCCCGCGCGGCCCAAGTGGAAGCCGCAACGCTCGCGGCCAAACCGCTGGCGACCTTTGCGCTCGACAAGCACTGGCTCGCGCGCGGGCTGCGCGAGGACATCGCAGCCGCGAACGCGCAGGCCGAGGCAGTGCAGCCGCAGCTCGCCGCCGCGAGCGCAGCCGGGCGTACGACGACGACTCGAACCTCACCGGTACTCAGGAAAGACGACGATGGAAACGAACGCACTCGACGTTGAGCTCGACGAAGAACTGCAAGCTATGCGCCATGCCGTACGTACCTTCGTGCGCAAGGAGCTCGAGCCCTGGGCGCGCGAGATCGACAGACAGGGCGAGATTCCGGAGGAACTGTTCGATGTCATGCAGAAGAACGGCTACTGCGGCATGCGCCTGCCGACCGAGTACGGTGGCGCGGGTCTCGGCCTCTTCCAGTACTGCATTGCGCTCGAGGAGTTCAGCCGACTGCACCGGGCGTTCACCATCGCGGCCAACTACTCGAGTGGCATGACGCCGATGGCGATCAGCCGCCACGGCACAGCGATGCAGAAAGAGAAGTACTTGCGCGGCTTCGCCGCAGGCAAGCTCAAGTCGGGCTTCGCGCTCACCGAGCCCGAAGGCGGATCCGACCCCGCGGGCATGCGCACCCGCGCCGAGCGCCGCGGCGAAGGCTGGGTGCTGAACGGGCGCAAGCACTTCATCAGCGGCGGCCATGTCGCCGACGTGATCATGGTCATGGCCATCACCGATGCCGAGAAGCGCGCGCGCGGGGGCATCACGGCGTTCCTCGTCGAGCGCGGCACACCGGGTTTCGCGGTGACGCGCGTGGACACGACCATCGCGACCGACGCGATCAAGCTCGCGGAGCTCACCTTCGAGGACTGCTACCTGCCGCCCGAGGCGGTGGTGGGCGAAGTGGGCCAGGGCTTCAAGGTAGCGATGCGCTCGCTCAATGACGGTCGCATGTCGGTTTCGTGCTCGTGCGTCGGCGCCGCCGAGAGCCTGCTCGAGATGGCAATCGAGCACGTCAAGGTGCGCAAGACCTTCGGCAAGCTGCTGGCCGAACGCCAGGCAATCCAGTGGATGCTCGCCGATTCGGCGATGGACATCGCCGCCGCCCGCGCGCTTGCCTACGACACGCTGCGTCGCATCCAGGCCGGCAAGGACATAGGCTCCGCGGGCAGCATGTGCAAGCTCTTCTGCTCGGAGATGGTGGGGCGGGTCGTCGACCGCGCCGTGCAGATCCACGGCGGTATGGGCGTCATCCGCGGTTTCCCGGTGGAGCGCTTCTACCGCGACGTTCGGCACTATCGTGTGGGCGAGGGCGCCTCCGAGATCCAGCGCATCGTCATCGCGCGCGATCTGCTGCGCGGCGTGAAGATCACCGACTGAGCGCTGACCTGGCGGCGATCGGACACGGTCCGATGCACGCGCATGGGCGCTGCCTGCCCGCAGCGCTCGTGCGAGCAGTCGCTGCCGGTCCTATCGCGCGCCCAGTCGAGGGCGAATACTCCTATGGGTCGAGGTGAATTCCAGCAGCCGTTACGACCCCAGCCCACTTCCCGATCTCGCCTCTGAAGTACTTGTCGAATTCCGCAGGTTTGCTGCCGCCGAGATCGGCGCCTTGGCTGATGAAGAACTTGCTGATGTTCGGATCCTGAAGGCTGGCACGCGTGCTCGCGGACAGCCGATCGATGACCGCTTTCGGCGTCTTTGCTGGTACCAGCAGCCCGAACCACGAGCTCGACTCGAACCCCGGGTAGTACTCCGCAATGGTTGGCATATCGGGGAGCGCCTGCGCGCGCCTGGGACTGGTGATCGCAAGCGCGCGGACCTTGCCGCTCTTGACGTGCGGCAGAGAAGACACCGTGCTACTGAACAGGAGATCTATACGCCCGGCGATCAAATCCAGAAACGCCGGCCCGCTACCCTTGTACGGTACGTGCGTCATGTCGATCTTGGCGGCAATCTTCAAGAGCTCCGAGGTCAGATGAATGGAGCTTCCGTTGCCGGATGATCCGTAGTTGAGTCGGCCGGGTTTGGAACGCGCGAGCGCCACGAGCCCGGGAACAGTCGTGGCCGCAAGCGCCGGATGTACGACCAGCATGAAGGGGGTCGACGCGATCAAGGTCACCGGGTCGAAATCGCGAAGCGGATCGTACGGAAGTCTTGCGTACAAGCTGGGATTTACCGCGTGGGTGGTCGAGATGAGTAGCAGCGTGTAACCGTCCGCCGGCGCCTTGGCCGCGATGTCGGTACCGACGATGGTCGCAGCCCCTCCCCGGTTGTCGACCACAACGGGCTGATCGAAGCTCTGCGTCAGCTTCTTGCTTATGAGCCGACCCACCGCGTCTCCCGGACCGCCGGGCGCAAAGGGGACGATCATTCGAATGGGTTTGATGGGATAGCCAGACTCCGCGGCATAAGTGGCGAAGCCAAGCGTGCCGCCCTCGACGACGGCGCATAACAGCAACGACCTTCGAGCTGCACTCTTCATCAGACAATGCCCTCTGCGTAAAGTCGGTCGATTTCCTCAACCGTAAGGCCCAGCTCGGTCATCAGGACTTCTCGCGTATGCTCTCCGAGGAGCGGAGCTGGACGAGCATACGCAGGTGGCGTTATGGAAAGCCTGGCGGGATTCGCGAGCGCAGGAACGGATCCGACGCGCGGGTGGTTGATACGGACTTCGATCCCGCGCGCCTTTACGTGCTCATCACGGAATACTTGCGGGATGTCGTAGAGCGGGCCGCAGGGCACACCGACAGCGGCAAGCCTGGCGACCCAATGGCTCACGGTATTGTCCTTGAACGCACGCGCGAGCCTCGGTACGAGTTCCTCTCTATGCGCCACTCTGAGTGGATTGGTGAGGAACCGCTCGTCATGCGCCAGCTCCGGCACACCCAGCGATGCACACAGTTTTGCAAACTGACCATCATTGCCGACCGCCACCACCATCGAGCCATCTTTCGCCTCGAACATCTGGTAGGGAACGATGCTCGGATGACCCGTGCCCATGCGCTTCGGGACGACTCCGCCGATCAGATAGTTCATGTTGATATGCGAGATGGCCGCGATAGTCGTATCGAGCAACGACATGTCGATGTGCTGCCCCTGTCCCGTAACGTCTCGGTGCGACAAGGCCGTCATCACGGCGAAACTCGCGTATATGCCGGTGATCACGTCACATATGGCAAGGCCCACCTTGGCGGGCCCGCCGCCCGGGAGCTCGTCGAGCCCACCCGTAATGCTCATCAGGCCGCTCATCGCCTGAAAGATGTAGTCGTAACCGGGTCGACTGCGATAGGGCCCTGTCTGGCCGAACCCGGTGATCGAGCAGTAGACAATTCGAGGGTTGATCTCTCGAATTGCGTCGTAGCTCAAGCCGTAGCGCCCGAGATCACCGACCTTGTAGTTCTCGATCAACACGTCGGCACTGCGGGCAAGCGCCTTTACCAGCTCCTGGCCACGCGATGTCGAAATGTCTATCGTTACCGAGCGCTTGCCCCGGTTGATAGCCATGAAGTACGCCGAATCGCCCGTCCCGGCGCCGGATGCGTCCTTCACGTAGGGCGGAAACGTGCGCGACTCGTCGCCGTGATGCGGGCGTTCGACCTTGATCACGTCAGCACCGAAGTCGGCGAGGTTTTGCGCAAGGAGCGGCCCTGCGAGGACGCGGCTCAGGTCCAGCACACGTATGTGTTCGAGTGCCTTTCGCATCGTCTTAACGTCCTTTGAAGGCGGGCTTTCGCTTCTCCCGAAAGGCGTTGACCGCTTCCTGATGATCCGCGCCCATGTTCGTGATGGCCTCGTATGCCAGCGAGGCATCCATGATGGAATGCGCGAGCTGGCGCAGCGGAATGTTCATGCAGGTCTTGGTCCACTTGATGGCTTTGGTCGACCCCGTCGCGAGCTTGTCTGCCATGGCGTTCACCTTGGCGTCCAGTTGGTCGCGGGGCAGCGCGTAATTGATCAGACCGATGCGCTCCGCCTCCTTGGCCCCTAACAGGTCACCGCTAAGCAGATACTCCTTGGCCTTCGCGAAGCCGACGAGCTGCGGCCAGATCACGGCGCCGCCATCGCCGGCGACGTAGCCCATCCTGACATGGGGATCGCTGAAGCGCGCATCCTCGACGGCGATCAGAATGTCGCACATGAGCGCAAGGGTGGCCGCAAGGCCGATACAGTCCCCGTTTATGCGCGCAATCACCGGCTTCTCGAGCTCGAGCAGGCCGAAGATCATCTGCTTCATCTCGAGATTCTTCCGATTGAACAGCTCGGGATCATCGATGCGCCGCTGCATCATCGGGATGTCTCCGCCCGCGGAGAACACATCCCCTGCGCCCGTGAACACAACGACATCGGTCTCGTGATCGACCTGAACCTGAT
>WYBJ01000301.1 GCA_011525945.1 Burkholderiaceae bacterium | reverse complement strand
GTGATTTTCGCGTTCGCACTGGCCACGCCGATCTCGGAGATGGCGAGTACGGTCACCCGCTCCACGCTCGGGATCGCACTCGCGAGCGTGCTGCTGTCGTTTCTGATGATGATCGTGCGGCGCAAGGCCGTGCCGCAGGTGATCGGATTCCTCGCCATGGAGAACGGCCTGCTGTTCGCCGCCACCAGCGCCACCTACGGCATGCCGCTGGTGGTGGAAATGGGCGTCGCACTCGACGTGCTGGTGGCCGCATTCGTTTTCGGCATTTTCTTCTTCCATATTCGCGAGACGTTCGATTCGCTCGACATCCGTCACATGGAAAGACTCAAACAGGACTGATCGGTGGAAATCTTCTGGGTGCTCGCGATTCCTCTCGCCGGGGCCGCCGTGCTGGCGCTCGCCGGCCACCGCCGCTGGGCGGCGGAGGTCAACGGCGCGTTCAGCCTGGCGACCCTGATCGCCGCGGCGTTGCTGGTGGCGCGAGTCGTCAGCAGCGGTTCGCTGACCGCGCTCAACGATCAGTTCTTCGTCGACCCGTTCAACGTCTTCCTGGTCGCGTTGACCGCGCTGGTCGCGTTCACGACCGCAATGTTCAGCCGCCCGTACATGCGCATCGAGCAGGATCACGGGCGCGTGACGGCGGCTCGACTGCGTTTGTATCACTGCGCCTATCAGTTGTTCACGTTCACGATGCTGGTGTCGCTCCTGACCAACAACGTCGGCATCCTGTGGGTCGCGATGGAGGGCGCGACACTCTCCACCGTGCTGCTGGTGAGTCTGTACCGCACGCCGCAGAGCCTGGAGGCGGCGTGGAAGTACTTCATTCTTTGCGGCGTTGGCATCGCGCAGGCGCTGTTCGGCACCATCCTGCTGTATTTCGCAGCCGAGCGAGTGCTTGGCGGCGGCACGACTTCGCTCCTCTGGACGCATCTGTACGAGGTGCGCCACCAGCTCGAGCCGACCGTGCTCTCGCTCGCCTTTGTCTTCCTGCTGGTCGGCTACGGCACCAAGGTAGGTCTGGTGCCGCTGCACAACTGGCTGCCCGATGCCCACGCCGAGGGCCCGACGCCGATTTCGGCGGTGCTCTCGGGGTTGCTGCTCAACGTGGCGCTGTATGCCGTGGTGCGCAGCAAAGTGCTCGTCGACGGTGCGCTTGGCAGCAACTTCTCCGGCGGTCTCATGATGGGCTTCGGCCTGCTCTCGGTGGTGGTAGCGGCGCTGTTCCTCTCGCGCCAGCGCGACATCAAGCGCATGTTCGCCTACTCCTCGATCGAGCACATGGGCATCGTCACGTTCGCCTTCGGCATGGGCGGGACGGTCGCGGCATTCGCGGGGCTGCTGCACATGACCGTGCACTCGCTCACCAAGTCGGCGATCTTCTTCACCGTGGGGCACGCGGCACAGAAGACCGGCACCCAGAACATGGCCGACATCCGCGGCTTGATCGAACGCAATCCCACCATCGGCTGGGGTCTGATGATCGGCACGCTGGCGATCCTGGGGGTGCCGCCGTTTGGCGTGTTCGCGGCCGAGTTCATGATACTCACCACCGCCATGCACGAACACGCGTGGGCTACGCCATTGCTGCTGTTCGCGCTCGGCGTGGCTTTCGCCGCCGTGCTCGGCAAGGTGCAGCCGATGGTGTTCGGCGAAACGACCGCCAAGCGGCTGCCGCATCAACCGGCGCTCCTGCCGGTGTTCGTGCATCTTGCGCTGGTGCTGCTGCTGGGGCTCTATATTCCGCCCTACCTCGAGCAGTGGTATCGCCAGGCGGCGGCATTGATCGGCTAGTGGGGACGCCGCGGTGATGTCCCTGGACGATTTGACGACCCAACCCATTCCCGGCGCGGTGAGCGCCCGGTTCGCGCTGGTCTCGGAGGCGCAGCTGCGGGCGGCGTGCGAGCGCGCCAAGGCCGACGGCGGCCGGCTGCTGGCGTTGTGGGGCTGTGACGATACCGATCTCGAACGCGGCTTCGCGCTCAACGTGGTGCTCGCGCTGCGCGAAGGGCTGCTCTGCCTGCGCCTGCCGCTGGCGGGCGAACACCCGCGTTACGCGAGTCTCGCGGATCTGTTTCCGGCCGCGACGCGCATGCAGCGAGCCGTCTACGATCTGCTCGGCGTGCACGCGCAGGGCGGCACCGATACGCGCAAATGGCTGCGGCACGGCGCCTGGCCGGAGGGCGTCTTCCCCTTGCGCAGGAGCGTGCCGATCGATGCGGCGTTCGCGCCGGCCGATGATCGCTACGCATTCGTTCGCGTCGAGGGTGAGGGCGTGCACGAGATCGCGGTCGGCCCGGTACACGCCGGAACCATCGAGCCGGGGCACTTCCGCTTCTCGGTCGTGGGTGAAGCGGTGTTGCGGCTCGAGCAGCGCCTGGGCTACAAGCACAAGGGCATCGAGAAGCGCGCCGAAGGCATGGCGCTCGATGAATGCGCGCGGCTTGCCGCGCGGGTGAGCGGCGATTGCACCGTGGCGTATGCCTGGGCCTATGCGCAGGCGGCCGAGGGCATCGCCGCGATGCAGGTGCCGATGCGGGCCGTGTGGTTGCGCGGCATCGCGCTGGAGATCGAGCGCGTGCACAACCACCTGGGCGATCTCGGTTACCTTGGCAACGACGTCGCGCTCGCGTTCGGCTTCTTCCAGTTCTGGCGCCTGAAGGAGCTGGTGCTGCGCCTGAACGCGGCGCTATTCGGACATCGCTATCTCATGGACTACATCGTGCCGGGCGGCGTCGCGCGTGACCTGCCGCTCGACGGCCCGCAGCGGCTGTACGAGCTCGCGGCGACGATCGAGTCGGAGGTGAAGGTCCTGCGCGGCATCTACGACGAGCACGCCGGCGCGCAGGATCGCTTCATCGGCGCTGGGCGCGTGGCGCCGGAGCTGGCGCAGGCGCTCGGTCTCACCGGTTTACCCGGCCGCGCCAGCGGGCTCGCCTGGGATTTGCGCGTCAATCATCCGATCGCGCCCTACGACCAGCTCGACGTGCGCATGGCCATCCACGACCAGGGCGATGTCGCCGCGCGCGTGTCGGTGCGGTTCGACGAGGTGTTCGAATCGTTGCGCCTCATCCGCGCGATGCTCGGCCGGGCAACGGCCGGGCCGGTGCACGAGGTCGTGCCGGTCGCCCGCGAAGGCGGGTTCGGCATCGGACTTGTCGAGGGGTGGCGCGGCGAAGTCCTGGTGGCGCTCGAAACCGGCGCCGGCGGCTGCGTGCGACGGATGCATCCGCACGATCCGTCGTGGCAGAACTGGCCGCTACTCGAGCGCGCGGTGATCGACAACATCGTGCCCGATTTTCCGCTCATCAATAAGTCGTTCAATTTGAGTTACAGCGGACATGATTTGTGAGTGAAAGGTGAAGAGTGAAAGGTGAAGAGTGAAGGGTGAAGGGCGACAAATGAACGGCGTATCCTGATCCGATAACGGGAGGCGCGGCACGCGCTTTCACCTTTCACTCTTCACTCTTCACTCTTCGCTTCTCACCACGCAGCCAACCCATGTATACCCTGCTGAAACAAATCGCCAAGGCCGGCATCGTCTCCGAGCCACCGCCCGAGACCGACGAGGCGCTACGCGTGACGCGCCAGCGCCTCGATGACGCCATCCTCGAGCAGTTCGGCCGCTCGCTCGCCATCCGGCACGTCGATCCGGGCTCGTGCAACGGCTGCGAGCTCGAGATCCACATGGCCCAGGCAGCGCACTACAACCTGGAAGGGCGCGGCATCCGCTTCGTCGCGAGTCCCCGCCACGCCGACATGCTGCTCGTCACCGGGCCCGTGTCGCGGCATATGAAGGTGGCATTGCTGCGCACCTACGATGCCATGCCCGCGCCCAAGCTGGTGGTTGCGATCGGCGATTGCGGTGCGTGCGGCGGCGGGATATTCGGCGAGAGTTACGCGAGCTGCGGTGCGGTCTCCAGCATCATCCCGGTGGATGTTGCGGTACCCGGGTGCCCACCGACACCGCTTGCGATCCTGCAGGGGATCCTGACTGCGATTACGAAGTAGATCGAGGATGGCCGGCGCGAGTTTCGCGTGCAAGCCATGCGGATCGGGGCCGGGCGCTGAATCGCGCGCGGTGGCGCGCCAGAAAACATTGCGGGAACCCCTGACGTGTCGCGTACGGCGAAATGCTGGCGACCGGAGTTGTAGAACGGGTTAAGGTTGATCCGATTTGTATCCGATCCTCCGCGGAGGGCAAGAACAATGGATTTGAACGCCGAGTGAGCGCTATGCGATGCGATACTGCGCGAGGAGCTTGCGGTCGAACTCGATGCCGAAGCCGCTGCCCGCAGGCAAGGCGAACATGCCGTTCTTCGGCCTCGGACGGTTGCACCAGACGCTTTGCCATACGGGATCGCGCTCGGGATCGGCGAAGCATTCGACGTAGGTGCCGTGCGGGATCGCGGTGAGGAGCTGAACGGCGATTTGCGATTCCTCGTGGTGCGCCATCTTGACGCCCGCCGCACCGCAGATCGCCGCGGCGCGGCGCCAGTCGGTGACCCCGCCGCCTTCGGAGACGTCGTAGTTCACGAGGTCGACCGCGCCCGCGTCGACGAGCCGGCGCACGCCGTGGCTCGTGATCTCGCTCTGGCCGGCCGTGATCGGGATGCTCGTTGCAGCTCGCACACGGGCCATCATGGCGGCATCGTCGTACCAGTGGCACGGTTCCTCGAACCAGCGGATGTCGAGCGGCTCGACCAGGCGCGCGAAGCGGATCGCGGCTTCGACATCCCAGCCGCGGTTGGCGTCCACCGCCAGGATGAAATCGTCGCCCGCGGCCTTGCGCGCCGCCTCGACGCGCCTGGCGTCGTCTGCCGGCGCGAGCCCGCCGACCTTGAACTTGCAGCCGGCCATGCCCGCGTCGCGATACATCCGCATCTCGCGCCCGATGTCGGCGTGCGTCTTGCCTTCGACGTAGTAGCCGCCGATCGAGATGATCGGAAGCTCGTCGCAGAAGCCGCCTAGGAGGTCGCGCACGGGCTTGCCGACGACCTTGCCCATCAGATCCCACAACGCGCAGTCGATGCACGCAATCGCTTCCAGAAGGCGCTTGCGGTCGCCTGTAGCGATGGTCTGCGCGAACAGCTTCTGCCACACGCGCTCCACCGCGAACGGGTCTTCGCCGACGACGAGCGGGGCGAGCTCGTCGGTGATCATGCGCGCGATCTGCGGCGAGTGATCGCGGTTGTCGCCGTTGTATACCTCACCGATCACGCCCTCGTTGGAGAACGCGCGCGTGATCACGGTGCAGCGCCGGGTGACGTGATATGTGCTGCCGCCGAAATCGCGCTTGAGCGGAATGGAAATCGCCTCGGCTTCGATGCGTTCGATGCGCATGGCCTCATCTATCCTTCGATATGCTCGATTCGCATGGTTAGCATGAAAGAAATGGTCGACCTCCAAGTCTCTTTCATCTTCAGGGTGGGTGTAGGCCGCCATGGTCGTTGGCGCCTTCGTCGGCGCACCTGCAGAAGCCCCGGCGCACAGAGGATGATGTGGCTTTCATTCCCGATTTGGCGCCTTCGTCGACCGATTTCGATCATACGGCATCACTCTCGCCGCTATTTGACTTTCATTCCGGGTTTGGCGGCTTTGTCGACAGCAAGCAGGAACGGTCCGCCGCTCTCGTCGCTGGCCGCGAGAATCATGCCTTCCGAGACGCCGAACTTCATCTTGCGCGGAGCCAGATTCGCGACCATCACGGTGAGCCGCCCGTCGAGCTGCGCGGGATCGTAAGCCGACTTGATGCCGGCGAACACCGTGCGCGTGCCGAGGCTGCCCACGTCGAGCGTGAGCTTGAGGAGCTTGTCCGCCCCTTCGACATGCTCGGCCTTGGCGATACGTGCCACGCGCAGGTCGAGCTTGGCGAAGTCTTCGATCTGTATGGGCGCATCCGCGCCCGCTCCTCTTCCCTCACCCCCAGCCCCTCTCCCGGGGGGAGAGGGGAGCGCTGTGTGCCCGCTG
>WYBJ01000300.1 GCA_011525945.1 Burkholderiaceae bacterium | reverse complement strand
TCATCGCCGCGGCATCGTCGGTGCCGAAGTGCGCTTCGACGAGGAGATGGGCGAACTCGGGCCGCAGGCAAGTACGGTGCACCTGATCGGCAAGCATCACATCGCCGGCTGAGCTTTCGCGTCGCGCGTGCCTGGCCGTCGTCATCGACGCGCGTCAATGCAGGCCACGGCGCGATTCGAGAATCGTGCGTGCCGAATGTTCCTGTGGCAATCTCGTAGTCGACTCCGATACGGGCAAGCTTCTGCCACGCCACGGGGACGGCACCGTGAAGGTTCTTCGTGCGCACCCCCGTACCGATGGCGGGCGATGAGAGGTTGCGGTACTCGCGCGCATAGGCTGCTCAAGCGATACCCATACTCGAGTCGCAACGGCGGCATAAGCTCTACGAGCAGAAGGCCGGCGAACCCGTTTACCTCGACATGACGTCACGCCACGCGCCGCAAAAGCTCCGCGAGTTGGCGGATAACATGGTAGGGGGCGCGAGAGAACGGCGCGTCAGGTCCTGAACGATCTCCGGCGGCCGACCTCATTTGCAGGGAGGACTGGATGACTCACTCGATGCCCGTGGTTACTCCCACGCGTCTGCCGGTCGGAAAGCTGCCGCCCGAGCTGCTGGCGCAGATCATTTCGCGCATACCGGTCCAGGATCGGCGTCTGGTCGTGGGGCCCGGCATCGGTATGGACTGTGCTGTCGTCGATCTGGGAGACCGCCTGGCTGTCTACAAGAGCGATCCGGTAACCTTTGCCAGCGATCACATCGGCTATTACCTCGTGCAGGCCAATGCCAATGACATTGCTATGACCGGCGCGCAACCTCTGTGGCTGCTGGTCACATTGCTGCTTCACGAGAAGGCAACGAGCGCCTCGCTGCCGGCGACCATCATGACGCAGGTCACCGACGCTTGCGTCGCATTGGGCGTGACGGTAGTCCGCGGCCACACGGAGATCACGACCGGTCTCGATCGACCGATTGCGATCGGCACAATGATCGGAGAAGCGGAGCGGGACAAGCTCATCTCCCCGCGTGGTGCCCGGACCGGTGACCGCGTGCTACTTACGAAGGGTGTCCCGATCGAGGCCACTGCCCTGCTGACGCGCGAGTTTCCTGCTCGGCTGGGTGCGGCGTTGGACCCGACGGAACTGCAGGCGGCAAAAGAATATCTGTTCGATCCCGGGATCGGGGTGACCCGAGATGCACGCACGGCGATCCGGGCGGGGCGCGTCAACGCGATGCACGACCCGACAGAGGGCGGAGTGCTCACCGCTTTGTGGGAGCTTGCGGAAGCGAGCGGCAAGACGTTGCGTGTCGATACGCAAAAGATTCCCGTTCCTCCCCTCGCGCGCCGAGTCTGTGACGTCTTCGGCATCGATCCGCTGCGCGCCATCGCTTCGGGAGCGCTGCTCATGACTGTGCCGGCAGCCGTTACGTACTCGCTTCGGTAGCCGATGCGCAATGGCTATGCGCGGCCCTCAGCCGAGAATGTGGCCGTTTCGGCACGACGGTGACCATGGGGCCGGATGCCCGCATGAGGTTGTGCCGGCCAAATCGCTCCGAGACCCGAGCCTAATTTGGCAGCGTCAGTGTATTTTGCTGTGCTTGTCGCTGTCGAGCTCCGACGCCGCGCTGGGATAGCCCACCGACTGCGCCAGGATGACGCGCTCAGCTCGGCCGAGCCCGATCGTGGCCGCAATGAGCGGCCGGTTGATCGCGCCTCGGACCACGGCTCCAAGCCGCTCGGATGCGCAAAACAGGTACACGTTCTCCGCAATGAAGCCCGTGTTCGCCACGCAGTACAGGTGTCGCTCTTCTTCCGAAGCATCCGTTGCGCGGGAGAAGTCGGCGACGTAGATGAGATCCAAGGGTGCGCCTCCGGCATAGGGCTGCAAGCCCGCCGCTGAGCGAATGTCGCTTGCTCGCATCCGAAGAAGCGCGTGTTCGGTCGGCTCGTATACGAACAAGCCATCGGCCTTGGCCACGTAGATCGTGATCTCCTGCCAGTTCTGCGCGGACGGCGCGGTGCGCCCATGGATGGCCGGACGGTTTACACCGAACGCCGACCACAACAGGTCCGACAGCAGTTGTCGCGGCAACGGTTGGTTCGTGAATTGACGGCAGCTCGCGCGGTCCTTCAAGACCTCCATGATCGGTCGGCCCCCTTGCATGCGCGGGCGCGGGAGCTCGATACGTTCGCGGGTCCGGGCATCCGGCTGCGCAACGACCGAATTCGAGTCGCGCAGGAACCACTCCGTAACGAACATCGCTTGGGCGTCTCGAGTCATGGCTTTTGTCTCCTAGCGCGAATCTTGCAGCTCGGGCGCGTCACTCAGGCCGATAGTCGAGCGGCCAACGGGCGGCCAGAAAGCGCACGCCATTGAGGTCGGCCCTTGGGGGTATAGGTCCATACCGCAGCATCCGTATGTAGCTTCGTGACCTTGGAGGGCCGGATGTTGGGGTCGAGCACCGGCAACCCTATATCGCGGAGCCTCTCGATCTCGGACCGGTCGGCCGCGGGATCGTCGTAGATGAGCCACTCCTTGACGAAGGCATCCTGAAGCCGCTCCAGTTCGTGCCCTACCGCATTCGGCAGCGGGCTCGGCGGGTCGATGGGATGCTCACCCGACTGCGACATCACGAGCCATCCTGAATAGACGTCGCTCTCAGCCGAGCGGTAGCAAGTCGGGTTCGGCGCGGAATGATAGCCGCCAAGCATGAAGAACGCCGCGGGGTGCTCATGTGCCTTCGCGCCAGTAAACCAGCCGAATACGTCGTTTCCCTGCTCGAACCAGAACATTGCGCATAGCACGCCGGCGCCGCGGAGCGCGTAAGCAATGTGGACGCTGGGCTCCATGGGTGCGCTCCTCTCTCCACGTGTTCTGGCGTGCTAGCCGTGTGAGGCTGCGGGCGAAATCATGTCGACACGGTTGTTCTCCGAGTCGAGCAACTCATTCTTTCAGATCGCTGCGCGTAGGTAGTTGCGCCAGATCAAGTGCAGCGCGCTTCGGTTCGGTAGCCGGCACCGCATCATGTCGGGGTGCAGCAGGCTGATGAACAGCGCTGAGAGCTCAGGCCCAAAGCGGAGGGACCCTCACCCGGGAGCGAACCTTAGGCCGGCCGCGGACACCGATCTTCCGAGTCGGCTTGCGAAGGCGTCAGGTGAATCGAGAACCAACGCGCCGCGAGCTCGGCCCCATGCTCCAGGGCGCCCGGCTCTTCGAACAGATGCGTAGCGCCTGGCACGATCTCGATTTGGCGCTCGCATTGCATCAGCGCGGCGAATGTCGGCTCGAACCGCTCCCGTGGGAGAACGCGACGATTCCATGCGGATCGCGCGGCAGGTCGAGCGTCCCTTCCAGCGCGACCGCACCATCGCGCAGCACGAACGGATAGGAGGTCATCGCGCGCTCCTTGCCGAGGCGCTTGGTGTAAGCAAAGCAATGACTTCATCGTCCTCGACCTGACGGAAGTCCTCGTAGAACTGGCCGACGGCGTAAAACGCGCTCGGCGCCTGCAGGCAAACCGTCTCGTCGGCGTAGTCACGCACCCGCTCGAGCGAGTCGGGCGCGGCCACCGGTACCGCGCAGACGAGCCATTGTGGCGATTTGGCGCGCGCCGCGTGCAGCGCCGCGATCATGGTCGCGCCGGGCGCAAGTCCGTC
>WYBJ01000299.1 GCA_011525945.1 Burkholderiaceae bacterium | reverse complement strand
TACTGAGGTTTACGTAAGTACATGACGTTAAATCGGCAACTCGGCCTGCTGCCAGAATGCGCGGATCAGCGTGGGCCGATGCTGCATGGACTTGAGCCGGCGGGTGGCGTAGCACCTGACCTCGGCGATGGTGTCCAGACACAGGTTGGCGAGTTCGCGCTGCTTGGCGTAGCCGAACAGATATTCGACAGGATTGAGTTCTGGCGCGTATCCGGGCAGGCGTTCCAGCACGATGTGGCCATCGAGCGAGTCAACGTAATCGCGCACCAGGCGGCTGCGATGCGCCGGCAGTCCGTCCCAGATGATCAGCAGCTTGCCTTTGATCTGGGTGCGCAAGGCCTTGAGGAATTCGACCAGCTGTGGTCCCTTGATCGCGCCGGGGAAGAAGCGGAAATAGATGCGCCAGAAACTCGCCCTGGCAACGAGCGAGAGCTGTTTCCAGTTGAAGCTGTACTGCAGGGTCGGGGTGCACCCCTTGGGTGCCCAAGTCTTGACCCGCGTCGGGCGCTCGCTCAGTCCCGATTCGTCGACGAAGACGATGGTCCTTCCCTGGCGTCGGGCGTTTTTTTTAGCGCCGGCCAGCGCTTGGTCTTCCAGTTTCGGATCGCCGCCTCGTCGCGCTGCAGTGCCCGCCCGGTGGGGCGCTGGCTGGAGAATCCCAGTTCGCGAACGACCCGCCAGACATGCACGGTGCTGAACGCGTGGCCAAATTCGCGCCTGATCAACTTCGCGATGCGCGCCAGGGTCCACAGCTCGGTCGCAAAGCCATTGGCCACGGCCCCCGAGATCAACATCTTGCTCAGTTTCGCGCGCTCGGCTGCGCTCATCGCCCCTGGTCGACCGAGCCGCCGGCGCCGCCACCCTTGCGGATCCTCGGCCAGCCGCCGCGCCCAACTCGAGGCGGTCTGCCGACTCACTTCGCACGCCCGCGCCACTTCGGCCTGCGCCACCCCACGCGCCAGCATGCGCATGCCGCGCCGACGTCGTGCTTCCAGTTCCTTGAAGTCCCGTTTGTACCGTTTCGTCGCCATACCCGTCCCTCGAAGTGTCGCCACTCCGATTAACGCGCATCATAGCGAAACGGTTGTCAGCCATTTACGTAATATTCAATAAATTAGTTCTCCGGGTGCTCGCCAATCCGTCGGACGCGAAAAGCTTCTTCGTTGTCGCTGGCAACGCGACGATCCGTCGTCGCGCGCTTCCGGCAGTGGCCGGTTGAATGATCGACGAAGCGATTCCATTGTCGGCTCTGCAGCACTGGAGCTATTGCCCGCGCCAGTGCGCTCTCATTCATGTCGAGCAGGTTTTCGACGAGAACATCCATACGCTACGCGGCCGGGCGGCACACGCACGCGTCGACGCGCCGCATGCGGCGACGACGCCGGGAGCGCGCATCGAGCGCGCCTTGCCGGTCTGGTGCGAGCGTCTTGGATTGACGGGCAGGTGCGACGTGGTCGAGTTCCGGAGCGACGGTACGGTTTATCCGGTCGAGTACAAGCATGGACCTCGCCGCAGGCGCGAGCACGACGACATTCAGCTCGCGGCACAAGCCGTCTGCCTCGAGGAGATGACCTGCCAGCCGGTGCCGCACGGGGCGATCTTTCACGTTTCCTCCCGCAGAAGGCGGGAGGTGGAGATCGACGCGCCGCTCCGAGCGCGCATGGAAGGCGCGGTCGCCGCTGTGAGGGACATGCTGCAGGAAGGGCGCCTTCCACGGCCGGTCAACGATTCGCGGTGCAAGGAATGCTCCCTGCGGGAGATCTGCCAGCCCGAGATCGTCTCGGCTGGTGACCGTCTCACGAGCCTGGCGCACACCCTCTTCGATCCAGACATCGAAACTTGGCCGCCCATGCGCACCGACCCTGCGCCGAGGGGTCAATCTTGAGGGCGCTTCTCAACACCCTCTACGTGACCGTGCCGCAGGCGTACCTGCGCCTCGAAAACGACGCGGTGCGCGTCGACGTCGAGCGCGAGGAGAAGCTGCGGGTTCCGCTCCACCACATCGGCACGGTCGTGTGCTTCGGCAGTGCGCTGGTTTCCCCGGCACTCATTCATCGTCTCTCGGATGACGGCAAGAGCCTCGTGTTCTTGGATGACAGCGGTCGATTCAAGGCGAGACTCGAAGGGCCGGTCAGCGGCAACATCCTGTTGCGCCAAGCCCAGCACCGCGTCGCCGCCGACGAGGCTTTCACCCTGGGCGTGGCACGGGCGGTGGTCGCTGGAAAGCTCCGCAACGCGCGGCATGTATTGATGCGCGGTGCGCGCGATACCGGGTCGCGCGACGACGAGGCGGCCTTGAATGCGGCTGCCGACGGAATCGGGCGCGCGCTCGCGCGTATCGAGCACGTGTCGGACCTGGACGCACTGCGCGGGATCGAAGGTGAGACGGCGAGGACCTACTTCCAGGTGTTCTCGCATCTCGTGCGCCCCGACCGGCGCGCAGATTTCGCGCCGCAAGGAAGGACGCGCCGGCCGCCGCGCGACCGCATGAATGCGCTGCTTTCGTTTCTGTACTCCTTGCTCATGAACGACTGCCGTTCGGCGGTCGAAGCCGCGGGACTGGACCCGCAGCTCGGCTTTCTGCATGCGGTTCGGCCCGGACGAGCAGCGCTCGCCTTGGATCTGATGGAGGAGCTACGCGCCGTCGTCGCCGACCGCCTTGCGCTGACACTCGTCAACCGGGGACAACTGAAAGCGAAGGAGTTCGCCTTGCGGGAAGGAGGCGCCATATCGCTGAGCGACGAGGCTCGAAGAGCGGTCGTGATCGCATACCAGGAGCGCAAGCGGGAGGAGATCGGCCATCCGCTTCTCGCGCAGAAAACGCCGCTCGGCTTGGTCTCGCTGCTTCAAGCGAGGCTACTGGCGCGCGCCATCCGCGGCGAAACGCCGGCCTATGTACCCTTTCTAGCCCGGTAATTCGCCGTGACATGAGTTCTCCAGGGAGGCCCGAGATGCTGGTAATTGTGACCTATGATGTCTCGACGGAATCGGCGGCGGGCCGACGCCGGCTCCGCCGCGTCGCGAAGGTGTGCGAGAGCGTCGGACAACGGGTCCAGAAGTCGGTCTTCGAGTGCCAGGTCGACGCGATGCGCTATGAGGAGCTCGAACGCAGGCTGTTGGCCGAGATCGATCTCGAGAAGGACAATCTCCGCATGTACCGATTGACGAACGCAGATCAGCTCAAGGTGAGAGAGCATGGCGTATTCAGATCGACAGACTTCGAGAAGCCGTTGGTGCTCTAGGCGCGCGAACCACGAGTGGCGCAGGTGCGCCGGCTCGGTTCGCGCGACGGGCAAGCTCTTGTACGGTCATGCTTTCGCTGGAGCGGCGACCATGTTACGCGCGATTCCGCCTCGCATCTCCGGCGGTTCGCGCAGCCAGAACCGCAACATCTGTCTCTTCAATCGGTTGGAAGTGCGCAGTTGCGCCCGGCGTTCGCGCCGGGCGAGGATTGAAACTGTAACCCGTTGCACGACCCGTCCATCCCGACAGGTTGCGCCCGGCGTTCGCGCCGGGCGAGGATTGAAACAATGATGTGACTGTCAGGAGGGCAGCTTGTTGACGTTGCGCCCGGCGTTCGCGCCGGGCGAGGATTGAAACATTTCCACCCGTGGGAGTACGCGGCCTACACCGAGTTGCGCCCGGCGTTCGCGCCGGGCGAGGATTGAAACTGAACACCGTGGAAGTGCCACTTATAGGGCATCGGTTGCGCCCGGCGTTCGCGCCGGGCGAGGATTGAAACTTGAACTTGGCCGGAATCTCGTCGTCCGCCGCCGGTTGCGCCCGGCGTTCGCGCCGGGCGAGGATTGAAACAGGTCAAAGCAGACCGC
>WYBJ01000298.1 GCA_011525945.1 Burkholderiaceae bacterium | reverse complement strand
TGCCCTGGGCGAAGGCGTCACCGCGGTCGACTTGCGACTGGTGCTTTCGGACCCGGCGCGATGAACTTCGAGCCCAGCGACGCCCAGAGGATCGCCGGCGACGCGGTGCGGCGCTTCCTCGAGCATGAATTCCCGCGTACGCGCTTGCGCGATGTCGAGCGCGACGGCCTTGGCGCGTTCCTGCCCGTGTACCGTCGCATGGGCGACCTGGGCTATCTCGGCGTAGCGATGCCGGAGGAATATGGCGGCAGCGGTGGCACGCTGCTCGATCTCGCGCTCGTCGCGGAAGAGATGGGGCGTGCGCTCGTTCCCACCCTGCAGGTGAGCAGCATCGTGCTTGCCGCGCGCGCGCTGCTCGCGTTTGGTGCAGGTGAGCGCTTGGGCGCACGCATGCGCGCACTCGTCGCCGGCCGCCGCGTCGCGGCTACAGCGATCGGTGATCCGGTCGGACACGAGAATGGCGCCGGGCAGGCGTATCTGGTGGAAGCGTGCGACGTGGCCGACGAGATCCTCGTAGTCGCGCGCGAGGGCGGTGACCGCGCCGCGTGGCGACTCGTCCCGCTCTCCGAACTCGGCCCGCTGCCGCACGCACGGCGGCTGACGAGCCTGGAGCGCGTCTGGCGAATCGAGGCAGCGCGCCTGGCCTGCGCCGATGCCCCGCTCATCGTGGGCGCGTGGCACGACTGGCAGACGGTCGTCGACGATGCGAACACCATCGCCGCGGCTTGGGCCTTGGGCGCGGCGCGGGCGGCGATCGAGATCGGGGTCGCCTACGCCAAGGAACGCCGGCAGTTTGGGCGGCCCATCGGGAGTTTCCAGGCCGTTCAGCACCGGCTGGCCGATTCCGCAGTGGCGCTCGAGCAGGCAAGCGCACTCGTGCGCTACTCAGCCTGGGCGTGCGCATCGGGGCACCGATCGGGCCGCATGGCGAGCATGGCGAAGCTCGTGGCCGGCCGTGCGCTGCGCCAGGCAACCTACGCGGCCATGATGACCCACGGCGGCTATGGCTTCACGGAGGAGTTCGACATCCAGCTCTACTTTCGCCGTGCCCGGCAGCTCGAGCAGCTGATCGAGGGGCCGGCACGTCTGCGCGAGCGCATCGCCGAGGACGATGCCGACGATGGAATTCTCGTTCACTGAAGCGCAGCGGCGCTTCCGAGAGGAGGTGCGCGCGTTTGCGCGCCGCGAGGTCACGCCTGCCCTGTTCGCCGAAATGGAGCAATGCGGGACCGAACACCATGCTGGCTTCCATGCGAGGCTCGCCGAGCAGGGCTGGATCGGCTTGCACTGGCCGCCCGCCTACGGCGGCCTGGGGCTCGACCACCTGCACACGACGATCTTCTACGAGGAACTCGAGTACGCATTCGCTCCGATCTCCCGCTACCGAACATCGGTCGCCTTCGTCGGCCAGTCGGTGCTGGCCTTCGGCAGCGAGCGCCAGAAGGAGTACTTCCTGCCGCGCATCGCGCGCGGCGAGCTGACCGGGGTCTGGATGCTGACCGAGCCCGATGCGGGCTCGGATGCCGCCGCGCTGCGGTTGCGTGCACGACCGGACGGTGACGACTGGATCCTGGAAGGCGAGAAGATCTTCACGAGCGGGGCGCAGGATGCCGATTACGGCCTGGTGGCGGCGCGTTCGGACCTGACGACGCACAGCCGCCACGAGGGCATCAGCCTGTTTCTTGTGCCACTGCGATCGCCCGGACTCACGATTCGCCCGATCCGCACCATCGGTGGCTGGAGCGTTAACCAGGAGATCTTCGACGGCGTGCGGGTTCCGGGGTGGCTGCTGGTCGGCGAGGCGAACCAGGGCTGGCGAAACCTCGCGCGCTACACACTGAACTTCGAGCGAGCCGGCATCGCACGGACCGGGACGCTACTTCGCCTGAGCGACGAGCTGGCTCGCCTGCTCAATTCCGGTGCGCTCTTCGCTGCGCGGGAGCTTCGCTGGCGGCTGGCCGAGCTGCGTGCCGAAATCGTCGCGGCACGTTGGCTCGGTTACCGCGTCGCCTGGCTCTACGACCAGGGCCGTGTACCGGCGGCCGAATCATCGATGGTGAAACTCCTTACGGCGGAGTTGCTCGGGAGGCTCGCCGATCTCGGCGCCGAGATCCTCGGCCCGGCTGCACTTGTTCGTGGGCCCGAGGCACCGTTGCACGGGCGTATCGAGTTTCACCTGCGGTCGATCTGGTTTCACCTGGTCGGAGGGGGCACGCCCGACATCCAGCGCAACGTGATCGCTCAGATGGGGCTCGGTCTGCCGCGTGAACTGGTAGCGAAAGGATGATCATCGGCTTCTCCAGTGTGATCGGCGATCCCTGTGCGAATCTCGCTTTTCTCGAGGCCGGTGGAGTCGGCTTGGCAATCTGGCCACGATCCGTCTCGGCCAGGGGCTCCTCGCGCCGTGTGGGCTCGAGTCACCGCTCGAAGGCGCTGGCCGCCAGCCTCAACTGCTTGCCCGACGTTCAACCTCGCAGTGGATCGATGACTGCGTGCGACAGCGACGATCTTGC
>WYBJ01000297.1 GCA_011525945.1 Burkholderiaceae bacterium | reverse complement strand
GGCGTGCTACGAGTCGAGCCGCGCGGACGGCCGCAAGGTTGCGGTGGCGGTACCGTGAAAGACGCCGACGGCGCTGTTGGAGCAAGTCGCGATCATGGCTGACAAGGCACGCATCGGCTTCGTGGGCGCCGGCTGGTGGGCGACGCACAACCATATCCCGCTGGTTGCGGCCAACCCGCACGCCGAGCTAGCTGCAGTGTGCCGCCTAGGTCGCCCCGCGCTCGAGCAAGTGCGCGATGCGTTCCGTTTTCCCTACGCCACGGAAGACTACGAAACCATGCTCGCGGATTGCGCGCTCGACGGCGTGGTGATCAGTACGCCTCATCACCTGCATTTCGAACAGGCGGCAAAGGCATTGCGAAAGGGCCTGCACGTGATGGTCGAAAAACCGATGACTACTTCTTCCCGCGACGCGCGCGAGTTGGTGGCCCTGGCGCAATCGGCGGAACGTGAGATCCTGATCCCGCACGGTTGGAACTTCAAGCCTTACCTGCGGCGCGCGCGAGAGTTGTTCGAGGCCGGCGAGATCGGAACGCTGGAGCACGTTTCGATGCAGATGGCATCGCCGGCGGAGGCGCTGTTCAGTGGTCTGGTCTATCCTGGGACGGAGTCCGACATGTTTCAGCCCCCGGCATCGACATGGGCCGATCCGACCCGTTACGGCGGTTACGGCTGGGGGCAGTTCCCCCACTGCCTGGGCGCACTGTTTCGCATTGTGGACAACGGCCTGGTACCGCAATCGGTTTACGCGCGCGCGCGCCCTTCGCGCACCGGCGTGGACATCTTCGATGCCGCGGTGATCGCTTTCCAGGACGGGGTCAACGGCGTTTTGTCCGGCGCTGGAACCGTGCCAATGAACGCCCGCTTTCAGGTGGACATTCGCTTGTTCGGCAGCGAAGGCATGCTGCTGCTCGACGTCGAGCGCGAGCGGCTCACCGTGCGCCGGCACGACGATCGCAATCTGGATGTGGAGATCGCGCCGGGTGCCGGCGAGTACACGTGCGAAGAGCCGGTGCACGCGTTCGTTGACATTTGCCGGGGTGCGCAAACGGTAAACGAGGCGCCGGGCGTAGTCGGGATGCGCTCGGTTGAGGTGATAGACGCGCTGTATCGCTCCATCGCAAGCGGTCGTGTGGAGCCGGTTTGAGGCGACCCGTGCATGAGGGGCAGAACCGCAGTGAACCCGGAGCCCTGGTGGCGCGACAGTGGCAGAGGGATCTGAGCGTGGAACCTTTGTTACCAATCGAGCGGGCGCGAGTGTTCTTCGACGGCACCTTCGCTGAGCCGGTACGACTCGCCCATCCGGAAGGGGTGGCGGTGGACGGCGACGGCAACGTATGGTGCGGCACCGAGAACGGCGACCTCATCCGCATCGACGCCGACGGTTCATCGATGCGCGCTGTGGCGAGCACCGGCGGATTCATCGCCGGGATTGCGTTCGATCACCGGGGCAACCTGTTCGCCTGCGACATCCGATACGGTCGCATGTATCGGCTCGATGCCGAGCAGCGGCGACTGGAGCCGTTCGGCGAAGCACGCCTGCGGATCCCGAACTATCCGGTTGTCGACGTGCGCCGCAACTGCATGTACGTCTCCGACAGCTTCAGCTTCGACGCGCCGGGACCCGGTGTGTGGCGCTTCGATCTGGATACCGGCGGAGCGGACCTCTGGTACGGCCACGATATGGCGTTCGCCAACGGCATGGCGCTGCGCCCGCAGGGCGACGCGTTGCTGGTCGTCGAGTCGACCCGCTGCGCCGTGGTCGAGATCCCGATCCGCGCTTCCGGCGAGGCGGGTGAGCCGCGTACTTTTGTCGACGGGGTGACGGAGTTTCCGGACGGGTTGGCGCTCGCCCGGGACGGCACCGTATACATCAGCTGCTACGAGCCGTCGGTTATCTACCGCACCGATCCGAACGGAGACAACCTGCGACCGCTGATCCGAGACCGCGTTGCCACCTTGATCGCGCACCCGACAAACATGGCGTTTCGCGGCGAGGAAATGTTCACGACCAATCTAGGTCGCTGGCACATCACGCGCATCGACGTCGGCGCGGAAGGCTTGCCGCTACCGGTGTGTGCGCCGTAAGGGCCCGCGGTTCCAGGCATTCGCCGCCGATCACGCGTGCGCCTTAACCGCGCGGGATGTCGGGGGATTCCAGGTTCTTCTGGAGCTGGCCGGCACAGGCAACCGGACCGACCTGGGTCTTCGGTGCGAGCGCGTGTCCCACGACCATCTCGTAAGTGCGCTCGATGAACTGCTCGACGAAGCGGCCCGGCATTGTCGCGACCGCGACGAGCCGCGACGATGCCGTGCAACGCTGGCCGGTGGAGGACAACGCGCCATTGACGGCGATCTGCACGGCGCGGCGTTCAGACGGATGCGCAACGCCGCACCCGTCACCCGAAGTAATCCTGCCGGATCCAGTCGGCGAGCGCTGCCGACGTGGACTCGCCGCGCAAGAAGTCACGAATGCGCGTGCCTGCGCGGCGGAAATGCGCGACGTAGCCGTCGAAGGTCGGGCGCAGATACGCTTTTTGCATCGTCTCCAGCGTATCCTTGAAAAAGTCCTGACACGCGGCGTTGTTTTCCTCTCGCGTCCAGGCGCTGAGGCTCGCAGGTTGGCCTCCATTGCGGAAGTAAGGGCCGGCCTGGTAGTTCGGC
>WYBJ01000296.1 GCA_011525945.1 Burkholderiaceae bacterium | reverse complement strand
GCGGATTCTGCAGCGGGCGCCACAGCCATTCGCCGCTGGACGAGTGAATCGACAGGCCGTCCGAATCGTGCACCTCGGGACGTAACATCGGTGTCGCCGACGGCTGGTTCTCGCCATAGAAATACATGCTGGTGAGCGGCGCAATACCGAGCTTGGCGACGTTCTCGCGCAAGTAGATGCGCGCCCGCACCTCCATGCGGGTGGGCGCGCCGGGCCGCAGCACGAAGCGGAACGCGCCGGTCGCGCGGCGCGAGTCGAGCAGCGCGAAGATGATGAGCGCACGATCGCCAGGTGCCGGCCGATTGAGCCAGAACTCGACGAAGCGCGGAAACTCCTCGCCCGAGGCTTCCCCGGTATCGATCGCCAGGCCACGCGCCGACAAGCCATAGCGCAACCCCTGCGCCAGCGCGCGGAAATAACTCGCCCCGAGGAACACCATGACCTCGTCCTTGCGGGTGCGATCGTTCAACGGATAGTGCACGCGCAAGCCGGCGAAACCAAGCTCGCCCGCCTTGAGCTGCGGCAGCTTCAATGACCCGTAGTCGAACTGGCTGGGGTTGAAGACGAGTCGGCGGTTGCCATCGGAGGACAGTTCGTGCACCGCCACCGGCTGCTCGAACGCATTCCCCAGGTGCACCATGCTCACCTCGAACGGAATTCCGGCACGATGCCACAGGTTGCGCTCGGGCTTGTAGCGAATCTGCTGGTACTCGGAAAAGCTCAGTTTGCGCAGCGCCTCCGGAACAGCCGCGGTGCGCGGCCGGTAAGGCCGCCCGGCAAGCTCGCCCGCGATCTGAATCACATCCCCGAAATCGAAAGCGCTCGCCGGCGACGCAACGATGGCAGCCATGGCCACCAAGAAGCAAGCGGCCCAACGGGATAGGAATGAACGCACAGGGCTGGTGCAGCGCTCCCTCGAGCCGCGTCCACACGGGGGATCGCGCGCAGCGTTGGCGCATCCGGAGCGCACGGGGTGCGCGCCACGAGCGGCGATCCGACCGTCCTGCAGTTCTCCCGCGTCGACGGACGACGCCTGCGCACGGCTCATCCTTGGATCAACGAGTGCGCGGTCGGGCGAACCCGGTCACCGCTTGGGTCCGCCGATGCAGCAACGGATCCAATCGGCAGCAGGGGCCGCGCCCGATAAGCCGCCTCGCGACGTTCGGCCGGTGCCGCCGCGTAGCGCGTGGTGCGCTGCACCGGCGTTCGGCCGAGCGAGCGAACGAGCGCGTCCATTTGTCCGGGCGCGAGCTCCTGACCATGTTGAGTGCCCGCCGCGCGCGAGATGCTCTCGTTCATCAAGGTGCCGCCCAGATCGTTCGCACCCGCCTCGAGACATGCCGCTGCGCCCGCGTTACCCATCTTCACCCACGATACCTGGATATTACGGACGAGCGGGTGCAGCGCCAAGCGCGCAACCGCATGCATGAGCACAGCCTCCCGGTAGGTCGGACCGGGGCGCGCGCGACCCTTGCGGTAAATAGGTGCCTCCATGGCAACGAACGGCAATGGCACGAATTCACTAATGCCGCCCGTGCGGCTCTGCAGGTCGCGCAGATGCAGCAGGTGGCGCGCCCAGTGGATCGGCCGGTCGAGGTGACCGAACATGATCGTGGCGGTGGTCGGAAGCGCGCAGCGGTGCGCGGTCTCGACCACCTCCAGCCACTGGCGCGTATCGAGCTTGTCGGGGCACAGCAACGCGCGCACCTCGTCGTCGAGGATCTCGGCTGCGGTCCCGGGCAGCGAGCCGAGCCCGGCCGCGCGCAGCCGCTCAAGATAGGCAGCGAGTCCCAGTTTCAGGGTGGCCGCGCCGTGCGCGATCTCGAGCGGCGAGAAAGCATGCACATGCATGGCGGGAACGGCACGCTTGACCGCCGCGAGCAGTGCGAGATAGGTATCGCCGTTGTAGCTCGGATGGATCCCGCCTTGCATGCAGACCTCGGTTGCACCGCGCTCCCAGGCTTCGCGCGTGCGCCGTTCGATCTCGTCAAGCGACAGATCGTACGCCGGACCGCGCAGGCCACGCGCGGGCGTGCCCTTGGAGAATGCGCAGAAGTTGCAGCGGTACTGGCAAACGTTGGTGTAATTGATGTTGCGATTGACCACGTAGGTTACGGCATCGCCCACGCTCGCCCGGCGCAACGCATCGGCAGCGCCGCATACCTGCTCGAACTCATCTTCGCGCGCGGCGAACAAACGTACGATGGCAGGCTCATCCAGACGCTCACCCGCACCGGCCCGCTGCACGATGCGCTCGATGTCGGCAGCGCCGGATGTCCGAATGCCCGTGCGGCGCGGCGTGGGCACCGTCGCGATGCCGGGCTGCCAAGGATCGGTTCGAGCATAGCCCTCGCTGTCGGTGAGTTGCAGTACAGCGCGCTCTAGTCCCGCGTCGAGCCAGCGCCTTGGCGCGCATGCGTATGCCGGGTAGATGGCGAGCCGCTCGACCAGCACCGAGCCAGCCTCGGCGCAGGAGCGCACGAGCGCCCCGACCGCCGGCCAGGGCGCCTCGGGGTTGACGTGATCGAGCGTGACCGGCGAGATACCGCCGAAATCGTTGATACCGGCCGCGATCAAGGATACGTGCGCATTCGCGGAAAGATTCGGCGGCGCCTGGATGTTCATATCGGGCCCGAGCAACAAGCGTGCAATCGCTATGGTCCAGAGCAACTCGTCGAGCGCGGGCTCGGGTGCATGCGCCATGCGGGTGTGCGGCTTGGCGCGGAAGTTCTGAATGATGACTTCCTGGATATGACCGTAGCGGCGATGCAAGTCGGCGATCGCCGCGAGCGCCTCGATGCGCTCGGCGCGCGTCTCGCCGATGCCGATCAGGATGCCGCTGGTGGTCGCGACCGAAATCTCTCCGGCCGCACGCAACGCATCCAATCGCAGCTTCGGCACCTTGTCAGGTGAGCCGTGATGCGGCCCGCCCGGCGCGCACAGCCGCTCGGATGTGGACTCCAGCATCAGTCCCTGCGACACCGACACACGCCGTAAGCGTGCGATCTCGTCCGCACTCAGCACCCCGGCATTCACGTGCGGCAAGAGCCCTGTTTCACGCACGACGCGCTCGCACATGGCCTCCAGGTAACGGGACGTCGACTCGTATCCCAATTGCGCCAGCGCGCGCCGCGCCGCCCCATAGCGCAACTCCGGCTTGTCGCCGAGCGTGAACAGGGCCTCCTTGCATCCAGCCCGAGCGCCGGCGCGCGCGATCGCGATCACTTCCTCGGGCGTCAGGTAGGCGCTCGGCACATGGCGCGGCGCCGTCGCGAAGGTGCAGTAGTGACAACTATCGCGGCACAGGCGCGTAAGCGGGATGAAAACCTTGCGCGAATACGAAATGCGCGAGCCGTGGCGGCCCAGGGTGGCTGCGCGCGCCGCCAGCATCAGCTCCGGCAGTTGCCGGTGCGCGAACTCGTCCGCGATCGCGTGGGAGAGGTCCATAAGCCTTGCGTTGCCAGGTAAGTGCGCGGCGATGAGCGCAGCGCCAGGGCGGGTTGCAGGGCGCCGATTGCGCACGCTTACCGCTGCTTCATTATACGGGCGCAGGCGCATGCATTCGGGCTTTCGCCGCGCGTGATACCTCGATCGCCCTGCTACGCAGCAAGCGCTCGGACCGATTGACGCAGCCGCGGGGTCTCGGCAAGATGCCGCGCTCGACCCACCGCCCACGGGAATCCCATGAAAACGATCCTCATGACCGGCGCTGCCGGGCGTATCGGCACCTTCCTGCGCCCGGAGCTACGCGGCAAGTACCGTCTGCGGCTGTCGGACATCGTCCCGATCACCGACCTCGCCGAGGGCGAGAGCTTCGCCGCCGGCGATATCGCGCAAATGTCCGACGCGCTCAAAATCACCGCGGGCGTGGACGCGGTCGTCCATTTCGGCGGCCAATCCGGCGAGCACGACTGGGAGCACATACTCAGCGCCAACATCGTCGGCTTCCACAATACCATCGAGGCCGCGCGCCGCAACGGTGTCAAGCGCTTCCTCGTCGCCACCTCCAACCATGCGGTCGGCTTCTACCGCTGCGATCAGACCATCGATCACACCGTCTACCCCAGGCCGGACAGCCGCTACGGGGTTTCCAAGGTTTTCAACGAAGCGCTGGCGAGTCTCTACGCCGATCGCTACGGCATGGAAATCTTCTGCATGCGCATCGGCAACGTGAACCATGCGCCGATCGATCGGCGCCGGCTCGCAATCTGGATCAGCGGGCGCGACATGGCGCAACTCGTGACAATCGGGCTGGAGCACCCGCAGCTCAAGTTCGAGATCGTGTACGGCATCTCCGACAATGCGCGCGCGTGGTTCGACAACCGCAACGCCTATCGCCTCGGCTATCGGCCGCAGGACGCCTCCGAGCCGTATGCCGAGGCGATCCTGAAGCGCGATCCGGCGCCGGGCACGGCGCCTGCTGACATCTATCAGGGCGGCGGGCATTGCATGTCCGAGGGGGGCACGCGTAGCGCGCTTGCCTCCGAGCCGGCTGCGAAGTAGGGTATGGCGCGCCGCCTTGGCGCGCCAACGCGTTCCGCGGCACAGCGGCTTGCGAGCTCGCCAGCGCGAGCCGATCATGGCGTTGACGCGGCGCCGGCCGGCGACGGTGAGCTGTTCCGGCGTTCGATTGCAGGAGGCATCATGCCACGCACGTTTCAACCCCTGCCAGCCGCGCTGCTCAACCCCGGGGTCGGATTCTGCGCGCCCGAGCAGCAAAACCCGGCACGCGTTGGTATCGAAGATCCTGCCCTGGCCGTGATGACCGATCTAGGCCGCGTGAGCGCGGTCGTCATCGGTTTGAACGACACCATCGACGAGGCGCTCGCACGCATGAAGCAACGCGGCGTGCGTTCTCTGCTCGTGATCGATGCGCAGCGGCGCGTGCTCGGGCTGGTGACCGCGCGCGATATCCTGGGGGAAAAGCCGATGCGCTTCGTCGAAGCGCACGGGGTGCGGCACGAGGAGATCGTCGTCCGGGACGTGATGACTCCGGTGGAGCGGCTGGAGGCGCTCGACTTCGGCGATGTCCGCGCTGCCAAGGTGGGTCATATCGTCGCCACGCTGCGCCAGAGCGGTCGCCAGCACGCGCTCGTGACCGATCCCGACGGCCGCATCCGCGGTATCTTTTCCGCCACGCAGATCGCGCGCCAACTCGGCGTCAATTCGCAGTCGGTCAACCCGACTGAAATCGCACAAACCTTTTCCGAGATCGAGGCGCTGCTCCGCCGTTAGCCAACCTGGCCGCGTACGCCTTCGGTGCTCGGTGACACGCTATTGCACGGCCAGTCCAGCCGCTTTCGCGACTCTGGCCCACTTCGCGATCTCCGCACGCAGACTTTGCGCGAATTGCTGCGGCGTGTTCACCAACGGATCCACACCCGAGGCCTGCATGGCGGCGCGCATTTGCGGGCTGCGCATGCTCTCGACGATGCTCGCATGGATGCGGTTCACGATCGCCGGTGCGGTTGCCGCCGGCGCCAGCACGCCGGTCCATGACGATGCCTCGTAGCCCGGTACGCCGCCTTCGGCGATGGTAGGAACGCTCGGCAGGGCGCTCGCCCGGGTTGAAGTCGTCACGCCGAGCGCTCGTAAGCGCCCGCTTTTCACCAACGGGATCGCGGCGCTGATCGGAACGAAAGTCATCGCACCCTCGCCGCCCACGACCGCGGTTAGCGCGGGCGCCGCTCCCTTGTACGGTACGTGCAGGATGTCGGTCTTGGTCAGCATCGCGAACAGCACGAACGTCATGTGATTGGACGTTCCCGGACCGGCGGACGCCGAGATGAGCGCACCTGGCTCGCGCCGCGCCAGATCGATCAGCTCGCGCACCGAACGCGCCGGCACCGAGGGATGCACCACCAGCACGTTCGGCGTGATGGCAAGCTGGGTCACCGGCGCAAGATCCTTCAGCGCGTCGTAGCCGAGCGCCTTGTACAGGCTCGGGCTGATCGCCAGGGCGGTCGTGCCGACCAGCAGCGTATATCCGTCCGGCGTCGCGCGCGCGACGGACTCCGCGCCGATGTTACCGCCGGCCCCGGGGCGGTTGAGCACGACCACCGGCCGGCGCCACAACTCGGCCAGGCGCTGCGCGAGCGTGCGCGCCATCTGGTCGGTCGACCCGCCAGCGGAAAAAGCCACCACCATGCTGACGCCGCGCTCGGGAAAGTTCTGTGCGGCCGCGGGCGCTGCGGCGGTGATGACAGCAAGAGCCGCGGCTTTACAAAAGCGCATGACTTTCCCTCCGACTAGCAGCCTGTCGGACTTGATGCGTTTGACGCCGTTAGTAGCGATGCGGATGGCGCTTTCGGTGAACATCGCGGCGACAGACTGCTGATCAAAGTCACAATGTCGTT